>CBFDAB010000052.1:0-14843 GCA_965602745.1 uncultured Campylobacterales bacterium
TGCTTTGGGGTATAAGATAAATGATCTTTGCCCAATTCGCCTGTCTCTCCAAAAAATTTATTTGTGCCTTGATTAAGTCAAAGTCACTCTCAAAGATCAAAACATTATCACTCTTTCCAAACTCTTTAACCTGAAGATGGATATTCGTAAAAACAGGTTGAAAGTGATTTATAGGGCTAAAGTTTCTAAGCTGATATTTGATCTTTTTTTGTTTGAAAAAGTATAAGATGGATTCTAAATAGGGTATAAAAAATGGTGACAAGAGTTGACGCTCATAATAGGTGTCATCATAAATAAAAGAGGTCTCAAATAGGGTCTGTTCGATAATATTCATCTCAGAGTTGGGAACTGTAGAGATAGGTTTAGCATCCACAAAGAGTTGAAAATTAATGTTCTGTGGGCAAAAAAGAAGGTATTGATCCTCTTCAAGTCGCCATAACTCTTGTATATGTTCTTTTAAAGTCTTATCTAGGACGAGTAGGTTATTTGAGGTTGTGATCTGACTTGCAAGCTTTAAAGATATCTGATCGCAATAAAAAACCTGAGGTGATTTTTCCATGATATGAAAACGTAAAAGTCGAAGCAGGGCATTGTTGATTGACTCAACCTTAATCCAGGCGATCTCTTGATCACTTATCTGCGTTGGCCCTTCAAATAAAATACCATATGCACCGTTTAAAACAGCCTTTTCTATCTCTTCATGTTTAAGTGCGACAAAAAGATCACCACGCTTTACCTTGGATGCTTCAAAACTAACATCTTCAAAGAGGGTAATGCTAGGAGAGTTAGTTAGTTTGCCCTCAACTAAGGCCGTAAGGTTTGCCAGATTCATCCGACTGAACTGCCCGCCTTACGTTTATGCTCAGGACGCATCAAACTAAGACCGTCTTCATCTTTTGCGGCCAGCAGCATGCCTTCAGAAAGCATACCCATCAGTTTTGCGGGCTTTAAATTAGCAACAACACAGACCTGTGTACCTACTAAAGACTCTGCTGAATAAAACTCTTTAATACCAGCTACAACCTGACGTGGATTCTCTTCCCCGATATCAACTTGAAGCTTCAGAAGTTTTTTACTTTTTGGAACTTCTTCGGCCTGTAAAATCGTACCGATCTTTAAAGATGTTTCAAAGAACTGGTCAATGGTGATAAGGTTGTCTATCTCCATAGTGCTCTCTTTTTTCTCTTCTATCTTAATGATGTTTTGAGCCTTTGGCTCGGGCTGTGAAGCAGGAGCTTGTTCCATCAAAGGCTCTTCAACACGAGGGAAAAGAGGCGGTACCTTTGAGATAACAAAGGGTTTTAAAAGCTCTTTATTCAAGATCAAAGAGGTATATGAGTCTGTATTTATATCAAATCCAAGTGCCTCAGAGATCGTCTTCGTCGTATTTGGCATGATACAGTTAAGCATCACAGATGCCTTGGCCAAGATGTTTGCGACAAGAGCGACTGTAGCAAGCGCCTCATCTTTTTTATCTTCTTTGATCTTTACCCATGGAGCATGCTCTTCAATAGCCTTGTTTCCGATAGCAAAGAGTTTCCATAGCTCTTCCAGGTAACGGTGTGTCTGCAGCTCATTTAAAAATGGCTCTAAGTTGGCAATCACGCCATTCATAGAAGTCAGCTCTTTTTCATGCAGGCGTGCCACATCCTTAGAATCTATATTGAAGTCAGAGTATTTGCCGCTCATACCGATAATACGGTTCAAGAGGTTTCCAAGGTCATTACTTAGGTCTGAATTGATCCTATCTATAAAGGCACGTTGGGAGAAGTCTCCGTCTTGTCCGAAAGGAACTTCTCTTAGCATGAAGTAACGAAGGTTTTCTAAGCCGTATGCGTCTGCGACCTCTTTAGGCTGAACAACATTTCCCTTAGACTTAGACATCTTCTCACCGTCTCTAGTCCACCATCCGTGTGCACCGATATGCTTTGGAAGAGGAAGGTCTAGACTCATTAAAAATGCAGGCCAGTAGATAGCATGAAAACGTAAGATATCTTTTCCGACCATATGTATATTTGCAGGCCAGAAATCCATATTCTCTTCATCTTTACCGTATCCAAGAGCCGTAATATAGTTCAAAAGGGCATCTAGCCATACGTACATAACATGCTTGTCATCATTTAGTTCTTCCGGTAGTTTTACACCCCAGTTAAAGGTTGTACGTGTGATAGATAGATCACGAAGTCCGCCTTTTACAAAGTTTATCACTTCATTACGGCGTGATTTTGGAAGGATAAAGTCCGTATGCTCATCATAATATTTAAGAAGCTTGTCTTCATAAGAAGAGAGTTTAAAGAAAAAGCTCTCTTCTTTAACGATATTAGTAGGCTTTCCGCAATCTGGACAAAACTCACCGTCAATAAGCTGAGTTTCGGGGAAGAAGGTCTCACAAGAGATACAGTAATGACCCTCATAATTCCCCTTATAGATATCACCCTTATCATACATCTTCATAAAAGCTTTTTGAACACCGATCTTATGGTCTTCATCTGTTGTACGGATAAAATGGTCATATGAGATATCAAACTCATCCCAAAGGTCTCTAAATGATTTTGAGATCTCGTCAGCAAACTCTTGAGTCGGTTTATTGGCTTTTTGAGCCGACTCTTCGATCTTTTGTCCATGCTCATCCGTACCGGTTAGAAAAAAGGTGTCATGTCCCTGCAGTCTAGAGTGACGTGCAATTGAATCGGCGATAAAGGTTGTATAGGCATGACCAATATGAGCTTCCCCATTAACATAATAAATTGGTGTAGTGATATAGTTTTTAGTAGTTGACATGTATTACCTTCTTTTTTTAAAATTCAAATCCGCCAATTTCACCCTTTGACATACTCTCATAGGTGACTTGGACATACTCTTTGCGAAGATCGCAACCAATTAGATGCTCACACTTCATGCACGAAGCGTGTCCCTTACTCTTTTGACACTCTTGAACTTCTTGGATCATCTTGTCCAAGCGTTCTTCAAAAGAGCTAGACGTTTGCATACGTTGTTTTTACTTTTTGTATCTCATAGTTTGAACCAAAGAAACATGGACTTGTATCATGCACATGTCTAGGAATTTGTCCAAGAACTCTCTCTTTCCCGTCAATCGCGCCACCGCCTGCATATTCAAAGATCATTGCAAATGGAAAGACTTCAAAGACTTGACGAAGTTTGCCTTCGGGTCTGTCAGAAGTTCCCGGATAAGAGAATAAACCACCGCCTTTAAGAAGGATCTGGTGAAGATCTGGAACCATTCCTCCTGAATAACGAAGTCTGTATCCCTCTTGAAAAAGTCCATCTACCATCTCTTTATGGTAAGGTTCCCAATTTTGCTGAGTCCCTCCGGGAGCATTTAAGTTTCCTTTTTCTTTTAAATGGATCTCTTTAACATATTCAAACTCACCGGCTTGAAGAAGGTAAAGCTTTACCTTCCCCTCATAAGCAAAAACAAGTTCAACACGAGGACCATAAACTACATAACATGAAGCGACCATATTTGATCCGGAAAAATCATTTTCATATATGCCGAAGATAGATCCGACACTTAGATTTACATCTACCAAAGAAGAACCGTCTAAAGGGTCAAAACCGATTAAGTATCTGCCCTTATCATTAATGAGCATTACCTCTTCCTTCTCTTCAGAAGCGAGGGTATGAACACTGCTCACATGGCTTAGTTCTTCTTCAATGATAAGGTCACATTGGATATCTAATTGAAGTTGTGTCTCGCCTGAGCTGTTTTGCTCTTGAGAATAACCGATGTCTTTAACATCAATTGCTTTTTTAATACGGATTGCTGATTTTTCTATAGCTTCTAATATGTTTTGCATTATATTTCCTTAGCGTTGGTTAAGATCCAGTCAATGACTTGGCTTGGATTATTAAGATCGAGCAGATCAACTGTTTTGGGTATGTTTTCATTCTTTGGATTTATGGTGTGATCGATTGCCAGAGCATTCATATAAGGAAAATACTCTTCATCAATCTTCTGTCTAAAAACACTTATACGAGGAAGAGGAAGATTTTTAAGACCTTCAACCAGTAAAATATCAAACTCTGAGAACATTGAGATCATCTCATCAAGTTCTTTGTGTTTAGGCGAGAGGAGGGTGGTCTTGTTTGGAGATGTGACAACTACCTCAGCTCCCGTTTCACAGAACTTATAACTATCTTTTCCAGGTGTGTCAAAAACGGCCTTGTCTTTAGGATCATTCTTGATAATAGATACTTTTTTACCACTGTCTATTAAAGCATTGGCAACCTTAATGATAAGTGTTGTTTTACCGCTATTTGATGGACCGGTAAATGCAACTGCTAGCCTTTTCCTCACGTAGATCTGCCCCTTGTTTAAATTAAAGAAATTATATCTAATGAAACTTATAAAAACTCAAAGTTGCTTTATGTATAATACAAGCAAGGAATATTAATGAATAAACTTTTAGCTCTATCAACCATTGCCGGCGTTTTACTCTTTTCGGGTTGTTCACGAACAACTGCCTTTGACTTTTTTTCCACAGATACATATTATGAAAAGTCCATATCCAATATGCAAAAGGCCTCACTTATGAGAGACATGGAGACAAAGGCTCTCTTACATGCTGTATATCTTAATAATGTTGACCCGAAGACTTATAGCGGGGATGAATATTTTTATGTTGCCGTGTATATTATTGAAGATGCATATGACCCTAAAAAACATGGCTTGAGAAATCTTGACTACAGACTGAAAATGCAAGTAAGCCCTACTGAAAAAGAAGTTGATGATAAGACAAAGCAGCCGGCCTTTGACCTTGGTGAGATAAACCCTTTTACGAGCGAGAATGAAAAGCCGTCTGAAGATAAGAGCTCTTATGTTGATGCTATAGAAATAACTGAACTAGATGAGTCTGATAAGCTGCGCCGTACTATGCCTATTAGAAGTCAGTGGAATCACTTCTATTTGGTAAAATACAAGGGCTCAGACTCGGCAAAAATAAATCTTATATTCGAAAACGATCGGTATGGGAAGGCTCAGTTAACATTTGAAAAAGAGAAGTGATCTTGATCTCTTCTTTTAATATCTTTTTATAGATGACATAATTGGCCAAAACTTTTTTGCCATATTCTCTACTTTGTGTATTTGCCATAAGTTCCATACTTAAAAATGGCTCATAACTTCCCTTACGAAAACTTCCTTTTAAAAGATGCTTCTTTGTGAATCCAATCCCTCCATTATATGCATAAGCAATAAATAAGGGGTGATATAGATGCTTTTGCAGATAAGTAAGATGTTTTTTTGCGTATTCTATGTTTTTCTCAGGCTTAAACATATCTTCTAAACTAGGTGACTCTTTTTTCTCTTTGGCCAGAGCCTTTATTAAAAAGGGCATAATCTGCATAACGCCTATAGCATATGAACGAGAAAGAGCCGAAGGTATGAAATGGCTCTCTTGACGTGCAAGAGCATATATAAGAGCCTTGTCATCATTACTAAACCCTTGGGTTGCTTTTTTATAAGGCATTATATAATTATGTTCTTTATAATTTTTTTTCTTAGCATAAATAAAGGCATGCAATACCTCATCTTTTTCACCTGAGTGCTCTGCTAGCAATGTGTTCAATCCCTCCTCATCTGCCTCTCTAATCTTAAGTAGTGTCTCTTCCCAGACAAAGGGATCTTGCAAATTAAGTTCTGATGCTTTATGAATCAGTTTTTGCTTGCTGAAATAATTACTTACTTCCTGATGAAGCTTCTCATTGGCATAAAGGGTATATATGTTTATATCACTGCTTAAACTTAACTCTTTTAACAAAGATTCGTCTTTGCTGAGAAGATACTTCCAAAAAAGGGCCTTATCTTTATCTATACGGTAATAGGCTCTCTTCTGCGAGATGTCAAAATAAGAGATGGCCTTATCTGTGGCTTTAAAGCCTAAGGCATTTAAGCCCAAGAAGAAGTGTGATGTAGCACTCAGCTCATGTGGATCGAGGCCAAGTAAAGACTCTTGCATCTTGTGCATCTTGGAGTCTGTTACGATATACTTTATCGCTTTTTCAAAAGATTTTTCTGTGGCTAAGGCATTTATATGCTCTTTTGAGAGTTTAATATTAAAATATTTTTGTCTGTTCTTCGTTCCGATAGAGTTGAAAATCTTCAAATAATTTCGAGTACCGCTCTTGAGTGTATCTGTGATAAAGTTATCACTGTTCATAAGAAAAATCAACTTACTCTTTGAAGCATACTCTTTATCTAAAAGCTTGCAGAGTTTACCCCTTTGCACCTTGTTTAGATTCATTGCGTCTCTTAAAGTAAGAGCGTGGTTCACACAAGAAGCATTTGTCTCTTGGAGAAGGGACTTCTGCTTTAGACGAGAACATCTGTACTCTTCTTTAATACTTTTATCCAGAGTCTTCTTGGCATATCTTCGAAATATCTTCTGATTAAAACCGTCAACCAGACAATAAGCAGCGTCTGCTTCTTGCGAACTGACATTCGTGTCCATATATTGCCAGATCTTAAAGTTACGAACATGTCCCTTGGGACTGTTCTGCAATTGTGTTAGTGTGATTTGGGCAAAGAGAACAAGAGGGGATAGAAGAAGCAGAAGCTTTTTCATATGGCCCGAATAGCAGTCGTGATAAGAACTTGAATAACTTGTAAAGAGATGATAATGACTAAGGGTGCCAGATCAATTCCGTTAAACATAGTAGGTATATATCTTCTTACCAAAGCATAAGCCGGCTGAGTCAAACGGTATAAAAGTTGAACAACAGGATTATATGGATCAGGTTTGACCCACGATAAGAGTGCGGCAATGATAATAATCCACATATAGACTAAGATTAGATTATTTAAAATCATCAACAGACCCGATATAAGTTCCATAACTATACTCATTTTACAATCTCCGTTAAATAGTTTTTAATAAAAGGATACATGACATCTAATTCAGGACCATGCTCCGCGCCGCTAAGCAAGATTCTAAGAGGCTTAAAGAACATTTTTCCTTTTAATCCGCTCTCTTTCATAATGTATGATTTGAAATCATTAAACTCTTCAAAGAAAGGTGCAGTCTGAAGTGTCTCTTTCATCTTTGCAGATGCATCTGCAAACTCTTGGGGTATGATTTTTTCACCAAAGATAGAAGAGATCTTCTCACGTAACTCTTTTGTAGTGGAAACTTCTTCAAGATAGATCTTTGCAAGCTGTCCTATATCTCTATCAGCAAAACCGACATATCGTGACAATTCAACATCATCAAGCATTTTAAGGTGTTCTCTGTTGATAAAACGAAGTTTGTCCATGTCAAACTTGGCAGGTGCTTTTGAAATTCTAGATAAGTCAAACCACTCTAGAGCATCTTTAAGTTCAAAGATCTTTTGAGGAGGCTTGTTTCCGATCAGAATAAGATAGTTTATAATAGCAGCAGGAAGGAAGCCTTCTTCTAACATCCACTTAACACTTGAAGCGTCATCTCGCTTACTCATCTTCTTACCGCTCTCATTCAAGATTATAGGCAAGTGCGCGTATTCAATCTCTTTGGTGTAGTTTAATGCAGCGCGTATAGCGATCTGCTTAGGTGTGTTAGAGACATGATCCTCGCCACGGATGACCATAGAGATATCTGCGATCATATCATCAATAGCACAGGCAAAGTTATAAGTAGGACTCTTGTCTGCACGTAGGATAATAAAACTGTCTATATCAGATGGTTTAAAACTCATCTTGCCTTTAATCGCGTCTGTAAATTCTACATCAACGCTTGGCTTACGCAGACGAACCGTGAAGGGCACTTCATTGTCTATTGTCTGTTCTGGTGTCAATGAAAGACAGGCATCGTCATATCGATACGCTTTGCGATCTGTTTTGGCTTGCTCACGCTTGGCTTCTAAGGTGTTGGCACAACAAAAGCAGTTAAAAGCTATCTTCTCATGTAAAAGCTGAAGACCCATCGCACGATGATACTTGAGGTTTTCACTTTGGTAGATAACATCTCTGTATTTGATACCGAAAAGATCCAAAAGACCGATAATCTCCTTGTCTTTACCTTCGATATTACGCTCTTTATCTGTGTCTTCAATACGGATAATAAGATCTTCATTTTTTTGAACAGATAGAATATAATTAAAAAGGGCAACGCGAAGATTTCCGATATGCATATCACCGGTAGGACTTGGAGCAAAACGTAACATTAAAGTTCCTAAAATAGTTTTTGAAATTTTAACATATTTAAGAAGAAACTATTCTTGAATTCAAAAATGATTTAAAAAAGAGCCTTTTAACCTTTAAAACCGCTAAAAGATGTATCATATTAAAAAGTATCATTATCTTCCATACTATTTATCCTCGGACAAGCCTTAGTGTACTCTTCTGCATTTGCAGAACCTAAAAGAAGTACTCCTGCTATTGTATACATATATTTCATGTTTCTCCTCTTGGCTAAGGGTTTACTTAGCCTACAGTTTGCTGTTTGGTTCGAGCTTTTGTTAGGCGTTCTTGTGATGAACAGTAAGAGCCTTGATTTCTGGATTGGAGTGCAGGGAACTGTTCCGTATGAACAAAAAATACAACAGTCTCCTTGCTTTGGTTTAAGTAATGTAGCTCAGCTTTTACACTTTGACAACCGTTGGAATGTATCTACTCCTTTCTGGGCACATTCAGGAGATGTAATAGTTGACTCAAAGATTACTTTCACGGTTATTTCTCGTATTTTTTGCTTATTGAACTAGTTATCTGTCCAGAATATATATAGTGCCGCAAGTACCAGTATTGTACCAACGACACACCGAACCCATAAACCATGATTTTTACACAAGGATTCGTGGTTTGAGACGAATTTCATCTCACTTCTTGCCGAGATCATCAAAGCCAGCCATTTGTAAATCTTTGGGGCTCATCAAGATGAGAAATTTACAGTTTTCTGGAAGTTTAGATAGAACGGCTCGTGCGGGAATTCAACCGTAAGTAGCATTTTCATATCTTTACCTCCTAAATTATTTCTACGTGGGCTTTATGTTTTGATTTAAATTAAAAATATTTTTTGGATCATACTTTTCTTTTATCTCTCTCAATCGAGCATAATTTTCACCATAAGCAGCAGGCACTCGATCGTCTTCTTCTTCAGTCATAAAGTTAACGTAAGCGCCACCCATTGCATGTGGGGTTGCACTGTTAAAAAACGCGCGTGCCCAACCAATGCATAAGTCATCGTCACTGCTCTCATCCCAGCGTGCATGCACGTTCATTATATAATTGGCTTTTCTGTGGACGTAAGCGGTTTTATCCAAAGCTTGTCGGCTGGTATAACCGCCCATTTGCGCAATGAATATTTCAGAAGGTACAGCGGGAATCTTTGATGCGTATTCGACAATGACGTCGATCGTAGCATCACTTAAGGTATCGAAATTATGTGATTTCCAGTAGTTTCTGGCACCTGGTGTAAGCAATGGATCAAAAATCTGCTGCCAACTTTTGTATGGCATCATGCCGACATATTCACCATATGGTTGTGCAAACTGACGAAGTGGTTGAATGAGTTCTTGTCCGGTTTTTTCATCTCCGACATATAAAAATGCCATGACGACAACTTCTTTTCCATGAACCTCTTCTGGTAAAAAAGGTAGTGGCGGTGCCTTGCGTAGTACGGCCCAAATACTTAATTCATCAGGAATGTTTAGAGTGTAATCGCGATATTTCTGCAGTGTTGTTTTTGCAGTATCAAATGGCAATACGATTAGCCCGCTGAAGACCTCTGGACCGACCGGGTGTAATCCGATCTCAAAGCGGGTAACAATACCGAAATTACCGCCGCCGCCACGAATAGCCCAAAACAGATCAGGATGCTCATCTTCACTCAATCGAATTGCTTCTCCATCAGCAGTAACGATTTCAGCAGCAATGAGATTGTCAACGGTCATACCGTGTTTACGTGAGAGCCAGCCGAAACCACCCCCTAATGTTAATCCTGCAATACCAGTAGTTGAGTTGATGCCGAGACTGGTTGCCAAACCAAAGTGTTGTGTTTCGTGGTCAACATCGCCAAGAGTTGCGCCCGGTTCTACATAAGCGATACGGTTTTTACTATCTACAAAAACAGAATTCATAGTTGATAAGTCAATCATTAGTCCATTGTCACGTATACTGCTGCCGGCAATGTTATGACCACCGCTTCTTATTGAGAAATCTACACCAGTTTCAGTGGCAAACTTTACACAACTGACAACATCAGCTGTTCCACTACATTGAGCAATAAGCTCTGGACGGCGGTCAATCATACCATTCCATACTTTGCGAACATCATTATAGTCACTGTCTTTGCTAGTCACAAGACGGCCACGCAATGTAGTAGATAAGGTTTCAATACTTTCCTGAGTTAGCGTTGTCATAATTATCCTTCTTTCGTATATAATAAAACCCGTGTCAACAAAGACACACTATCCCTCTTCTGTGCAGAACATATAGCTCGGTGTAATTTCAGATTCATGCTATTTTTACTTGACTATAAACATTGTCTGCGATTAAAATCATAGATTTGTTTCAAAGTAGTGTACTCTTAGTTCTATAATATTTTATTATAATTGAAAATTTATCAAGAATCTGTAAGGCAAGTGTAATATAAAATATATAATATCTTAAAGACAAACTATCTTGGAAAGAGTAACTGCTTTGCAATCTAAGTTTGGGGTGTAATCATAAGTTCTGGGATTTAAAACGCCACGGGAAGTGTTTTTCGACAAAATTACGAATTTTTATTCTGCAGTTTAACTAGGTGTTACACTTACTACTCGAATTTGCATTTTGAAAGATGAAACTAGTTTGATAACTATTTGCTTTTAATTTCAGTAGAAATATACGAAGTACATTTTACTATTTTAGTATGTTGAAAACAAAGATTAAATGAAAAAGAGTTGTGTAATGGTGACCCCAAGGAGATTTGAACTCCTATAACATGGATGAAAACCATGGATCCTAACCATTAGACGATGGGGCCACTTTTGAAGTGTAAGTCGATATATTTTTATTAAAAGGGTTAGGCTTCAATAAAAAAAGAACAAATAGTTTGTTCGTGGCGGAATTATAATAGCCACTTACTTAAAAAAACATAAAACTAATAAAGTTATGTAAAATATCTCCTTCTATTCTAAAATAATTATTTTTAGTTATAATAAGAGTATGAAACAACTGAAACATACATATACTAATTTAAACACTCTAAAAACATTTATTGATTGTAATCAGCTTAATGACTCTTGTTTAATCCAGATATACTCAAACAACAGAAGTGAAGCTGTACAACTTATTCAAGAGCTAGAAACATTAAATATAGGAACAAGTGCCAATACAATCATTTCAGCAGGACTGACAGAGACAAGTATTAACTTTACAAAGGTTCCCGCAGATGCTGAGTTAGTAGATAATGCGCATCAGTTAAAGATGCATGAAGCATTGTATAAAGGTGTTATCAATACTTCTGAAGATGGGTTTTGGCTACTTGACTCTGATCTTAAGATCATTGATGTTAACAATTCTTTATGTTCTATGCTCGGGTATACAGCTGATGAGATACTTGGAGAAGAGCCTTTTAAGTTCATTGATGCTCTGGATTGCCACTTGTATGACAGGCCGGAACAACAGATCTCAGGTGCATCCAGTCGCAATTACGAAATCGTTCTTAAAAGAAAAGATGGACTAACCTTACATGCATTAACTAATTCAACAACAATACATGACGAAGACGGAAGTATAAAAAGCTTTTCCTTTATGACAGACATCTCAAGTCAAAAGAAGATTGAACAGGATCTTAGAAAGCGTCAATATGATATTAATGAGCTGAATAACTCATTAGAGTCAAAGATCAAAGAAGAAGTAGAGAAGAACCGTGAGAAAGACAAGATGATGCACCAGCAGTCGCGCTTAGCATCTATGGGTGAGATGATCGGTAACATTGCACATCAATGGAGACAGCCTTTAAATATCATAGCTCTGGTTATGCAAGATCTGTATATTTCAGACCAACTTGGCACTCTGACATCTAAAAAGGTCGAAGGCTATTATGAAAAGTCAAATAATATACTTCAGTATATGTCTCAAACAATTGACGATTTTAGAAACTTCTTTAAGCGAGGAGAAGAGGAGCTTGAATTTAGCGTTAAAGAAGCCTTAGATTCTGTTTATGGACTTGTAAATACAAACTTATCATACCATCATATAGAGTGTATTATTGATGTAAAACATGACAGTATTGTAAAGGGTGGCTTAAATGAGTTTAAACAAGTGCTCATCAATATAATAAATAATGCTCAAGAGGCCATACTAAGCAGTGAGAGTAAAATGAAGCAGATCAATATCTTGATTACTCAAAAAGGTTCTAAGGCACTTATTTATATCAAAGATGATGGTGGAGGAATGAAGCAAGATGTGATTGATAAGGTTTTTGATCCTTATTTTACAACGAAGAACCAGACTCAAGGTACGGGCTTAGGTTTATATATGTCTAAACAAATTATTGAAAATGCGATGTGTGGCTCTTTAACTGCTAAGAATACAGATACAGGCGCAGAGTTTATTATTACTATACCGATGGAAAAATAGTTATATAAAAATGAAGAGTAGTTAAATGAAGAGCAGGGGGATAAATCCCCTGGTTTTTATTGATCGTAGAAAGAACGAAGTGCGCGGATAATAACAGCATTTTTAGAAATACTCTCAGTCTTTGCATTTTCATCAACTAGTTCATATAAGTTTAACGGAAGAGAGATAGAGAATGTTTTAGTCTCAATCTTTTTCTTCTTGCTAATTAAAGCAGTTACATTGCTAAGTAGTTCGATAATCTTCTTTGTATCAATTGGTTTTTGTATAAAACTGTTTACGCCTATCTCAATTGATTCAGAAATCTTCTGAATATCATTACTTGCTGAAATAACAATAATGATCTGATTAGGATTTATTTCACGTAATTTACGTGAAAGCTCGATACCATCCATCTCTGGCATAACAATATCTACAAAAACGATATCCGGCTGAAGCTTTTCGAACATCTCAATAGCTTCTTTACCGTTGAATGCAGAGGATACATCCGAAAAGAAGTTTTTGAACGTTGAGCTTAATAGTTCGTTTGCGACGCCTTCGTCCTCAACTACCATTGCCGTTAATTTCTTTGTTTGTTCTGTTAATTGCACTAAGTCAACATTTGCCATTAGATCTCCTGTTTTAATCTGTTTAAATAATTATACTTCGTTCATTGATTGTTGTTATTAAATACATACTGTTAACTTTCGTTATTAATATATGCTTAAGTAAAAAAGAACATTGTGATAAAGTGTTGGAATTATATTCTGTTAATACTTAAAGGAGGGTAAAATATCTAGACACTAATAATCACAAAAAAACTACAACTCTTTTTTAAAGCTCTGCAACCACTCTGAATCATCTAAATGATGTTTCTTACTTTCAATAAGAGAGTTTTTTATACCAATAAGGTCTGTTTCACTCAAAAATTCAAGCACAGAGGGATTTATACTTGAACTGCTTCCATATTCATTAAGTAAATTTATAATCTCATTTAAAAGCTCTTCTTTGTTCATCTTATTACTTCTTTCAGATTTTTCTGCTTGCCGGTCCTGTATAACGCTGTCTAGGACGAGCTATCTTCATCTCTTTGTCGTGATGTAGTTCAATCCACTGCGTAATCCAACCAACAGAGCGACCAATAACGAAGATTATCGTAAATAAGCTTTTGGGGATTTTAAGTGCTGTTAAGATCAGCCCCGAATAAAAGTCAATATTTGGATAAAGCTTTCTGCTGATAAAATATTCATCCGTTAAGGCCACTTCTTCAATCTTTCTAGCGATTTCAAGAAGTTCACTATTAACGCCTAATTCTTCTTTTAACTCATCTAATAAAGCCTTTAGAATCCGTGCACGTGGATCAAAGTTTTTATATACCCTATGACCAAATCCCATTAATTTAAATGAATCTTCAGGATCTTTTACCCTTTGAATAAACTCATCAACTCTGTCAATACTTCCTATCATCTCAAGTTGAGCGATAACAGACTCGTTTGCCCCGCCGTGCGCACGTCCCCACAAGGCATTGATCCCGGCTGAGATAGCAGCATAGGGGTGAGCCCCGGTAGAGGCAACAGCACGTACCGTTGACGTTGATGCATTTTGTTCATGATCAGCATGAAGGGTAAAGATTGTATCTAAGGCTTTGATTTCAACATCTCTGATAAAGATATCAGCCGAAGGATAGGCACGCATCATATATAAAAAGTTCTCTGTAAAAGAGCGTTCAATATCCGGATAAATAAAAGGGATACCAAGACTTCTGCGATAGGAGAGGGCAGCTAGAGTAGGGATCTTTGCAATGATTCGACGTGCCATGATCTGGAATTCTTCTTCTTTATTAATATTCAAGTGTTCATAATGAAAGGCAGACAGCGCTGAGACGGCTGAAGACATCATTGCCATAGGGTGTGCATTATCAGGAAAGGAATAAAAGAGATTTTTTAGTCCTTCATGAACAAAAGAGCGTTTTCTTATCTCCATATCAAATCTTGCAAGTTCAGTCCGAGAGGGGAGAGTGCCTGTTAACAGCAGGTGACAGGTATCAAGGTATGTCTTTTTTGTTGCTAAATCGCTTATATCATAGCCTCTGTATCTAAGTTCACCCTTCTCCCCATCAATATAGGTAATATCAGAGCTACAACTTGCGGTAGCCGTAAATCCAGGATCATAGGTGAACATCCCTGTTTTTTGATATAAGCTTCGAATATCAATAACATCCGGACCAACCGTTGGGCTTAAGATGTCTAATTCATATGTTTTACCGTCTCTGTTGTCTGTTAAGCTAATCGTAGCCATAGTTCACCCC
>CBFDAB010000053.1:0-14669 GCA_965602745.1 uncultured Campylobacterales bacterium
CCTTTTTTAGTGATTTAGATAAAGCTTCACAGACTGAACTACTAGAAAATGCAAAGCCTGTCACTATGCCCGTTGGAATGACTCTCTTTGCTCAAGGTGATAGCTGTCATGATATCTTGTTTTTAACAAAAGGCTCTGTTCGTATATATAGACAGCATATTAGCGGAGCTGAGATCACTCTGTATTCTCTAGAACCTGGGGAACAGTGTAATGTAAACATAACTTCTTCTTTATCAGAGCTTCCCGCTGTCGGTGCGGCTGTAAGCGAGATTGAGATTGAAGGGTATATGGTACCCTCTAATTGTTAAAAAACTTTTTATGAATGAGGTGCCTTATCAGCAGTTTGTCTTTGGTCTATATGAGTTAGGCTTAACTGCCTTGGCTGAGATGGTCGAAGATGTCCGTTTTAAGAAGCTTGACCATAGGCTTTTAGACTGGTTGCATAATCAAAAAGACAATCCCATAAGAACAACACATGAGCAGACGGCTTCACATTTAGGCTCTTCAAGAGAGCTAATTAGCCGTCTGCTAAAAGAGTTTGAGCATAAAAACCTTGTAGAACTCTCTCTTGGTTCCATTAAAATAATATAAAAGGATATACATTGATACAGATTAAGACTATACTTTATTCAAGTCTTGCCCTTGTTCTACTTAGCGCTTGTGATGGTGTAGTTGAGCAAAAACAAGAGGCAAAGAGTGTACTCGTTCATAAGATTGACGCTGTAAAAGAGGCGAAGGAAAGTGTTGAAGCAATCAATGAAAAAACTGCGCAGACGGCTGTTCAAATCAAGCTTACAAGTCAATCCGCTAACGGTTCGAATTTATATGCCCGTAAATGTGCCTCTTGTCATGGAGTAGATGCTAAAAGATCTGCTCTTAATACTTCAAAAGTTATTGCCGGATGGGATGCTAAAAAAACTCAAGATGCTTTAAATGCTTATAAAAATGGAAATTACGGCGGAAAGATGAAGGGTATAATGGAAGGCCAGAGCAGAGCTCTCAAAGACTCAGAGATAAGACTGATCTCTGAATATATTTCTAGCTTATAAGGGATAAATGGATAAATGCCTGCGCATTTACCCTAAGGCAGAGCCTTATGCCGTTGGAAGTCCGAACTTTTGTGTAATAAGTTCACCCTCTTCATCAAAAAATAGATAATATAGATAATCTTTTTTTATCTTCAGACCTGCTAAGTAGCGAAGTGCAAGATTTGCCTGTAAAGAAGCGATATGCATTACTATAGGTGCAGCTATACCTGCTGGTGTCTTGTTTGATATCTTAAAGACATCAAAAGAAGCCTTTTCAAAGAAACAGACCTGTCCGTTAAAGGCTTCGACCGAACCGTATAGCCAAGGTTTATTGATCTCTTTGGCATAGGCATTGATCTTTGCGCGTGTTGGAAGGTTATCTGTCGCATCAATGATAAGATCGACTTCTATATTTTTTTTCGCATAGGTATCAAAATCACAATCATGTGCAATTGCCTTTACAAAAGGACAACGTGAGTGTACTACTTCAGCCACTACCTCACACTTTTTCTTATCTTCATCACCCGTTTTAAAGGCAATTTGACGATGAATATTATGAACAGAGACCTCATCAAAATCAATAAGGTGTATCTCACCGATTCCTGAGGCACCAAGTGCAAAGGCCAAAGATGAACCAAGACCTCCACACCCGATAATAGCGATTTTTTTCTCTTGCAGACTTTGCTGGGTCTCTTCTCCCCAAAGCTGAACCTGTCTGTGAAAATATTTCATCATAATGATATTCCTTGATATAAAGTTTTATACTAATGTAATTAAGATTTATCCGAACTTATTTTTGGCAAAACTACCTCAAAAATAGCCCCGAGTTCACTATTTCTTGCACTTATTTTTCCTAACATACTCTTTTCAACAATCTCTTTTGACATATATAGACCAATACCGGAACCCTGAAGTTCCTTTTTTGTCGAAAAGTAGGGCTGAAAGATCTTATCAATCTTTTCCATTTTAATCCCGCCTACATTATCTTCAATAAGGATATGTATCTCATTATCTTTTTCATCTACAAAGAACTTTATCCACCTCTCTTTGAGATTCTCATCTGTAACAATATCTTGAACATTTTTAATTAGATTCATAAAGACTTGCATCATCTCATGTCGCATACCAAAGACATGATGTTCCTGACTACTAAAAATATGGGTTTTTATCTTTGCGTATTTCAGGCTTCCCTCACTTAGATTAAGAGCACTTTGTAACACCTCTTCAATAACAAAGATCTCTTTTTCTTTATTTGGTTCGGAAAAATTCCTAAAATCATCAATGGTTTGTGACATATACTGAAGCTGATCATTTACCTTGTCGTGGGTCTGAACAAAATCATCTTTGCTCACCGTAGCAAGCTGTACCTTGAAATAAAGATTTTGATTTAAGAGGGCTAAGGTCTGTAAGGGTTGACGCCATTGATGGGCGATCTGTTCTATCATCTCACCCATAGCCGCAAATCGTGATTTTTCTATTAAGACCTTATCATTGTGGCGTATTTGCATAAGTGACGCATCTACCTTCTCTTGCAGCAGGTGGTTAAGCCCTGAGAGCTTTTGAAGGTACTCATGTTCTCTCTGCTTTTGCAGATCTGCCAAGGCCCAAGACAAGAATACCATCTCTAAGGCTGAACCGACCTGCTGAGCATAAGATAAAAATTCATAACCCTCTATCCAGGCAAACTTATTCATAGCAAAAAGAAGGCTTCCTGTTAAGAAGAATCCCCAACCGACAATATAAAAACGTGCAGGATAAAACTTTTTAGTATAAGCAATAATTCCCGCTGTTAGAAGAAGTGGAGGCAGGATAAGAGATATTCCAGCTATCCATAAGATAACATCAGCATAAGGTCTAAATGTTGCTAAAAGGGTAATAACAATCATTATTATACTAATTAAGAGAAGTATCTTATCTATATAAGGGCTATGTTTTTTTGTCTTTAAAAAGTCTTGAGAGAACTTAATGATAGTAAGGAGCATGACACCCATTAAGGTCCCATTCCCATGACTTATCATCCAGTCATACTCAGACCAGATAAATTTCATACCCAGGCCGTCTAATGCGAGCTGATAGACAATAAAAGCCGAGATAAATATCAGATATAAGAGATATTTTCTGTTCCTTGTGAAGATAAGACTTATCAGGTTATAAAAGAAGATCAATATAAAAAAACCGTAATAGATACCTGATAAGAGAATCAGGTACTGGCTTTGAGTAAATAGACTTTCAGATGTCTGAATATTCATAGGTACCTGCATTGAACTTTGTGCACTTACACGAAGGTACAAGATCGTCTCTTTACTCATATCAAGTTCAAAAAGAAAGTTTCTGTCCTTAGCCTCACGCTCACTAAAGGGTCTGGCCTTTCCGCTTTTTTTCACAGCTAAAAGAGCCCTGTTCTTATCACAAATATACAGATCAAGTTTATCCAAAAGAGGATAAGAGACATTTAGCCACCACTTGTTCAACAAGGCACTCTCTTGAGGCTTAAGAGTAATCTTGAACCAATAAGCAGAAGAGCTAAAACCAAAACTTGCCATAGAGTCTTTAACTGTAGTAAACTCTTTGAGCTGTACTTCTTCAAGACTTACAGAGTTTGTTTTATCTTCATAAAAAGGCACACCGAGAAGTTCTATGTTTTGGTTTTCACTCTCTATAATAACTTCTGCACTAAGAGGCAAGAGAGATAATAACAGTAATAAAAAGAGTCGGCTTATATGCTTTATCATAGGCGTTTTTGCAATGCCTCTTTAAATCCCCAACTTTTTTTAGCAGCCTTCACGGCTTTTTTATCTAAGTCTATCATCAACAGTTCTTCTTGATTTCCCAGATGATTTTCAATCTCACCAAGAGGACTAACGACTAATGAGTCTCCGTAAAAGTTCCAGTTACATTTATCATCTGCAAACTCACCAATTCGATTTGCTCTAATGATATAACATGAATTTGTAAAGGCACGCATCTTAATCAGCTCACGCCATCTCTCATGCGAATCAAAGGTAGAGACAGTTGGAAGAAGCACTGCATCTACATTTTTAGACATAAGGTCTTGCCAAAAACTGTCAAAATGAAGTTCAAAACCCGCCATAACAGCAAACTTAAAACCGTCAATTGTGAAGATCATAGGAGCTTTTAGAGGTGCTATCTCATTGGCAAAAAACTTCTCTTCATTCCAATGCTTGTAGTTGATAAGGATCTGCTGGTAATAATACGAGGTTGAACTTGGGGAAAATCTTACAATTGTCTTGTACGCCTGTTTCTTTTTTATAATCACAAGTGGCGCAATAATATTTATATCATACTCTGCAGCCAAGGCCTTAAGTGTTTTTATATGATGATCACTCTGCTCTTTGATCATTCCTATAGGCGTGTTTTCAAGTTCTTTAAAAAAACGGTTTAAAAGGTATTCGCCTAAAACGACCACCTTACAACCCTTTGTTTTAGCGATACGAAGATAATAATCAAACTTGGCCGTTGACATACCTACGGAAGGGATTTGCAAGATAGCTGCTTTCATCAGCTATCCTTACCTTGAATCTTTTCAAACTCTAAAGTCGCTGATTCTAAGATACTTTGAGCATCTTGAAGGGTTTTCATACCCTCTTTATAAGACTTAACACTCTGGTCTAATGTCAATTCAGGATCCATCAGCTTTTCTAAAACAGCCTTTGCATCTTCCAGTTTTTTTTCAAAATCTATTAAATTATTTTTATCTTCACTCATGCGGCTAGGGCCTCCTTGATATACTCTTCAAACTTCTCTACTTCAACTAAAAAAGCATCATGACCATAATCACTCTGCACATTCAAGTACGATGACTGCTTTGCAGGATGGATATCTTGCATTATATCAAAGATCTCTTTTGACTCTTTTGGCTGAAAAAGCATGTCTGATTCAAAACTGATCAGATAAAGTTTTGACTTCACCTTTGCAAGAGCCTCCGGTAAAGAGTCATATCCGCGACTAAGGTCAAAAATATTGATAGCCTTAGTGATATAAAGATACGAAAGCGGATCAAACCATTTTGTAAAATTATATCCGTTATATTCAAGATAAGATTCTACTTGAAACTTTCCAAAAAGCTCATACAGGCCGTCTGTTCGTTTATACTCTCGCCCAAACTTTTTATCCATAGAATCAGGTGAAAGAAAACTTATATGTCCTGCCATTCTTCCAACTGCCAAACCGACTAGACCCGTCACTTTGATGTCAGCAGGATCATAATATCCCTTTTTAAAAGCAGGGTCTTCAATAACAGCTTCTTGAGCTATCTTATTAAAGGCTATTGCCCATGGACGCGTAGCATGTGTTGTGGCCAGGGCAATCACTCTCTTCGCCAGATTAGGAAAGTCAACCGCAGCTTGCAAGGCTTGCATCCCGCCCATAGAACCACCGATGATTGCTTCTAGCTTATATATCCCCAAAGAATCTAGAAGTATTCTCTGCGCCTTGACCATATCTTTGATAGTTACAACAGGAAACTTGTATCTATAAGGAGCTTGGGTTGCGTAATCATCCGAGATAGGTCCGCTTGAGCCAAAGCATGAGCCAAGTACATTCATACAGATCACAAAATATTTATCTGTATCAACTGCCTTGCCCGGTCCGATTAAAGTGTCCCACCAACCGGGTTTGTTCTCATTTTCATACAGACCTGCTGCATGATGGCTTCCCGTCAAGGCATGAGTAACCCAGATAGCATTAGTTTTGTCTTCGTTTAGCTCACCATAAGTCTCATAAGTAATATCATACGGTTCAATAATACGTCCGCTCTCAAGATAAAGAGGATTCGTAAAATGTGCTGTTTCTGTTTCTATTTTCAAATAATCTCTTTATATACTGTCTAAGGCTTGCTTTATATCTGCAATCAAATCTTCTTTGTCTTCCAGTCCGGCACTGATACGGATCAAGCCTGCAGGTACACCACATTTTTCTAACTCTTGTGCATTAAGCTGTTGATGTGTCGTCGAAGCCGGGTGTGTGATAATCGATTTAGAATCTCCAATATTAACGACCAGAGAGTAAAGTGCTGTAGCATTTACTATCTTCTCGGCAGTTTCCATATCTGCTACTTCAAAACTAAGAAGACCTGAACTCATCCCATTTTTGAAATATTTCTGTGCATTTTCATAATTGCTGTTAGACTTCAGACCCGGGTAGTTGACCTTGCTTACCTTCGGATGAGCTTCCAAAAACTCTGAAATTGCCAAAGCATTAGCAGAATGTTCTTTCATACGAAGCGTCAAGTGTTCCATTCCTTGAATAAACAACCATGAATTAAAAGGTGAAAGGACAGCACCAATATCTCTAAGAAGGCTTAGTCTGATGCGAAGTGTAAAGATAGGAAGAGGGACATCAACATACACAAGTCCGTGATAAGACTCATCCGGCTCGTTAAACTGAGGATAACGCGGATTATCTTTGATAAGTTCCAAAAGTCCCTTACGCTCAACCAGGATACCGCCAATGGCCAATCCCTGACCGGTTGTGTACTTACTCGCAGAGTGAACTGAAACATCAACACCATATTCAAAAGGCTGACAAAGTATCGGTGTTGCAACGGTATTATCAACAATAGAGATTATCTTATGCTTTTTAGCAATATCAGTGATAGCAGAGATATCAGCTACATCAATACTAGGGTTTGTCAAAGACTCAAAAAAGATACATTTTGTCTTATCATCTACCAAGGCTTCTATTTCTGAAGGATTATGAACATCAAAATAACGTGCTTCTATACCAAAACGCTTCAGAGTATGTTGAGTCTGTGTAAGACTCCCCCCATACAGCTGAGATGCGCAGATGATATTGTCCCCCGCTTCAGCACAGTTTGCAATAGCAAAGAAAATAGCAGACATACCGCTTGCTGCAGCGATTCCCGCTTCTCCGCCTTCAAGTTCGGCAAAACGCTTTTCAAATACATCTGTTGTCGGGTTCATCAAACGTGTGTAGATATTTCCAAGTTCTTTAAGAGAAAAAAGGTTTGCAGCGTGTTCAACATCTCTGAATTCATAAGCCGTTGTCTGGTAAATAGGCACAGCCATTGTGCTTTGAGAGTCTTTTGTATAACCTGCATGTAGGGCTGTAGTTTGTTGTTTCATAATATTCATCCTTTGTTTTCCGTATTATTGTTGTCCATCATTTTATATGTCAAAGGAGCAAAGCCCCTTTAACTACCTTAACACTTAGTTTCACTCGGCGTGAAGCCCACGTACAGTAAACCGTACTTGTATTAAACTAAAATTTTTTGTTTTCCATCTAACTGTTTTCCATGATGAAACAGAGCCAACTAATGAGTTTGACCCTATTCCCTAACTTTTAAAATTAAACGTGGTAATTCGGCGCTTCATGTGTGATCATTACATCATGAACATGAGACTCTTTAAGTCCTGCAGATGTGATCTCTACAAATTCAGCTTTTTCCCAGAATGTCGGGATATCTTTTGAGCCACAGTAGCCCATTGACGCACGAAGTCCACCGATCATCTGGTGAATAACATCTGCGATACTCCCGCTATAGGCAACACGTCCTTCAATACCTTCTGGAACAAGTTTATCAGCTGCTGTACCTTCTTGGAAGTATCTGTCTGTACTTCCTTTTTGCATAGCACCGATCGAACCCATACCTCTGTATGATTTGTATTTGCGACCCTGATAGATCGTTGTCTCACCGGGAGCTTCTTCCGTACCGGCAAGAAGTGAGCCTGCCATAATAGCAGATGCACCTACAGCTAAGGCCTTTGCCATATCTCCAGAATATTTGATACCACCGTCAGCTATGATAGGGACCCCGTATTTAGCACCTTCTGCTGCACATTCATCAATTGCAGAGATCTGAGGAACACCTACACCGGCAACAATACGAGTTGTACAGATAGACCCCGGTCCGATACCAACCTTAACACCGTCAGCACCCGCATCAATTAGAGCCTTTGTTGCAGCTGCTGTAGCCACATTTCCGGCGATGATATCGATTTCCATCTCTGCTTTGATAGACTTAACCGTATCCAAGATACCTTTTGAATGTCCATGAGCAGAGTCAAGAACTAAAACATCCACACCAGCGTCAACAAGTGCTTTTGCTCTGTCCATTTGACCAACACCAATAGCCGCACCAACGCGTAAACGGCCAAACTCATCTTTATTTGCATTTGGATAAGCTACATTCTTCTTTACATCTTTAAGTGTAAAAAGACCTTTTAAGTTGCCCTGTGCATCAATAACAGGAAGCTTTTCGATCTTGTTTTCATTCATGATCTGTTTCGCGTCTTCTAAAGAAGCTCCATGATTGATTGTCATTAAAGGCATAGCTGTCATTAGATCTGCTACCTTAACCCTATCATCAGATTGAAAACGGATATCACGGTTTGTCATAATGCCTAAAAGTTTATCATGAGCATCAACTACAGGAACACCTGTAATATCTGCTCTGCTCATAATCTCACGAGCTTCAGCCAAGCTCATCTCAGGGTGGACATAAGCAGGATCTGTTATCAGACCATTTTCGCTCTTCTTAACTTTTTTAACCTGTTCTACTTGTGTCTCAATATCCATATTTTTATGAATAATACCGATACCTCCAAGGTGAGCCATTGCTATAGCGGCACGGTGTTCAGTAACCGTATCCATTGCAGCTGAAATCATAGGAATATTTAGACAAATATTTTTAGTTAACTTCGTAGCTATGTTCACCTCTTTTGGTAAAACTTCTGAGTACTGTGGTACTAATAAAACATCTTCAAATGTTAATGCTCTTTTTTTAATATTCATATCTATCCCTTTATTTTAGTGCGTTTTCAAGGCCAAGAGCCCCATCAAACAGTGTTTGTTCATCAAATGCTTTCGCAATAAGTTGTAATCCGACAGGCATTCCGTTATCAGCAATAGATACAGGCAGAGACAGGGCTGGAAGACCTGCAAGGTTCACTGAAATTGTGTACATATCTGAAAGGTACATCTGCATCGGATCTTCTAGTTCACCTGACTTATAAGCCGTATCTGGTGCAACCGGAGACAAGATAAGATCTGCAGTCTCAAATACACGTTCAAAATCTTGCTTGATAAGACGGCGAACCTTTTGTGCTTTTACATAATAAGCATCATAATAGCCGGAGGAGAGAACAAAGTTTCCTAACAAAATACGACGTTTAACCTCATCCCCAAAACCTTCTGAACGGCTTTTGACAAAAGTTTCTTTAAGGTTATCACCCTTTTCACGTGTTCCATAACGGATACCGTCATAACGGGCAAGGTTTGTAGATGCTTCAGCCGTTGCCGTTACATAATAAGCTGAGATATCATACTTGGCGTCTAAGAGTTCTGCTTCAACGATCTCGTGGCCTTGAGCTTTTAGAACCTCTATCGTCTGCATATATGCTTTCTTTATCGCTTCGCTTGCATCATTCACAAAATGGGGCAGAACCGCAATACGCAATTTACGCTCAGGATTTAGATTCTCACTTACAGGTGTATAATCCATATCTACAGATGTTGAGTCTTTTGGGTCATATCCGCTGATCATATCATACAAGATAGCCGCATCTTCAACATTTTGAGTTAATGGTCCGATCTGATCAAGTGAAGAAGCATAAGCGCCTAAACCATAACGGGAAACACGACCATAAGTCGGTTTCATCCCAACGATACCGCAAAAAGCAGCAGGCTGACGGATAGAACCGCCCGTGTCAGAGCCAAGTGCTGCTATAGCAACTCCGCCGGCAACAGCTGCCGCTGATCCCCCTGAACTTCCGCCTGGAACACAGTCTGTGTTGACAGGGTTTAAAGTCTTTCCGTAGTAAGAGCTTTCTGTTGTTGAACCCATCGCAAACTCGTCCATATTGGCGCGTCCCAAAGGAGATATGCCATGAGACCTTAGCCTAGTGATAACACTTGCATCATAAGGTGCAATATATCCTTGTAATATCTTAGACCCCCCTGTTACAGACCAGTCTTTTACCTGGATATTGTCCTTAATCAGAAGTGGAATACCCTCGCCTGACTCTTCTAGACCAATATAAGCATTCAACTCTTTCTTGGCTTCGATCTCAATCTTTAGTTCATCCCTAAAGGCTTTGATTTCATCTGGAGATAATTTCAGGGCTTCTTTGAGTGTTATCACATCTTTTCCTTTTTAGACTTTATTATAAAAATTGCTATATATATTAATACAAATATCAGACCGACCGTTGAAAGGATAAACCAAAACGGAACAGCTTCGTTCAGGCTTGGCATTAGGCCATAACCTCAGTACATCTTTCACATAGGCAATCTTCTTCTTTTGCTCTAAATTTCCAACAACGCGGACACTTAGACTTATCTGCCTTTAAGATCTTAAAGGTATCACCCTCAACTTCAAATGTCCCAAGTTCATCAGCTTCATCATGGAAGATAACCTTAGAGACTTGGAACCAGTCTTCAGCATCTGCGCGTGTAAATGCCTTAACCGTTTCACTTTCAGCATAGATGACTAGTTCAAGAGTGTCTTTAATCGTTTTCTCTTTTTTCAATGCATCTACTTTAATAGAGAACTGATTTCTTGCCTCAGACATATAGGTCTCATTAAATAAAGAAGCAGGTGCATCTATTGACTCATATACCAAATCAAAAATATCTTCTGCATCGCCCTTGATAATAAGAGGAAGCATTCCCACTATCTCATCTGCCGTGTATGTAAGTACAGGAGCTAAAAGAAGCAACAGCGGTTTAATTATAATTGCCATTGCCGACTGGGAACCACGACGTGTTGATGACTCTTTTCCATCACAATACAGGCTGTCTTTTGTTACCGCTAAATAGATACCGGAAAGTTCATTTACGATAAAGTTAGTGATAACACTCATCCCTTGAACATAATTATACTCTCCAAAAAGGTCATGTGCCTCATCAAAAACGACACTTGCCTTTGAAACAATCCACTTATCTAATTCGCCTAAGTCTTCATAGGCTAAGATGGTCTCTAAATCATCAATATTAGCCATTAAGAATCTAAATGTATTACGTATCTTTCTATACTGCTCTGCTGTCTGCTTCAAGATATCATCAGAGATCTTAAGATCTGTCTGATAATCCGAAAGAGCTACCCATAAACGAAGTATCTCAGAACCATATTCTTTGATGACTTTAGAAGGAGCGATAACATTTCCCTTAGACTTAGACATCTTCTCGCCCTTGGCATCTACAGTAAATCCGTGAGTAAGAAGTGCCTTATATGGTGCTTTATGCTCAACTGCCGCAGATAAGAAAAGGGATGATTGGAACCATCCTCTATGCTGATCTGAACCTTCAAGGTACAAGTCTGCTTGATATTCTCCTGCATCATAATTACGAGATTTAAGTACAGAGTTCCATGTTGAACCTGAGTCAAACCATACATCTAGAATATCTGTGACTTTTTCTAACTCATCAGCCTTGTATCCAGATCCTGGATACATAAGATGTTCAATCGGCATAGAGTACCAAGCGTCCGAACCTTGCATCTCAAAGATCATCGCCGTATAGTTTAAGACTTTTTCATCTAAAATCACTTCACCTGTCGCTTTTACACGGAAAAATGCGATTGGAACACCCCAGTCACGTTGACGAGAGATACACCAGTCAGGACGATTTTCAACCATAGAAGTAAGACGTTTACGTCCTGTTTCCGGATAAAAAGCTGTCTTTGCAACCTCATCTTGAGCAATCTCTCTAAGTGTCTTACTCTCACCCTCGGGGTTCTCATCTACCGAAATAAACCACTGCCTTGTTGCACGAAAGATAAGTGGTGTATGTGAACGCCAACAGTGTGGGTATGAGTGCATGAATTTTGATACTTTTAGAAGTTTATCTCCGAGAAGCTCATTTATCGTATCATTACATTTAAAGATATGCTTTCCAACAAACTCTTCAGGGTTAGGAAGAAGCTTTTCTTTAACTACTGTTTCATCATAACAGCCCGTTTCATCAACCGGCATAACTACTTCCAGGTTATATTTTAAACCTATACGATAATCGTCTTCACCATGACCAGGAGCAGTGTGAACGCAACCTGTACCACTTTCCATCAATACATGATCTCCAAGAACGATCTGTGAAGCACGTCCGTTTAGTGGATTGATCGTATGAAGCTTGTCAAAAATAGTTGCATCTAAGGTCTGAACGATCTCACCTTTGACAACTTCTTGCTCTATCATCTGATCATAAAGTTTTTGTGCAACGATGTAACCGTCAGATGTACGAACATATTTCTCTTCAGGATTTAAAGAGATACCTGTATTTGCAGGAAGCGTCCAAGGTGTTGTTGTCCAGATAACAAGAGCTGCATTTCCCTCAATAGAAGTGCGTATCTTCGCTTCATCTGAAAGTTCAAAGGCAACAAAAATAGAAAAATCTTCTTTATCTTCGTATTCGACTTCGGCTTCGGCTAGGGCTGTACGCTCTGCCCATGACCAGAATACAGGCTTAGATCTTTCTGTTAAAAGACCTTTTTTAGCAACTGCACACAGAGTTCTATAGATATTTGCTTCAAACTTATAGTCCATAGTCACATAAGGCTTATCCCAGTCGGCGATAATCCCCAGCTCTTTAAACTCTTCACGCTGAATATCAACAAACTTCGCAGCATGCTCACGGCATAAACGACGGACTTCAGCCTTCTGTAAAAGTTCTTTTTTAGCTTTACCGCCAAGTTTTTTCTCTACTTGCTGCTCGATAGGAAGACCGTGACAGTCCCATCCAGGAGTAAAACGAACTGACTTGCCATTGAAGTAGTTTTGTTTGATAATAATATCTTTTAAGATCTTATTCAGGGCATGACCAATGTGTGTATGTCCATTTGCATAAGGAGGGCCGTCATGAAGGGTGAAACTTTCAGCACCTTCACGATTTTTTTTCATTTTTGCATAAACATCTTTTTCAAACCATGAGGCATAACGCGGTGCCTCATTATTTAGTAAGTTCCCTCTCATTGGGAAAGCTGTGTTTGGTAGAAGAAGTGTATCTTTGTAGTTCATAAAATATCCTGAGTATATTTATCTATTAAAAAAGTTTTGCATTATATCTATAAAGCAATTAAAAAATGCTGATGTTTTCCTTGAGTCTATACTGTCGGACTCGATTAAGTCAATATTTTCATCTATTTTTTGAAGTATGATATACTTTTCATCAAGAACAAGAAGGAAAAACGTGGAAAAAATTGTTTTATTTGTCGGTCGGAAGTTTCAGACCAATATGCCTTTTCAAGATTATATCAAGCGCCAGATCCATAAAAGCATGGGGGAGATAGATACTTATCACTTCTACCCCGAAAATGACAATGCCCTTTTCTTATACTTAGAGAAGCTATTGAACAAAGAAGCTCAACTTCTTATTATCACAACAAAATCAGCTGCTGCTGTGATTGGAAAGTTATTATGTACAATCAGTTCTGATAATCAAATATTAAAAGAGAATATGTTGATTCCTTCATCTACCTCGGTCTTTGAAGACAACACCTACCTTTTACAATATCAAAAAAGCACTATTAATGTTCTAATGGCTCAAGAAAACGAAAACCTTCCTCAAATACTTATCAATAATGAAATCCGATTTGCATATATACAACTTTTCGACATGGATATAGAGACGACGCAGGCACTTTTAACACCTCTTGCACAAACATATGAGGTAAAACTATATTTTTCTAATCTGGTTCAAGAGTGGGTCTTAATCAATATAGAGAGCAAAAAGTATGGACACATTGCACAATTTATCTCTTCGGCAAAGTCGCTTTTAAATACTAAACTTATTCCTGCATCTAATGTGGGTGCTTATATAATTGAAAAACTCTTTCATGCCGGGAAGAAATTAACCATCGCAGAAAGTTGCACAGGAGGACTAATTGCTTCTTACATAACAAAACAGAGTGGTTCTTCATCTATATTTGACGGCTCATTAGTGACCTATTCTAATCGTCTGAAATCAAACTGGCTAGCAGTTGATACAAACACTTTAGATAATCACGGAGCAGTCAGCGAAGAAGTGGTAAACGAGATGAGCGAGGGTGCCCTTAATGTAAGTGACGCTGATTATGCAATTTCAGTCAGTGGTGTTGCCGGTCCTGATGGAGGAAGTGAAGATAAACCTGTCGGGACTATATATATATGTGTTCGTTCAAAACACAAGACTCAGACAAAGAGACTACTATTAAAAGGTGATAGAAATTACATTCAGGAGCAATCAGCCTTATATGCAATAAAAATGCTTATTACTCTTGACAAAGAGCTATTTTTTACTTAGTACAATTAAGATAATTCCTTAAAATAAGCACTCAAAAACTTATTTTAAAATTTCTTCAAAAAAGTCTTGACAAATGATTCTTGTTTCCCTATAATTTCGGCCTCTTAAGCAACTAAGCTTAAAAGAAAACGTCTCCTTAGCTCAGTTGGTAGAGCATCTCACTTTTAATGAGGATGTCGATGGTTCGAATCCATCAGGGGACACCATTTAAAAACCTTGAAACAAAATTGTTTGTTTTACTTGACCCTTTCGTCTAGTGGCCAAGGACACTATCACTTCATGGTAGGAACATAGGTTCAAATCCTTTAGGGGTCGCCAATCAGGTGTAATTAAAAATGGGCGTTTAGCTCAGTTGGTAGAGCGCTACCCTTACAAGGTAGATGTCAC
>CBFDAB010000054.1:0-14211 GCA_965602745.1 uncultured Campylobacterales bacterium
TGAGGTTTATGATTCACATTCAGCAGCGTCTTTGATCGCCTTTGGTGCTTCTGCTGTTTTCCCTTATCTTCTGTTCTCATCAGCCTTAGCGCGTTTAGATGAGAGTGCTGCTCTGACTATGAGCTGTCATGATGCAATGAAGTCTGTTCATACAGCACTTAACGGCGGTCTTCTTAAGATTATGTCAAAGATGGGTATCGCAACTATCGCCTCATATAGAAACTCAAGTCTTTTTGATATCTTAGGGCTTTCTAGCGAGATCTGTAGTGAATGTTTTTCTGATGGTCAGTCACTTATTCCGGGTCTTGGATATTCTGATATTCAAGAACGTGTTGAAAAAGCACATAAGGAAGCCTTTGAAGAAGATGGATTTAAATCTATCTTCCCACTGACTGTTGGCGGTTTTTACAAGTTCTATAATGGTGGAGAATATCATGACTTCGGTCCTGCTGTTATCCACTCTATCCATAAGGTAGTAGAATCAGGTAAGAAAGAAGACTTTGAAGAGTTAAAAGGTCTTATCAATAATCGTGGTCAAAAATTTATTCGTGACTTTATGGATATTAAGTCAGATAAAAAAGCAATTGATATCAAAGATGTTGAGCCAAAAGAAGAGATATTTAAACGTCTTGCTTCAGCGGCAATGTCTTTAGGCTCTATCTCTCCGGAAGCACATGAGTGTATTGCAGAAGCGATGAACACTATGGGCGGTATGTCAAACTCGGGTGAGGGCGGCGAGGATAGTGAGCGTTTTGGGACGATTCGAAACTCAAAGATCAAGCAAGTCGCCTCAGGACGTTTTGGTGTTACGCCTGCGTACTTAAGAAGCGCGGAAGAGATCCAGATCAAGGTTGCACAAGGTGCAAAACCTGGTGAGGGCGGTCAACTTCCAGGACATAAGGTTACTGCACTAATTGCGCGTTTACGTCATACAGTTGAAGGTGTTACACTTATCTCACCTCCTCCTCATCATGATATTTACTCGATTGAAGATCTTGCACAGTTGATTTATGACCTTAAGCAGGTTAATCCTACTGCAACGATCACGGTTAAGCTTGTTTCTACGGCCGGTGTTGGTACGATTGCTGCAGGTGTTGCAAAAGCTTATGCAGATAAGATCATTATTTCAGGTGGTGATGGTGGAACGGGTGCGGCTCCACTGTCTTCTATCAAGTTCGCGGGTAACCCATGGGAGCTTGGACTGTCTGAAGCGCATAATGCACTAAAGGTAAACAACCTTCGTGGTCAAGTACACCTTCAAACAGATGGTGGTCTAAAGACAGGTCAAGATGTTGTTAAAGCAGCCCTTCTTGGTGCTGAATCATATGCCTTTGGTACAGGTGTTCTTACTATCGTTGGATGTAAGATGCTTCGTATCTGTCACGTTAACCGCTGTTCAGTTGGTATTGCGACACAAAATGAGAAGCTTAGAAACGATCATTATAGGGGTAAGGTAGAACACGTTATTAATTACTTCACTCTCTTGGCAGAAGATATACGTGCAATACTTGCTGGTATGGGTTATACAAGTATGCAAGATATTATCGGTAGATCAGACCTTTTAGGCGTGATTGATAATGAATTTGCTAAGAAATTTGATTTCTCTGAAGTCTTATATCATTGTGAGGGTGTAGATACCTGTCAGGTAAAATCAAATGATCCATTTGATCCAAATGATTTTGAAAAAGATGTTCTTAAAGAGGTGATGAATACGATCAAGCATCCTGAACAACATGTGACTATTAATCGTGACATCTGTAACCTAAACCGTAGTTTTGGTGCTCGCGTTTCAGGTGAGATCGCTCAGTATTACGGAGATGCAGGTCTGGCGGCTGACACGATCAAGATAAAGCTTAATGGTGTCGCAGGACAATCATTAGGTGCCTTCTTGATTAATGGTGTCTCTTTATACCTAAAAGGTGTGGCAAATGACTACATCGGTAAGGGAATGCTAGGCGGTAAGATCATTATTACACCTGAAAAACAAGGTTCTGAATTTGCAGCAGCAGGAAATACCTGTTTATACGGTGCAACAGGTGGTAAACTTTTTGCCTGCGGTATAGCAGGAGAGCGTTTTGGTGTACGTAACTCAGGTGCCTTGGCTATTGTTGAAGGTGCGGGAGACAATGCTTGTGAATATATGACAGGCGGTATAGTTGTTATTCTTGGTAAAACAGGTATCAACTTTGGTGCAGGTATGACAGGCGGTATTGCCTTTGTATATGATGAAAATCACGAGTTTGGCGAGAATATCAATAGAGAGCTTGTTGAGATAGAACGTATAGATACAGATGAGGGAGATGAAGCCCGTCATTACCTGAAGCGTCTTCTTAAAGAGTATGCTGATGAGACAGGAAGTGTGAAAGCTAAAAATATTTTAGAAAACTTCCGTACAGATATAAGAGACTTCTGGCTGGTTCGCCCAAAAGAGATGACAACACTTCCATTAAATCCAGAGAAAGGAGATTAAGATGATAGATTTTATTAATACCCCAAGAATTGAGCCTGAAAAGCGTCTTGTAGTAGAACGTGTAAAAGATTTTGGTGAGATATATGAGTTTTTCGCTACAAAAGAAGCCGCTGCGCAGAGTGTTCGTTGTATTCAGTGTGGCGATCCATTCTGTCTGAATAAGTGTCCTTTACATAATTATATTCCTCAATGGCTAAAAGCGATTGCAGAAAAAGATTTGGAATTTGCCTTCAAACTTTCTAATGAGCCTTCTCCTTTTCCAGAAGTAATGGGACGTATCTGTCCTCATGACAGACTTTGTGAGGGTGACTGTACTCTTAATGACGGACATGGAGCTATTACTATCGGTTCTATTGAGACGTATATCAATGAAGAAGGCTTCAAGCAGGGTCTTAAACCTGATTTCCCGGGAGTGACATCAGATAAAAGAGTAGCCGTTATCGGTTCAGGTCCTGCCGGACTTTCTGTTGCGACTTATCTTTTACGTGCAGGTATCGGTGTTGATATGTATGAAAAAGCTGATCGTGCAGGCGGGCTTTTGACTTATGGTATCCCGGGTTTCAAACTTGATAAAAAAGTTGTTGAACGCCGTATTAAAGGTCTTGAAGAAGCAGGCTTGAAAATTCATCTTAATTGTGAAATCGGAAAAGATATCAGCTTTGATCATCTAGTTAATTCTCATAACGCAATATTTATCGGTATCGGTGCAACAAAGGCCAAGTCTGCCGGCTTAGAAAATGAAAATGTCAAGGGCGTTTTCGCTGCAATGGAGTATCTGACAGGTATCCAATTGAAGAACTTTGGTGAGAGCTTTGACAAAGATCTTGAGTTTAAAGACAAGAATGTTGTTGTTGTCGGTGGCGGTGATACTGCTATGGACTGTCTTCGTACTGCAAAACGTGAGGGTGCTAAGTCAGTGACTTGTCTGTATCGTCGTGATGCACACAATATGCCGGGTTCTCAAAAAGAGTACAAGAATGCAAAAGAAGAGGGTGTTGACATTACTTTTTATGCTTCTCCTAAACAGGTCCTTACAAATGAGAAAGCTGAACTTATCGGTATAGAGATGGTAAAAACAGCTCTAGGACAAAAAGATGAAAGCGGACGTGCGCGCATGGAAGAGGTAAAAGGATCTGAGTTCAAGGTTAATGCTGATGTCGTTATTATGTCACTTGGTTTTGATCCTCTTGTTCCTTCTTATTTAGCAGCTAACGGTATTGAGACAAATTCTTGGGGTGGGATCATCGTTAATGATAACTTTGAAACATCTAGCTCAGGTATCTTTGCCGGGGGAGACTGTTACCGTGGAGCTGACCTTGTTGTTAGAGCCGCTTATGACGGTAGAGAAGCAGCACGCAGTATTATTAAATCGTTTAAATAATGCAAGCCTTTATCCGCGAGACCATTAAGGCCTGTCAAGAGATTATTATTATGCTTGAGGCAAACAATGATGAGAGTGCTTATTTAGCGCAAAAACGCGGAGCTGGCGGTGACTTGAGTGTTGGCCTTGATCTTATGGCAGAAGAGATCTTTATCAAACGTTTAGGACGTTTTGGTCAGATCAATTCTGAAGAGAGCGGTATTGTGGGTGAAGGGGATGTGCAAATTGTACTTGATCCTATTGACGGAAGCGATAATATGCTGACCCATTTTCCATATTTTGGAGCTTCTGTTGCTTATATGAAAGAAGGTAAATGCCTTATAGGCATTGTCTGCAATTTTGCAAACAGTGATATCTTTATTAAAGATGAAAAACAGTTTCTTCAAGGAAAATTGCACAGTGCGCATTTTAAACCTGTGCAGAAACATCATACCTCCAAGATAGGTATCTTTGAAAAAGCTGCCTTATATCCCGAATTAACACAGGCCTTAACTCAAAATAGACTCAAGTACAGAGCCCCTGGAGCCGTGGCATTATCTCTTGCTTATGCGTATTATGCTAATTATGTGGTTTTTTTAGGTAAAATGCGAACATATGATATAGAAGCAGGTCTTTTTATGTGTCAAGATCTGCATATGTATAAAGATGATATGCACATCATTGTCTCTAAAGATAAAGATGTATTTGAACGTGTAAAAGAAATTATTCTAAAGCAGTAAAAGGATCAAAGCCCCTTTTACTGCTTTTACACTGGATTCTCTAAAGAAACATCGACTTGCGACCGCCATGTCTTGTTTTCTGAAGAAACATCGCTTAGCGACCGCCACGGCTTGTTTTCTTCGGCAGAGATACCGCAGACAGTATATGGTGCTGTAATATTTAAAATATATGGAGAAAATATATGAGTTTATTCGATTTTTTTAGTTCTAAGCCAAGCAAGCCCCAGCCTGCAAAAAGTGAAGCACCTTCTCACTGGATCAAGTGTCAGTCTTGTCAAGCTTTGATGTACTATAAAGAGGTTGAAAAACAAAATTATGTATGTCCTAAATGTGGATTTCACCTTCGTATCGGTGTTAAAGAGCGTGTTTCACTTCTTTGTGATGAAGGCTCTTTTGTTGAGATGGACGCATCTCTGCGTCCTATTGACCCACTTAAGTTTGTGGATAAGAAGTCTTATAAGAAGCGTATTGAAGAAGCAGAAGCGAAGACAGGAAGAACATCTTCTGTTGTAAGCGGGGAGTGTAAAATTAACGGTGTTTCTACTCAACTTGTTATCTTTGATTTCTCATTTATGGGTGGATCTTTAGGCTCTGTAGAGGGTGAAAAAATTGTTCGTGGTATAAATCGCGCTATAGAGAAGAAAGAGGGCTTTATTATTGTCTCTGCCTCGGGCGGAGCACGTATGCAAGAGAGTTCATTCGCACTTATGCAGATGTCTAAGACCTCGGCAGCTCTTGCTAAACTGGCAAAGGCAAACCTTCCTTATATCTCTGTATTAACAGATCCGACTATGGGTGGTGTATCTGCCTCATTTGCAACTCTTGGTGATATAATCATTGCTGAACCAGGTGCCTTGATCGGTTTCGCCGGCCAGCGTGTTATCAAGCAGACTATTGGTTCTGATCTTCCTGAAGGTTTTCAAAGAGCAGAGTTCTTACTTGAGCACGGAGCCGTAGATATGGTTGTTAACCGTAATGAGATGAAGAAAACAATTTCTGATCTTTTGTGTATGTTATTGGATAAAGAGATGCAAGTCTCTTAATCATGTCAAATTGGCCGTAAAACGAATTATTACGGCCTTATTCTAAGCTTTCTCACAGCTCTTTAGACAAAGATGTGCAGATTCCCTCACTACAATTATAAAGATGTACTTATGCCTAAACTATATGCCTTATGCGATCAAAACTCCCTTAATGCCAGAAACCTTTCCCTTGAAGATTTTGTTAGCCTAGCAAAAAAAAATAATGCCGAGATTATTCAATACCGTAATAAAAATGCGAATGCAGAAGAGATTAAAAAAAGCCTTATATCATTACGTCAGATCTGGGATAAGTTTTTAATTGTAAATGATAAATATGAACTCATATCTTTTTGTGATGGGGTACATATGGGACAAGATGACCTTCTCTCAATTGATGAAAATATTGAAAAAGCTGTACAGATAGTTCGGTCCTCAATTGGTGAAGATAAGCTTTTTGGTATCTCAACACATAACCAAGAAGAGATAGAAATTGCAAATAATATGGATTTAAACTATATTGGACTCGGTGCATATAAACAAACATTAACAAAAAGTGTTACGAATATACTCGGTGAAAATCTAGATGTTTTAGCCTCTTTATCGACTCATAAAGTTGCGGCAATTGGTGGGGTAAAACTTAGTGATGAATTTGAAAATGTAGCTTATTTAGTGATAGGAACAGGTCTGTATGAAGCTTAATATACTCTCCATTGCAAAGCCTGAAAAGACCCTTTACAACCCCTTGTATAAGGAGTTGGAGAAGATGACATCTAAGTTTTCAAAGATTGAAGACATAGAAATTTTTAATAAAAGAATTCATTTGGCCCAAGTTGAAGGAAAGGCGACAGCACAAGCTGCATATACAGAAGCCTTTACTCCTTATTTAAGTAAATCTTATAATATTGCCTTACATCCTGAAGGTAAAATTATTGATAGTTTTAAGTTTAGTAAGCTTTTAAGTGATAGAATATCGGTGAATTTTTACATAGGCGGTGCGTATGGTTTTGAAGATAGTTTTTTGAGACAATGTGATCAGGTAATAAGTTTAAGTGAACTTACAATGAGTCATAAAATTGCAAAGCTTGTTCTTTTAGAACAGGTCTTTCGCGGTTTTGCCATCAACAATAATCATCCGTACCATAAATAAGGAAGAGAATTATGAAAGAAATGCATGATACTGAGTTAGAATATTTCAAAGATACTTTAGTCAGTCGTAAAGTACAGATCGAAAAGAACATTCGTGGTTTTGAAAAAGAGATGAACGAACTTCGTGAACTAGAGTTAAATGACGAAGGTGATTATGCTTCAGTAAGTAACGATAATATGATTGAAAATGCTATAGGCCATCAACAAGAGCTTGAATTATTTGAAATTGATATTGCATTGGCTAAAATAAAAGAAGGCACTTACGGTATCTGTGAAATGTGTGAAGAGTGCGTAGGTGTTCATCGCATGAAAGTCAAACCTCATGCAAAATACTGCATCGATTGTCGTGAAATCGCCGAGAAAAGTGCAGTCTAAACTTTCTCAAGGAAATAATATATGTATTTAAAACGATATACACTAGGAACCTTAGCCCTCATGCTATTTATAGCTTGGTATGTTAGCCAGTTCTTAGGTTATACTCAAAGTGAATCAATCTCATTTTTCGGTATCAACCTTCCCGCCTTACCTATAGCTGTCTTGGTTCTGGTCCCTGTAGTTGTTTTATATATTGCTACTGTTTTGCATATGCTTTCATATTCAGTAAAAAATTTTTTCAAACTTCGTAACTACCAAAAAGATTATGATAAGTTAATTGATGTCATTGTTGATGAACTTCTTTTTAAAGAGCAAAAACATAGTTTTAAAACGCCTCGATATGAACTTCTAGGTCAGGTTCTTGAAAACACATCTATGATGTCTAAGGGTGAACTGCAAGTTACCAGTAATGACAAGATAAATGCTGTATTAACTGTTTTAAATGAGATTAAAGCAGGTCAGCCTGTAGAACTTAAAAAGTTTAATCTCAGTGAAGACAACCCTCTTGTCCTTCAAGATCAGAAGAATCGCATGACGACTCTTGATCTTAGTTCAGAAGAGATTTTAAACAAAAATGATAAGTACTCACGAGATATTTTAGTCAAAGCCTTCGTCAATTATGCGGCAGAAGCACCAATGTACGCGATTGAAAAATATCAAGAGTTTATTAGTAAAGATGCACTCTTTATTATTTTAGCTAGAGTGAACTCTTCGGAAAATACCTTGGAAGTCTCAAATGAATCTCTTCTTTCTCTAATGAATAAACTTGATCTCACTAGAGCTGATTATCTGTCTATCTCAAAAGAGCTGAGTTTTCATATGATACCAGAACAGAGAATGAAACTTTTTGAGACCCTGTGCGAACAAGAAGAAGAGGCACAAGAAGCTTATCTTTATACTCTATTTGATCTGGAAATGATCGACAAGGCTAAAGAGGTCTTAGATAGCATCGGAGCGGATGATGCAATGAAATTTAGAGCATATCTTGCTCTAAAAGAGTCAGGTTACACTTTTAATATCAGCTTGTTTATTTAATACGGCATAGGAGCAAAAGCCCCTATACCTACCTTAAAACTGAGTTTTCTAAAGAAACGTTTCTTAGCGGCCATCATCTCTTGTTCTCTTCAGCAGAGAGATCATGCACAGTACCGTGCTATTCTCCTTCCTAATCTTTTTTTATACACTAACTCGCTACAATTCGCCTAATTAAATTATCAGGAATTTCTATGAGCGTAGAACAAGAACTACTTAAACGTAGCGGATCAAAATGTGAACTTTGTGCTTCAACAGATAATCTTAGTGCCTTAGAAGTCTCTCCTTCAGATGGGACAGTACAAAAGTCTATCTTAGTGTGTAATACATGTAAAGAACAGGTAGAAGATAAAGATAAGATGGATGCAAACCATTGGCACTGTCTTAATGATAGTATGTGGAGTGAAGAAGATGCGGTTAAGGTTGTGGCTTACCGTATGCTTTCTCGCATAGCAGCAGAGGGATGGCCTCAAGACCTTTTAGACATGCTTTATCTTGAAGATGACGTCAAGGCATGGGCAGATGCCGGTCTTGCAGACGAGAACCGTCAACCTACGCGTGACAGCAATGGTACTATCTTAGAAGCAGGTGACTCTGTGAGTGTTATTAAAGACCTTGTTGTTAAGGGTGCCGGTTTTACAGCCAAGCAGGGTACAACGGTTAAGAATATTCATCTGGTACCTGATAATCATGAGCAGATAGAAGGTCGTGTAAACGGAACAAAAATTGTTCTTCTTAGCTGTTATTTGAAAAAAATGTAATTTATTTATTTCATAATCGCATAGTCGATTATGGAGTCTCTTGCTTCTCTCTTAATATAGACATAATACTGTCTGCTGTTATTTTGAAAGTAGGTGTCAAATCTACTCCTGCACTCTTTAGCCCTTTTGCTGTCCATTTGTTACAGGTGTTCATCAGATAGTAGTCTCCCTCACCCTTGTAAAACTGGCTGTCACCGTAAACTCCTTTTTTAAGATCAATGACTTGCATATCCTCTCTGCGTTTAAAACTGGAGGCTATAAATTTTATTAGTGAGATAAAAGCTTCATCTTTTAAGCGCAGTTCAATTACTTCAGATTCTTCAAAATAGAGAAGAGGATTAATCGGTATGGCAATAATATGAACGACAGACTCAGTAGGCCAGAACACAGTTCGAATTGTTAATCCTGTCGTGATCTGATTTGCCTGATAAAACTTCCTGTCTCCCCATCCGATTTCATAATAGAGTGCATTGTCAAATCGTATAGGTAAAAAAGGAAGCTCTTCATGTAACTCTTCTGCAGGAAGGATAAAACCGGTATGCCACCCGTGATTAGTAATATATACAGAATGAAGCGGAGCATCTTTTTTCTCAGGTTTGGGCTTTAGGGTATAAGGCTCTGCGGAGCAGGCGAAGAAACACAGGAGTAGGAATAGAGACAGAATTAGTGTTTTCATTTTCATCTTTTTCATCTTTTTGAGGAAGAACCATAGGCTGATTCCCTTTTAAACTGATGTCGCTTCGTACACCAAGTCTGGTTCTTCACAGTACTGCAGTATAAAATCACGACTCTTCTTAGATAAAGCCAAAGCCTTATGCCAACTGTCCATACCCTTTTCCTGATCGCTCAGGCTAACAGCTTCACCTATAGTAACACCTATATTCCCGTGTTGCGGAAACCAGGCTCCTGGCCTGAGAATCGAGCGTGTTCCGGTGATCGCTATGGGAATAACCGAGGCGTTTGCCCCGGATGCAATACTAAATGCTCCCAAATGAAAGGGCTTGAGACCAGGTATACGGGTAAAGGTTCCCTCTGGAAAAAACAGCAGAACATCTTCTTCTCCAAGCGCGGCGCAGAGGTGTTTGGAATCATCTACACTTTTGCTGATATCAAAACGTTCGACAAACTGGGTCTTGAGTTTTCTCAGCGGCATACGTGAAAGCCAGAGTGAAGAAAGTTCTGCTTTAGCGACAAAAGAGACGGGTCTTGGAAGGAAAGAGACTAAAACAAGGCCGTCTATGTAGCTTGAATGGTTAGTAACGATCACAGTATTAGAAATATTTTCTGGAAGATTTTCCAAACCTTTGATGCTGATTTGTGTGAAGGTGAGTCTGGCTACACAACGAGCGCAAAAACGCATCATGGTCCAACGCATAGACAGTGTCGGTAATAAAACGATGCCTAACCATGCGATGAGGGTAAATAGTGAAAATACTCCCCAGCTATAGATGGCAAAAATTCGGGTTTTTAGAAGACGTAAAAGACGCCGTATACGGGGAAATATACTTTTGAACATCAGCCGAATAAGCTGCCACAGAAGGTTTTGACTGCCGGATTTTCCCCCTTTCTCCTCAAAAAGAGCACGACTGGCTGCGCGGCGGACTTTTCCGCTAGAGGTCTTTAAAACAGCCCCCTGTTGGGCCAAGACGATCTCATCAGGCGGTCCGCCGACAAGATCTGTTGCCAGAGTGTTGATCTTCTCGCGTAGTTTTTCTCTGATCTGTTTATCTTCTATTTTAGTTTCGGCCAAAATAATAAGGCGCTCTGTAGCCGTCCTTTTATCCAGAGTCCCAAAAACTGCCACACATCCCTTGCGTATTCCTTCAATGCTGCCTATGGCTTTTTCAAGTTCATCAGGATAGATATTTTGGCCGGCACGGATAATAATATCTTTGATACGGCCAGTAAGGTAGAGTTCACCATTGGAAATATAGGCCCGATCGCCTGTCTTGAGCCATGTCTTGTCAAAAAGTTCTCTGTTTTTTTTCACATTTCGGTAGTAGCCGCTGGTAGATGAGGGACCGCAAAACTGCAGTTCCCCCTCGTGCCGTTCGGGAACTTCATGCCCTGTTTGATCAACGACACGGATCTGATGCCCGGCAAGGGGAAGACCGCTGGAGACAAAATGCAGGGCGTATTTATCTCCGGCTGAAGTAGGTTTGGCTTTTTTGTTTTTTGTAAAGGTGTCACGTTCGATAGTGTCTATCAGGGGACCCCTTTGCATAGGAGGAAAGGCCAGTCCTACAGACGATTCCGCCAGCCCGTAAACAGGTGTCATCGATTTGGGATTAAAACTGTAATCTTTAAAGTGCTCGCTGAAGTTTTGGACAGTTAGGTGACTGACCGCCTCTGCACCGTTAAATGCCGCTCTCCATGTGCTAAGGTCTAAGCCTGTAAGGTTTACATCTTTGAGACGGTGCATGCAGTACTCATAACCGAAATTTGGAGAAGCTGAAAGGGTGCCGCCGTATTTATGAATAGCCCAAAGCCAGCGTTGGGGTTTGGAAAGGAAACTCAGCGGAGACATTACGACAAAAAACGAAGCGTGATAGAGGCTTCCAAACCATGCACCGATAAGTCCCATATCATGGTAAAGCGGCAGCCAGCTGATGAAGACATCTTTGGATGAGGCATCGACCGCTTTTCCCATACTGCGGATATTCGCAAGTAGATTGGCATGGGTGAGGACTACCCCTTTTGGATCGCCGGTACTGCCTGAGGTGTATTGGATAAAGGCTGTGTCATTGGTGTTTAGCAAGGGCAGTGCAGGAGTGGTTCTGGAATCTGAAAGTTGAGTGACGGTAACGATCTCTTCGATATTCTGCACATAAGATTTTAGAATTTTTGCTACCTGTCTGGCTTCGGGCACAGTGATGAGTATGCAGGCTTCACAGTTATCCAAAATTTTGGTGTGTCTTTGCATATGCTCTTCCAGCTGGGAAGGGCGCGCAGGCGGATAGATCGGTACGGGAATACCTCCGGCCATCAAGATTCCGAAAAAACTGTAGAAATAATCAGCAGAAGTAGGCAGCATAATAGCCACTGCCTGGGAAGGTCTGAGTCCAAGTTGCTGAAGACCAAAAGCAACTTTCAGGGACCTCTCTTTTAGCTGGGAGTAGGTGATTACTTCACCCTTTCCGTCGTCTTGATAAAGCTGGATATGGGGACGGTCAGGATGCTCTTTGACATGCCATTGCAGTACCTCGACTAAGGTCTGTGCATCTATCGGTAGGGGAGTAGCCTCTTTAAGGTTTAAGCTTGACTTTTCTTTTAAGGAGTCAATTACAGGGGTGGCTTTGGGGCCCAATAGTGCTTCAAGAAGATCTTTTGGTGTCTGTGCTTCATAAAGAACCTTCTCGGTGAAGGTGGTATTGAAGAAGAGTTCTATTCGGGAGATAAGTTCAACCCTGGATAGACTGTCCAGTCCCAGGTCTTTTTCAAAACGGTCATCTAAGCTTACAAAACTTTTACTGAAATGAGGATGGAGCTCTTTGACAAGACGATAGACCAGTTGTAAAAGATCTTCTACCATTTTTTCAGACTTAGATTCTTTCAATGGGCCCCCCTTCTAAAGGTGCTGATAAAATTTTAATTCATCTATTATAACATTATAGAACTAAATACTGGCTATTTCTTCAGGAGTTGTTGATCATGCACTATTTTTGGATGCTAGCATCATTTTCATTTGGACTTTTAGGTGCTTACCTTATTGAAAAATCAAGCCATTGGGTATTTCTTCTCAATTAAAAACTTGAGGAGTTAGCTGTAAAGGAGAAGCTGACAGAGCTTCATAGCCGGAGAAAATTTTACGAGATTCTTCAGTATGAGCTGGACTAAATGGCCTCATAAAATAAGACAAATTTTCATCTCTTGTTTCTATCAAAAGATGATAATGACTGTCCATAAGCAATAATCATGAACATTTAGTTTATGAATTCTACAGGCTTTACATAAAATCTGTAAAAATCTTTTTTTAAGGACGGCCGCCAAATAAGGAACCCATTCAGGTTTAAAAAAGTACAGAGTCAAGAGCTCACCCTTATTTGCTTTTTACTGTGTCGGTGGGAAACCTATCAGTTCATACTCAAACATCTTTTCAATCGAAACAATATCCTTATGCTTAACGACGGTAAAGAACTGTTCTTTGACAGTTTCATTTTCTTTTGAAAACCAAATATCTTCGTTGTCTATCAGCTTATGGATGGGCCAAAGTTTTTCTTTCAAGCTTGCCGTTTTGATGATGTGAATCGCAATCGCTCTGGCAATGTCACAAAACTCTCCGCCTCTATGTCCCAGGTCTGCTTGATTGGCTCCATGGATAATAAGGCTTGCAGCTATCTCTTTTAAGAGCTTCTCTGTGTCCCAGTCCAGATCAGAAATCGAAACATAAAGTTTTTTTGCGATCTTTTGTAAAGCAGTTTCCCCATCTCTGTCATGTATATTAGCATCAAACCCTTCTTCAAGCATATTCTCAATAGATGCAAGATCGTTTGAAGAAACAGCTGAAAACCACATCATATTATTTCCCATAATTTATCCTTTATACAGATTGTATTCTAATAAGTTTATCTAATATCAGATAATAAAAGCAAGGGTTTTATTTTTACTGAAGCACTGTTCATTTATGTAGTTTAAAAAATGGGCAGCCATCTCATAAACTCTGCTTCAAGACAAGAAATTTAAAATGCGAAGACTTCATTTCTTAGCCTGTTAGAAAGAGATATGGCCTTCTATTTGAAGAAAATTCTCTTAGACTAAGAGACAAGGTCAGTGATTGCGAAGGCTACTATAGCCGCACCGATAAAACCTGCTCCATACATAAACGATGAAGCCAGTTTTATAACAGGCTGATACGTCCACTTTACAAGCAATATAATCCATGAGCCAATCAAAGAAGGGACAAAAGTATATCCGGCCATCTCTAGCAGACCTAAGCCTTTGGGTACAAAGAGCATATTGGCAAGGATCAAGTCAAAAATCAGTAGGATAAGAACATAAAGAGCAAGATAAGGAATGGTATTAAACTCTTGAAGACACTCAGAGATCTTCAGCTCTTGTGTAAACAGACCCTTCATATCTGAAAAGTTTGCATGCTTCAAAGACATCTCTTCACAGATGAAAAATACAAGCAGTCCAAAAATAAGTCCTCCACCTAGTATTAAAAGCATAGTTCCCATAATGAATCCTTTTGTTGAATATATTATAAATCATCATATCATATCAACTCTGGAGTGTATGTTTGAAAAATTAAATTTGACCATGTTTGTCTGTTCTTTTTAAGAAAGATAATTTAATACAGATCTTA
>CBFDAB010000055.1:0-14139 GCA_965602745.1 uncultured Campylobacterales bacterium
AATCAGTTAAAAAATGTAAAATTACATTAGATTATTATTAAGGCACAGACATGATACAATCATTTATAATTACAGGATTTTTAGGTGTTGGTAAAACAACTATGCTTACAAATACAGTAAAAGAACATTTTTCTGATAAAAAAGTGGCTATTGTCGTTAACGAATTTGGCGACATAGGAATAGACGGAGATATACTAAGTAATGTATATAGTGAAGTTTTAGAGATATCAGAAGGTTGTATCTGTTGTCAATTATCTGAAGAGTTTGAAAGCGGTGTACTTGAGATCATTAATAAGTATAACCCTGAGATTATATTTGTAGAGACTTCAGGCGCATCTGAACCCTTCCCTATCTTTATGTCAATGCAAAATCTTGGTGTTACTGTTGAAGGTATTATTTGTGTTGTTGATTCTAAAAATTTGGGCTCATACAAAGATAATTCAACGGCTAAATACCAAATTGGCGGTTCAAACATCATCGTATTAAATAAGACGGACTTGGTAAATGATGAAGAATTAGAGGCTGTGAAAAAAGATGTAATTGAAATAAAGGCATCACATAACATTAAAAACAATCTTACTGGCGAAACTGTCTTTAATAATTATGTTGTCAATCAGGCTGAACAAGGTCTTGTAAACAAAGAGGTCTTTGAAGGTGTTTATCAACCAGATGAGATTGTTGGCTTAGCAAAAGATTATCAGCACCTTGACCATACGACGGAAGACTCTATCACTCAAAAAGTGGCTTACTTAAAAGAAGATATTGAATTTAATGACGTAGACCAAATCTTAAAAAATATTCCTAACAGTATCTATAGAGTAAAAGGTGTCGTAAAAGTAAAAGATGTAGCAAACCCTATCGTGATAAATTATTCATTTGGTAATGTTTCATTTGAAGAGCTTGATGAGTATACAGAACCATCTATTATGATTTTTATCGGTGAAGCAATTGAAAATGACGTAAACCTCTTATGTGCTAAGTATGATTTTTTAAATGTACCTCAATTTAAAATAAGCAAATAGTTTTTATCTTCTTGACGCAGTAGTGTGGGTTTCCGCACCCATACTTATACCCGTCCACTCCTGTTATTCTCATAATTTAATCCAAACTACTTTAAAACGAAAACAATGCTATATTGCTTGAACTATCCTGTCTCCTAGTTAAATGCTCAATTCTAGCACTAAATACTGCGTAACCATTTTTATGATTGACTCATTTTCTTTGATATATTGCTTTGGTATAATTATAATAAAATTTTGAGGACAGATCATGCTTAAAGTAGCCGCTATACAGATGCAGATGAGCAGAGATAAAGAAGCCAATGTCACTAGGGCAGAGTCTCTGGTTAGAAAGGCCGCTACTTCAGGGGCTAAGATGGTCTTACTTCCTGAACTTTTTGAAGGTCTTTATTTTTGTAAAGATATGGATGAAGCCTACTTCTCTTGGGCCGCTCCAAGAGAGAATAACCCTCTTTTACAGAGCTTTTCTGATCTTGCAAAAGAGCTTGGCGTCGTCTTACTGGTCAGTTATTTTGAAAAGGAAAAAGAGGCCTTCTATAACTCACTACTGGTCATAGATACAGACGGGAAGATGCTGGATAACTACCGCAAGACGCATATACCTGACGGTCCCGGATATGAGGAGAAGTTCTACTTCACTCCCGGAGACAGCGGCTTTAAGGTCTGGGATACGGCTTACGGCAGGATAGGCGCCGGTATCTGCTGGGACCAGTGGTTTCCGGAGACGGCGAGAAGTCTGGCCCTGATGGGAGCAGAGTTGATCTTCTATCCTACGGCCATAGGAAGCGAGCCGGAGATAGGTGTGGATTCCAAGGATCACTGGCAGCGCGTTCAGATGGGACATTCCGCGGCCAATACCATACCAGTGATAGCTGCAAACCGCATAGGCCTTGAAGAGGGAGAATCTTGCAGCCTGACCTTTTACGGCTCATCTTTTATGACAGACTACACGGGAGCAAAAATAGCTGAGGCTTCACGAGATAGTGAAGAGATCATCTACGCAGAGTATGACCTTAAAAAGAATAAAGAACAAAGAGAGTATTGGGGACTGCTTAGAGATAGAAGGCCTGAATGTTACACAACTTTAACAGAGTGAAATCAGCCTTAATATCAGAGATGGAACCTTATTTGCTAGATGAAGGCAAATAAGGAGAGTGTATGGAAATTATATTGCAAAAAAATATGATAATTGTTCGTACCAGCTTTGACATTCTCAAGTCTAAGTGGATGGATGAATTCTTGAACAGTCACTCTCAAGATATGCTGTTCTTACCTAAGGCTGTTCTGGTTTTTTCTAATACTAGACTGTGGGATATTAAAGAGAATTTTATCAAGGCAATGTGTAATCATTATACAAAAGAGTTAGAGACTGACAATGACTTTTATTTCCGCTCGGTTATGCGCTATTTGAAGTACCCGATTAAGATTGAACTTCATGAGCAAGAAAGAGCTGAAAAGATTGAGATACATCTTCAGGCACGAAGTTCTAAAGAGGTTCAGATCAAACTAGACAGTCCTAATCGCTGGGTTATGTCTTATCTAAAGTCCCAACTTGATCTATACATCACCCAAGAGGGCTTGATGAATGTCTTTTTGCAACTTCCTGATAACAAGGCAAAGAGCAGACTTGAACGCGCTTTGAATAAACGTCATATCTTACATTATCAGATACATTATACATATGATGCTTATTTTATGCAAAACCTATATTCTGAGTTTGGCCAATTTGAATATGAAGATCATACAGATGATGAGATTGATGAGATGCTGCATTATTATACGGTACTTGAATGCCCTGTGGGTTCAAGTCAAGATGCTCTTCGTAAAAGTTATAAAAAGCTCGTCAAAGTCTATCATCCGGACAAGGTTCATTATGAAAATCCCGATACAGTTGACCGTTACACTCAAAAATTTCAACTTCTTCAAGAAGCTTATCATGCCCTGCGTATTGTTAGTTAGGAGATTTTTAGGAGTGATCCTTATACTCTTTCCTTTTGTTCTTATGGCTTCTGCTTATCCTCAGCCAAAAAGTTTTTCTCATGCGGTCAAGATCTTCAAGCAGATAGACTTTGATTATACAAGAACGGCCTTTACGAATGAGATATATAAATATGATGCCAAGACCTGTATGGATAAGAATTATGTAGAAAATGATCCAAGTCGATCTGTTGTCTTTGTCAGAATTGTTCCTGAGTCTGAGGTCTTTAAAACCCGTCTGTGCGGAATAGAAAAGATATGTGTAAAGTATAATGGAGCTACTCATAGCGGTGCAAGATGTTGCCGTGAGAAAGACAGTCTGTACAGGGCTTATGACAGAGATATATTTAATATTATGCCTGTTGTCAAAGAGAGGCCTTCAATGGACGTAGAACCTCCTCTTCACATTCGAGGAAATATTGCAAGAGTTTATCTATATATGAATGCGCAGTATGGTCTAAATCTCTCCTACAAAGAGCAGCTGCTTTACTTGAAGTGGCATAATGAAGATAAGGTGGATGAAAAAGAGTGTGCGGTACACAAACAGATATTTCAGATCCAAGGACGCTCAAACCCTTGGATCAAGCCAGCTTGTGAAAAAGTTTCTTTTTAAACATAAGCACTTATTGATGAAAGCCAATAATTAAATCATCTTTACTTATATTCTGAAGTAGGTCTTCAAAGTCGTCACAGGAGTAGAGTTGTAGATTCTTCTCTTTTAGACTAAGAAGCTCTTTGGAAAAACCGCGTTTACTAAAGAGCATAAGAATATCCGGTTCAAAGCCGACTTTCTCACATTTTTCTATGAGTTTATTGAGCTCTTTTTTATTCATCTTATGATTTTTCCACTTACACTCACCCACTATCAGTTCTTCTTTCAGACTCTTTGCCATCAGGTCTATCTCGACATGCCTATCCCAGTAAGAACCGCTGTCTGTGAGGTTTAGATAGGAGAGTTTTTTCTTCATCATCTCATTGCTTAACTCTTCAAAGGTATAACCCACAAAGGCTTGATGATGTTTTTTAAAATTTTCTATGACCTTTGCATAATTCCCATCTTCTATGTAATAGCGTAAGGGGGCTATAAAATAAAACCAAAAACGCAAAAATGGGGAGGTAAATCGCATCTTATGAGAGATGCGGTGTCTTGAGACTTCACGTTTAAGTTTTTGTCCATCTTTGATAGGGGGTTCTTCTCTGGAATACTCAGCCTCAAGAACACCCGAATTCTGCAGGTGTTTAAGACTCATACCCCCATATAGATTACTGACTCCGCTTTTGTTAAAGGCAGAAAAGATTCGTCTATCCCCGCGAGACAGGTTAACAAGGAGTTTGGTATATTGGGGCTCATCTGTGGTGAGTTCAATGATCTGATTGTGCAAGAGGCCAAAGTTGTCTAAGATCTGAGTCTGTATAAGTTCTTCAAGCGGAGCATCTATATCAATATTCCATCCCAGACCGCCAAATACTGAGAAATATTCTATCAGTCTCTCTATGTCATGTATCATATGCCGGCAGTAAAAAGATCTAAACTGTTTTTTGATCATATTTGAGGATTGTTCTTCATAATACCGTAGAGTCCTGCTTCTTTTTCATCTGAAATATCTTCCTTATCCACCGTCCAAAAGATGACCTTATGCCTTTGAATAAGACCAAGCTCCAGGGCTATCTTTTTGAGCCTTATATTAATGTCAAAATAAGAGGCATAATCATATCTATTTTCAAAATCCTTATCTTCTAAGGTAGAAGCCTCGTCTATGAGTTTATGTATTTTTATCTCAGGGTTGAGTGTATGTATATACTCCAATACCCTGTCTTCAAGGCAGGAGACTTCTACCCAGTCTAACTTGTCCCTTATATCGTCTTCAATGACCTCACATAGTCTTTTATATGTAATCGGATTATATTTTATTTGTAAGATAATGCTTGCCCTAGAAGAGGTGAGTTGAAGAAGTTCGCTCAAAGAGGGTATAGTCTCACCTTCTCCCGCATTAAGTTTTTGAAGCTCATTTAAGTTGAGGGCTTCAGGAATATTATCCAGACCCGTAATACGTTCCAGACTATCATCATGGAAGATAATAGCCTTCTCATCAAGGCTAAGCCTGAGATCTGTTTCTATCCCATCTGCACCGGCTTCAAGAGCTTTTTTAAAGGCAAGAAGGGTATTCTCAGGATAAAGCTCGCTAAAGCCTCTATGCGCAATAATTTTCAATTGTCTTTTCTCCCCATAATTCGTTACAATGATTATACCAACTTCCGGTTTGGAGTTAAGAAAGGTGTCTATGCAAACTTATTATGATGTGATTATACTCGGAGCCGGTATTAATGGTGTTGCTATAGCAAAGGCTTTGTCGGAGTCAGGGCAAAGAGTGCTGATCATTGAAAAGAACCATATTGCAGCAGGGGCATCATCTCATTCATCTAGGCTTATACACGGGGGCTTGCGGTATCTTGAAACATGTGAGTTTTCCTTAGTAAAAGAAGCCCTTAGAGATCAAAAATATCTCTTAGATACTTATCCTGAACTTGTTAGACTTCGTCCTTTTTATCTCCCCATATACAAGGGCTCTAAGCGTCCGGCATGGATGATAGGCATAGGTTTATGGCTTTACAGTTTTTTTGCACAACATGGAGAAAAGGCTTTGGAAGTCTCTAAAAAAGAGTTTTTAAAAGAGTTCCCAGCCATTAAAGAAGATGGTCTCAAGGCTGTTTTTAGATACTTCGACGCTAAAACAGATGATAAGGTATTAACATATAAGATAGCCGAGGAAGCGAGAGAAGAAGGTGCCAAGATAGTAGAGAAAACTGAACTAACAAGCGTGATTATAGATGATGAGATTATTAGGCTGGAGACGAGTGAAGGCGGATTTCAAACACAGACTCTTATTAATGCAACCGGGGCATGGGTAGATGAGGTAAATGAAAAGTTCAATCTTCCCTCGTCTTATACGATAGAAAAGCTTAGCGGTATACATCTTGTCATAGACAGAGTACTTGTTTCTGAGCCTCTTATCTTAGAAACATCTACCAAGCGCATCTTTTTTATTACTCCAGAAAGTGAGACAACACTGATCGGAACAACAGAAAGAAGTGAAGAAGATGAGGTCGATAAGATAAGGGTAAATGATGAAGATATAGAGTATCTTCTGAGAGAGAGCAATAATTATCTAAGAACAGCCCTTAGGCGAGATGATATCAAAGAGATGTATATAGGTACAAGACCCATTATTAAGAGTCAAAAAGATCCCAACCAGATGTCCAGAGAGTATAAGTTAGATCTTCACCATATAAAAAAGAGTAGGGTCTTACATGTGTATGGAGGGAAGCTGACGACATTTCCCTCTTTAGCAAGAAAGACGGTCAGCCTCTTAGAATCAGAGAGTTATTTTAGATAGATACCCGTCTCTTTGACTTCGATCTTCTCTGCGTCGATAAGAGCCGTTAAGGTACGCTTATAAGCCTTCTTGCTTAGACCGAAGATATTTTTGATGTCTTCGGGATCGCTTTTATAGTTATAAGGCAATTTTCCCTTGTTCTGCTCAAGCATCTTCAAGATCTTCTCTTGACCTGCATCAGAACTTTTATCGCCGATTCGCTGTAGAGAAAGGTCTAGTTTCCCATCAGGACGTCCGACTTTTAAGTAGGCCTTTCTTGTGTCTCCGACAGCTATGTGCTCAAAGATCTCAGTATGAAAGATCATTCCCTCATACATGTTATTAACGATACATTTGTAGCCCATAGGCGTCTTCGCCATAACAAGGATAGAGACTTCATTATTTGGCTTTAGCACCTGCTTGTGAAATCGAAGGTGTTGAGTCAGACGTTCTGAACCGATAAGTCTGTGTGTTTTTTCATCATAGTTGACGTAAAGGATACGTTTTTCACCGACCTTGAAGTCGCTTTTTTGATGGGTCTTGGGAACAAAAAGATCTTTTTGAAGTCCCCAGTTTACAAAGGCGCCGAAGTTGGTAACATCAACGACTCTAAAGCAGCCATATTAATTAATCATTGCAATAGGTTTTTACGTGGTTGCAACGATGCGGTCTTCTGAGTCATTATAGACAAAGACCTTTAACTCATCGTCGACTTTCATTTCGTCAGTGATGTATTGGTTAGGAAGAAGTACATCTTTCCCGTCATCTGCCATCAAAAAGATACCAGGGTCTGTAATACGATCAACGCGAAGGGTATTTGTGCTACCAAGCACTAAGTGTTCATTTATCATAATGAAATTATAGCGTAGCTTCATATAAAGCTGTTTTAACTTTTTACTTCTTTTTTCCCAGAAATTAAGACAGGTCCAAACTTCCATCCCCAAAAAATAAAAAGGATAAGCCAGAGGGCAAGCGAGAGATCTAGAACCCATGTACTTGCAAGATCAAAACCAAAGACAAGAGAATATAGAAGTCTAAATCCAACAAGAATCTGTGTCAGATAAAAAAGTTTTAGGGTGACACTGTCGGCGTGGGGCGGCTGTCCTGAATGTCCAAGGGTCACGCGTGTTCCAAATCCGATGATGATAGTAGTAAGAAAACCAAGAGCCAAAAGGTGTCTATCCACAAACATAAAGCTTGTCTGCATAAAGAGTTCAGCTAGCTGGAAGAGGGCACCGAGGATAAGGGCAATAGGCATCCAGTACAGAGCAACATGAAGTATCTTTAAGATATTTGGTGCTTGTCTAAAAGAGAGTTTCCAGTTTATGATCTCTGTAAGTATGTAAATACCTAAGGCAAGAGATATTCCTGCTTCTGCAAGAGGAAGAGCAAAGATAGAAGCAAGACTTTTAAAGATAAAGCTGCTAAAGACAATGGCAACGAACTTAGGACGTTTTGGCATCATAGAGTGAGAGAAAAAAGGCACCATTCTCTGTGCCACGGTAAAGGTCATAAAGACAAGATAGAGATTAAAGGCAAAAGAAAGGGATAAGATCTCCCAGTCTAAAAGAATTTCCAATATCCATACTGCATGCGCTGCGGTACCGATGTAAAGTGAGGTCAAGATCCAAAAAGGATCATCTTTTATCTCTGCTTGTGCTGAGGTGAAAATACGCTGCATCATGTATAAAAATACTGCCTGTCCAAGAAGAAGAATAGACATTCCCAAAAGCATAAGTGATTCAGAGATAAAAAAACCTATGCTCACCATCAATGACCCTGCCTGATAAAGAAAAAAGGTACGGAGGTAATAAGGCTTCTTAACAGGTTCACTCTGGCAGAATCGTGAAAATGTCGTATATAGAAATCCGATAAAAAACTGGGTAAAAACGATAAAGATAAGGGAATAGGCATGAAAGATAGAGGGGCTCAAAAAGCTGTTAAGCTCACCCTTCATCATCATCTTGTAGGAGGCCATAAAGATAAGCATAACAAAGACGGCCCAGATGATTCCTGCTAGGAAAAAAGGCTGATGGGGCTGAGATAAAAAATAGTTCTCATCTGAGGCTTCATTAGGGGTTTTAGTCGAGAATTTTTGCATATTTTAACTTTTTTATTGATATTGACTTACATGATATGATATTAGTGATAAAAAGAACTTTATAAAAGATAAATATTGTCTTCTAATCTGATGCTTGGATGAGTAAGGCTTCTCTTATTCTTGCTCATAAAGTCTGCTCAGTGCCTCTTTTTTGGCTATTTCTCTTGCCTTTTCCTCCTCTTCTTGGCGTTTCTTCTCATCTTCACCTTTAAGATGTATCTCCTCTGGTGAAGATCTGTGCTTTTTCTCTTGATATTCACTGCTTGTTGTAAAAAGAAGCCTTAGATCAGAAGCACTGGTCGCATAATTAAAGGCCGTCTCTTCATTGATCTTTTGTGCGAAGGTAAGATCAAAAAGAGCCTTATTGAAGGTTACAGAGCCAAAAATATGTTCTTCTTGAGACATAGCTTCGGGGATATCAGAATCTTGCTGAGTACGTATCAAATACTCGATTCTAGGGCTTCTAAACATCATCTCAACAGCGGGAATAAGCCCGTCTGTCTCACTTTTGATAAGACGTTGAGAGATAACAGCTTGCAAGTTTGCGGCCAGATTCATACGTACGCGGTTTTGCTCCCTATTTGGGAAGATAGAAATAATCCTGTCTATGGTCTCGACGGCGTCAATGGTATGCAAGGTAGTAAAGACAAGATGACCTGTATTAACAGCATGTAAGACACTCTCTGCTGTTTCCATGTCTCTTAGCTCTCCAACGATGATAATATCAGGGTCTTCACGCATGGCTGAACGAAGGGCAGAACTAAAGCTATGAGTATGATGTCCAATCCCGCGCTGTTCGATGATAGACTTGTTATCAGTATAGACATACTCCACAGGATCTTCAATGGAAATGATATGTCGGCGTTGTGTGAGATTTATCTCTTGAATAATGGAAGCAAGGGTGGTTGATTTTCCGCTTCCAGTTGTTCCTGTAATAATGACCAGACCACGCTTAAGGGCAGAGAGTTTATGAATACCCTGAGGCAGGTTTAACTCTTCTGCCGTCTTGATGACTTTGGGGATCATTCTAAAGACAAGAGCCAGTCCATGCAGATGTAAAAAGATATTGACTCTAAAACGATGCTCATCGTCTAAGATATAGATGGTGTCAAGTTCTTGCTCTTTCATAAAAGTGATGTAGTGTTTACCGGAGAGTTCTCTGGCAATGGCTTCTATACTCTCTTGGCCTAAGGGTTCATCTCCAAGTGGAATGATCTCTTCGTTAATACGAGCGCGAACAAGAGCATTGCTTTTAATATGAAGGTCGCTGCCTTTTTTCTCAATAAGCTTATAAAGATAGTTTCTAAGAAGTTCTATATTATCTGATATTCCCATGACTCTTCCTTTTTAAATAATGTTTACGACCTTGTTTCGTCCAAGTTTTTTTGCTGAGCTAAGAGCACTGTCTACTCTTTTAAAAAGAGAGTTCTCATCATCATCTTCATGTAGATGAGTGACTCCAAAACTACAGGTAACCTTTGCATTTGGTAAAAATTTATAATCTTCAATAAGCCGTCTGAATTTTTCAGCAAGTTTTTTTGCATTAGAAGATTCGGTCTCAGGTAAGATAATGATAAACTCTTCTCCTCCCCAACGCGCAAAGGTATCTGAAGATCGGATCTTCTGATTTAGCAGGGAACTGATACCGGTTAAGACCGTGTCTCCTGCATCATGTCCAAAAGTATCATTAATCTTTTTAAAATGGTCAATATCAAAAAAGACAATACTAAGTGGAAGTTTATACCGAAGTGATAAGTGTATAGATTTTTCTAAGATAATATTGAAGCTGTTTCTGTTGGCAATCTTAGTAAGCGGATCCGTCGTTTCAAGAAGTTTAATCGCATGTAAGGCCCGTTTTTGAGAAAGAACATATAAAACAAGTAGTAATGAAAAGAAAATAGATCCAATAAGCGCAACCAAGGTCTCAAGGTCAAAGGTCTTTTTTATCAGTGTGATTGTCGGGTCTTTCTCATAATAAATATAATAAGCGACCTGTTTTTTTCCAACATTATAGATAGGGATAAACATAGCAATATAGATCTCATTATCCAGACTTGTATGAAGAATAAACTTCTGTTCTGTTTGAAGAGCCGAAATAGCTTGATCTGCAATATTGACATTTATCTGCTCAACTATTTCTTTTGATAAACTCTCTTTAACATTGTCTCTAAGGATGCTTATATCTTGTAAATATAAGGGTGAGATAGAACTTGGACTGTAGTAATTGATCTCACTTTTCCAAGCCTTGTTTGAAACAACATCTTGACGAATGATAAAACTATTATAAGAAGGACGAAGCTTTGACTCTCCGGCTTTAATAGCATTAAAAGAGTATGCCATCTCGACAGTGCCTCCAAATTTTTTATCAAGGAAAAGAGGATAAACATGTCTAAATCCATTAAAAGAAGGACCCTCTTCAAATCCAAAACTAGAACGTCCTGTTCTATTTACTCTGTCAATTGAATATCGAGCTGCTTCTAGGGAGTCTCCAAACTTTTCAGGAGAATGAAATCGTAAAAAACTCACACTGTTTTTCAGGTGAAAATGGAGTCGATGAATATTATATGTTTTTAGATTTTTATAAAGAGGCAGAAGTTTTGTATATAGCTCTTGACGTAAAACAGCCCTTTCTGGTGTAGAAGCGGAGTTGGCCTTTTTTACTATAGAAATAATCTCATCATTGTTAATAACATTATCATAAAAATTATTTGTAAGCAGGGTGTAAGCGTTGTTAACTGATTCAAACTGTACAGATGCTTGATCTATTCTATTAGAAAAGTGAAGTTCAATTTTTTGATTTTTTTGTGCAGTAAGAAAAAGATATGAGGGAATATATAAACCAAAAGAGATGGCTATAAGGGTTAAAATAGAGTAAACATATTTAAGTATCGGCATAAGAAGAACTCCCACTATTTAAAAAGATTATTCAAGTATAACATAGTTGAATATGAACTAATATGTAAAAATATTATTTTTAAGTATAATTACATAAAAGGATATCCAATCTTATACAATATTGTACATATTATTCATATCTACTCCGTCTTTATTTATGGCGGTTTTTTATTCGTTGATCTTCTCTTTTTGAGCAAGATGAAGCAGACTCTATCAAGTGAAGAACAGGCTAAGGCGAGGGAATCCATTATGATACATGTACGAAATGTGGTTCCTTATGCCCTTTTAGTTGCCGTTGCTTCGGGTATGTATATGTTTGTTCAGGTCTTTGGGAAAATTGGTGAAGAGGGCTTAAGCTATTTTCAGGTTTTACTTCTTATCAAGGCTTTTTTAGGGTTATGGTTAGGCTTTAGAGGTCTTAATCAAAAGTTTTTTGGTATCAACCCTTGGGTCTTCAAGAGTCATCTTTTTCCCTTCTCCTTAGTCCTCATCATTATCTTTTTATCTCAGGCCATGTTTTTTTAACTGAAAATACGACACCTGAGAATAATATTTAAATAAAAACATCAAAACAAGCCGAGGCGGTCGTGAAGCGATGTTTCTCTAAAACAAGCCGAGGCGGTTTGCCAAGCAAAAGTTTCCACATAAAACAAAACAAGGTCATCTATTAGTAAAACCGTACAAGAGTAGAATAGTGATATTTAAATAAAAACATCAAATCCGATACGCTCGGCTAGGCTCTTACCCTCTATGGTCAGTTCAATCTCTTTATCTTCATTGACGATAAGAAGTTTGTGTTTTCCCATAGTGTTTATAATAAGTTTGAACTCTTGTGAAGATAGACCCGATAGCTTATATAGGTTCTTAATATGGATGAAGTCTGTCTTTGCGAGGGCATAAAATATTTTAAGAGACTTATGGTGCGAAAAAGATTTTCCATGACTGCTTAAGATATCTAAGATCTTGATACTGCGTAAGATGTCGCTCTCATCAAGATCATACTGTCCAAATTCAAACTCAGACTCTAATTGACGGACAAGTTTTTCTTCTAGGGAGTCAGTATTAAGGGCTTGCTTGTGCTCTGTAGGTGAAAGTGCTCGAGCAGCATTAAGTTTGGCTTGTAATTCATCATGGTAGCTCATAAGGGTATTATAGCAGAGTAAAGAGTTCCCATAAACTCTTTAGATGCTAGCTTATGTTAAACTACATAAAAAAGAATAATAAGCATGAGCGACGAACATAAAAATAATCCCCTTCACGGTATTACACTTGAGATGATATTAAAAGACTTAGTCAAGCATTACGGCTGGAAGATCTTAAGAGAAAAAGTTGATATCCGATGTTTCTGGAATGATCCTTCTATCAGTTCAAGCCTCAAGTTTTTAAGAAAAACACCATGGGCTAGAAAAAAGATCGAAGATTTATATCTTGAGATGTTGAAGGCAAAAAACGATATAGAAGAGATGAAAAAGGTCTTTTTCCCAAAAGAGTAGCGAACTTTAGAGAAGCGAAGCGGACTTTAGAAAACTAACGATAGTGGTTTTACGAAGTGAAAAGTTTCTTTAGAAAACTAGCCGTGGAGGTTTTTGCGAAGTAAAAAAGTTTCTTTAGAAAAGATAAGGAATAGATCTTTTAACCTAAGTCTAGGACAGATATGCAAACACTTTTTTATTTGGGGATCATTCTTGTTTTAGGAGCTATCAGCCAATGGTTAAGTCCTAAACTGCATATTCCCCGTGTTGTCGGTTATCTGATCTTAGGACTTATCATAGGTCCTGAGACACTATCTCTTATTCCCCGTGAATTTGTCGAAAACTCTTATGCCATCACAGACCTGGCTCTTTCTATTATTGCTGTTTTAGTGGGTGCAACCTTGAATGTCTCTAGGCTTAAGGGACGTGGACAAGAGATTGTATATATTACGCTTATTCAATCTATCGGAACATTTATATCTGTGTCTATAGGCTTTACTCTCCTAGGAGAACTCTTGGGTTTTCCCCAGGGTCAGGTTTTACTGATGGCTCTTCTTTTGGCCGGTATAGCGACCGCGACAGCTCCTGCTACCCCCCTTGCAATAGTTCGTGAATTAAAGGCAAGAGGAAGATTTACTTCAACTTTTTTAGCCATTGTAGCAACAGATGATGCGATTGCCCTGATGATGTTCGCTCTCGCACTTGCCATTGGTACAACCATGATGATAGATGGGGGATTTGGATGGATAAGTCTCTTAGATGCTCTTCTTCTTGTTGTATTTAGTGTGGTGCTTGGTGTGCTTGCAGCACTGATAAATACAGCCCTTGAAAAGATGCTGAGAAAGAGTAAGGGTATGGAAACTATTGTTACACTTGGCCTGATCTTTATCGTATATAGTCTGAGTGAACATTGGAAGTTAGAACCACTTCTTAGTGCCATGGTCATGGGTACAGTCATGGCGAACACCTCTCGCGGTTTTGACATCGTGGAAAAAGAGATAGATAATCATCTTGCAGATATCATCTTCATGCTCTTTTTTATTCTTTCGGCTATGCACCTGCACTTTAGCGCAGTATTTGCCTTTCCTCTTGCTATAGAAGCTTATGTACTCTTACGGTTTTTTGGAAAGGTAGGGGGGAGTTATTTAGGTGCTCTTATCTCCGGAAGCAGTGAGATAGTAAAAAAATATATGGGCTTTGCTCTTCTTCCCCAAGCCGGTGTTGCTATCGGTTTGGCTCTCTCCTTACAAAAACAAGAGGGACTTGAACTCATAGCCCCTATTATTTTAAATATTATAATC
>CBFDAB010000056.1:0-13803 GCA_965602745.1 uncultured Campylobacterales bacterium
ATCTAACAGCATCTTCAAAGGCCCATGCTTCTCTATAACATCGGCGGTGAGTGAGTGCATCAAATACATCCGCGATAGCAATAATACGTCCATAAATATGTATCTCTGTCTCTTTTAAACCACGAGGGTAACCTGTGCCATCATATTTTTCATGGTGTTCGTAAGCAATTGTGGCCGCAGCTTTGAATATAGAACGTTTTGATTTCTTCAAGATATTATAGCCTATGGTCGAGTGTGATTTCATAACCTCAAACTCTTCATCATTGAGTGTTGAAGGCTTCAGTAATACACGGTCTGCAATGCCTATCTTGCCGACATCATGCAGGTGTGAAGCAAGTTTCAGTGTTTTATTTTCAGCCTCACTAAGACCTGATTTTTTTCCCAAGTAATAAGCATATTCAGCAACGCGTTTCACATGGTTTTCCGTCTCTTTCAACCGACTTTCAACGACTTCACTCAAAGTTTCGATCACCTCTGTCTGTGTATCTAAGATCTCTTTGTATAAGTGTAAGTTCTCAAACGCTATGGAAACATTAGAAGAATAGATATCTATCAACTTTTTATCAGCCTCACTCAATTCATAACAGCCATCTACATAAATAATATTAATGCTTCCATTACTTGACTTAAAGTATCCGATAAAGGTTTCATCAAAGAATATTGACTCTTCTTTTTCCAAGACCATCCCAAATTTCTTTTTTAGCTCAGCATCTATCTGTCCATTAAGCACATCTTTTTCTAAGCTTTCATACTTACCTGTACCGGCTAAAATTATAAAGTTGTCTGTCGTCTTACTAAGACTTAGTCCATCAACTTGTAGATAGAGTGAACTCTTATTAAGATTTAAAATAGAGATAAGCTGGGTCAGTGAGCCCTTGGCAAATTCGTGCATGGAGTGTATCTCAAATAAGTCAGCTGATGCATCAATAATTTGCTTCAAGCCTTTTCTATTTTGCTCAATGACTAAGCGTTTTTGCTCAATATTAATGAGGTCTCGGTATGCGCGTATGGAAGAGATCACTGTGGTAAAAAGCTTATCGACTGTAAGTTCTGTCTTCTCTTTATAATCATTTATATCTAAAGAAATAACAATATCTCGTATGGGTGCTTGTCCGGGTTGACCGGTACGAAGGACAATACGCACAAGTTTGTTTTCAAGTACATTACGAACATATTCAACAAAGATAAGTCCTGCATCATCCGTTTCCATAACGACATCAAGTAAGATAAGAGCTGTATCATCATTCTCTTCTAGGATCTTTTTTGCTTCCTTTGAACTGTATGCATGTATCAGTTCAAAATTTTTACCTTCAAATTCAAAACCCTTTAAGACAGCTCTTGTAATGGCATGGACCTCTTCATCATCATCTACAACCAATATCTTCCAACTGGCTTTATACCCCCTCTTAATCTCTGTATCTAAAGCGAATTCAAACAGTTCTTCACTCATTTCAAGTCCTTCTCAAAAGACCTCTTTTAAAGAAAAGTCTATTATTATAATGATTTATGATATCTTTTTTCTTTATGAGAGTCTGTCAATAAAGTCATATACAGAAGAAAACACTTTTTCCTTCCCCTCTCCTAAAACAATGACATGACGGCTAAATTCAAAACTATGAAGTGTCTTATCATGAGAAGATATCTGTTCTAATACTTTCTCTGCACTTTCAGGTTTGACAATAGGGTCTCTATCTCCTTGAAGTATTAATGTCGGTGCCGTCACTAGACTCAAGGACTCTTGGCACTTTTGCATCAACAAACGCAGCTGGTCAAGTGACTTTATATAGTTTCTTCTATAATTAAAAAGAGGAAATTCAGGTTCTCCTTCTACATATTCCAGATCTGCCTTAAATATCGAGAGGAAGTCATTAAGTTTATTCAGTGTCGGCACCATATAATTAACCCGCATATCTTGCAGTTCCAAGGCCGCATTAATAACAATCAGCCCATCTACCTTGTTGAGTTTACGCGCTGTTGCCAAGATAGCCAAAAGCCCACCCGTTGAAAAACCTGCTAAAAAGAGTTTATTATTTACCTGACGCATAGTGGCAAATCCACGATTAAAACTGTCATACCACTGTTCCCACGTGCTATCACGCAGGTCTTCACTCACCGTCCCGTGGCCCTGTAGTCTCACCCCATATACATTTATCCCTTTTTCATGTAGATAATCTGCCAGTTCTTTAATCTCAGAAGGTGAAGACATATATCCGTGAGACAAGACCAGACCTCTTGTAAATTCCGGATTATATAAGACAAACGGCGAACCTATCTCCTTTGGTTTAGACAAGATGACGGAGTAAAATCGATTATAATCTTGTTTATATATCTTCTTATCCCGATTATAGATAACATGAAAGACCTCATCTGTGATCTTTTCAGGACTTTTGGCAAGGTTATCTTGTACACTCTTTCCCACATTAGGAAATAAAGAGATCTCGTTTAAGATAACGCGCAAGGTGTTTTTCACGCGAATGGTATGAAAATCATGTTCATCTTCAAAAACATTTCTGTTTATCTTATAAAGTTCATCTTCCATATGCAGCAGAATATTTTGTTCCAAGGCCAGAGTCAGGGAACTCTCAAACCAAGGATCTTCTTCATCTATCAATAGCTTATAGAGCTCATCACATATACTATGATGAACATGATAGGTCTTTAGTCCCACTACATCTCTCGCGGCTAAGAAGATGGCTCGTTTTAACTCATGTGTACTAATAAACTCTTTTTGAAAATATTCTATGACCAAGGCGAATATATGATCAAAATTAATCAATATATTCTTATATACGGCGTCCATAAATTGTGTTGTCAGATCATGCCTGCAATGATCTATCAACTCTTTGTCAGACACATTTTCATCTTCTGTGCTTTGAGAGCATATCTCTCTTCTTGCATGATACAGATACTCAGCTATATCTATGGGCTTATCAAAACGGATATGGATTTCTGAGCTAAGTAAGATATTACCTTCGATCTCTAACTCTTCTTTTATCCTATCATCTATCTTTTCAACAAATTTATTTCCTATACTCATAAGAGGATTGAACCCCGGACGAATGGGTGTATAGGTTATATTTACGGGGATAACAATGGTGTTCTTATAAGATGTACGCTCAGTTGGCTGCATAAAATACTTTTCACGCATCTGGCGAACCTTTATGATATCTCCCTCTTTTTGTGCTTTGCTATATTCTTGTTTTAATAGTTCAGCCTCCATTGCCAAGACTGCCGCTCCTGTGTGAACAGGACCCTTTCCATCAAAAAAGTCTAAAAGAAATTTTCCATTTTTAATAATCTTTTTATTCTTTACCATTGCTCCTTCAGGATAGATGATCCAATTTTCCCTTCCCGTCATCAAATCACCTAAGATAATCTCATTTCTGTGTTCATGGTTTGTTGACAGTGTTCCTACTCTATTCATGAACTTTCCCAAGTATCCCACAAAAACAGAGTGGTCAGCTAAAGAACGCGCTCTCATTTGCGACTCAGTATAGATGATATAGGGCATGATAAAGGTTTCAAAGCGGGTGAAATGATTTGATACAAAAAGAGTTGGAGCATCATGCAGAATATTCTTCTTTCCATGAAGGTGTATATTTGTATCAAGTATAGACTCCACCATACGTATCACATAATTACTGGAGCTATAAAGAATATTTTTCATTTTTCCCTACTTATTCGTTTTTTTCAGAAAATGCAAGATCTATTTACGTTGCAGATAATCTTGCATACTAAATTCATCTACTGCAATAGCTTCGACTTTTACTTTCACGGCTTCTAATATAAGTGCATGTTCATCTTCATTAATGATTCCCAGTTCCAAGGCATCATCATATAAGTTTTGTGAAGATTTTTCAAGAATGCCCTTCTTGACTTCCATTTTGACCTTATGTGCTATATTGTCTGCCTTGCGAGAGAGTTTAAAGGCATGTTCCAAGAAACCAAGAGCCTCTTTCTCATCATGAGGAATATATATACCCTCTGTAAGTTTTTCTCTGTCATTACTGTCCATAGTTATCTTAGCTGCCAAAGCCTTTGAATATTCGTCCATCGGTGCCTTTGAAAGAGAGTTAAAACGCATATAGAAGGCAACAGGATAGGCAAAGATCAATCCTATAAGAGAACGGTCTATATTATTACTGATCTCTTCAAAAGAGATTTGGATCTGGTTTAGTGCATAATCTCCTATCCACTGAACGTAGATCCTGTCTTCCACCAACTCACCTTCTGCCTCAAAACGCTTCAAGGTTGCTGTTAAAAGGTACATCCATGAGAGTATATCTCCAAAACGCGCCGTTATTTTCTCTTTTTGTTTTAAGCTTCCTCCATAATATCCCATGACAAAATCGGTTAAAAAAGCAAAGGTCGCGGATGACCATACAAGTTTTCTCTCATACTTACTGATCAAAGACGAACGCGGTGAAAAATGCAGATAACCCCGAGTCAGGCTTAAAAGGGTCATACGAACCATGTTTTGCAGGGTAAACCCAACATGTTTAAAGAAGTTTTCATCAAAGGTACGCACATCTCCTTCTTCTAAGGCCTGAATCTCTTTATAAGCATAAGGGTGACATCTGATAACGCCTTGACCAAACTGTATAAGCGTACGGGTCATAATATTTGCACCCTCAACTGTAATGGCAACAGGTGCTCCGAAATACGCATGGGCTATAAGGTTCTTCTTACCCAAAGAGATGGCTGCTCCGCCTAAGATATCCATTGAATAGTTCACTATCTCTCTAAATTTTTCGGTCGAATGATATTTCATAACAGCATTAATAACAGCGGGTTTTTTACCATCATCTATCGCTCCGATGGTAAACTTTCTAGACGCATCCAGCATATAGGTAAAACCGGCTATCTTGGCAAGTTCTGTTTCTATCCCTTCAAACTTGGAGATGGAGATACCAAACTGTTCACGAACCTGTGCATAAGCACCTGCAACTCGCGCACCGAGTTTTGCTCCGCCTGTACTCGTAGATGGCAAGGAGATACCGCGTCCGACTGCTAAGGATTCCATCAGCATCATCCAACCCTGACCAATGCCCTTCTTTCCTCCAATGATGTCATCTATTCCAATGATCACGTCTTTACCGTTAATAGGAGAGTTAATAAAAGGAACGCCTAGGGGATCATGTCTGCGACCTTGAACAACACCCTCTATCTCAGACTGCACAAGTGCACAACAGATACCCAGATCTTCTCCCATGCCCAAGATATTATTTTGATCTTTAAGCGTAAAGGCCAGGCCTATAACTGTTGCTATGGAACCTAGGGTAATATAGCGTTTCTCAAACTGAAGTTTGATCTTAATATTTCCTTCTTCATCTTCATAAACTTCTCCACTTGAGCGTATCGAGGTCGCATCTGAACCTGCAAGAGATTCCGTCAAGGCGAAACAGGGAATATCACTTCCATCTGCTAAACGCGGTAAATAATAATCTTTTTGAGCTGCTGTACCGTAATGCATAAGGAGTTCGGCAGGCCCGAGTGAATTTGGCACCATTGTAGTAATCGCTAAGACCTGAGAACGTGAGGCCATTTTTTGAATAACCGCGCTATGTCCTAGAGCTGAAAATCCCAAACCTCCGTAAGATTTAGGGATTATCATTCCAAAGAACTTCTCATCTTTTAGGTATTGCCAGACCTCTTTACTAAGATCTCTTTCTTGAAAGACCTTCCAATCATCCGTCATCTCGCAAACCGTGTTGACCTTCGTATCTAAGAACTCTTTCTCTTGTGCAGATAAAGATGGATAGACCTCCTTAAAAATAGTCGTGAAGTTTGGCTTTCCCGAAAAGAACTCTCCATCTACCCAAATCGTACCTGCACGAAGGGCAGTTTTCTCTGTTTTAGAGATGCTTGGCATAAGATGAAGCTTGTTTATAAGCCCAACAAGATGACGTGAGATAAGTTTTGTACGTACCTCAGGAATCAATAAAACGAGATTAATAGGAATATAGATAAGCCAGAACACAAAACCGGGTGAACATCCAAAAAAGACAATCACGGCCAAGAGTCCTGCCCAATACAAGGCTTTCGCTCCTAAATACCACATAGTAACTAAGGCAATTGTCAACACACCAAGGAAATATTCTATATATTCCATTATTTATCCTTTAATAAAATGTTTTGTTATTTTTTGCCATATCAAGCAAAAGTTGTGCAGGCTCGAAACGAATTCCATGGTTTTTTACTAAAGACTGAAGCTTAATAACAATACTTCCTATACCAATGCTATCCGCGTAGCGAAGCAGTCCGCCTTTATAAGGAGGAAAACCTGTTCCCATTATCATAGCCATATCAAGGTACTGAGCATTAGACACAATGCCTTCTTCTAAACACATTGCCGCCTCATTTATCATAATAAGCATGGCTCTGTCTATTATCTCTTGTTTATCGAATTGGCGTTTTGAAAAGACAAGGGCTTTAACCTCGGAATTAGCCTCACGTCTCTTTGCAGAATGAATATAAAAACCTTTGCCTGCTTTTTTACCTAAAAGTTGCATCTGATGATAGACCCTGTCTAAAATAGATGAGACCTTCATTCTCTCTCCATAACTGTCTTCTAAGACCTTAGCCACCTTATACCCGACGTCAAGACCAACTTCATCTGCTAAGACAAAGGGTCCCATAGGCATACCAAAGTCTAATATCAGCTCATCTATATATTCAAAATCAGCGCCCTCTTCAAACATCCTCACCGCCTCATTGATATAAGGGAGTAAGATACGATTGACTAAAAACCCTGCACAGTCACCCACGACTATAGCTGTCTTACCTGCCTCTTTCGCCAAAGAAACTACTGTCGCAATAGTCTTATCAGAGGTCTTTGCACCCGGTATGATCTCAACAAGAGGCATTCTGGGTACAGGATTAAAGAAGTGCATCCCTACAAAGCGTTCCGGGTGTTGCATCTTTTCACTTAACATACTGATAGATAGAGAAGATGTATTTGAGGCGATAATGGCTTTTTCATCCATTATCTCTTCAAGCTGGGAATAGAGTTCTTTCTTGGCATCACTGTTCTCTACAATGGCTTCAAGAGCAAGATCACAATGCTTAAACCCATTAAACTCCGTAGTATAAGAGATATGTGCCATCTTCATACCGACCTCTTCCTTCGTCAAACGGCGACGCTTGACAAAGCCGTCATAGACCTTGGCTATACTTTTCATAGCCTCTCCTGCCTGTTCATATCGGCGAAGTTTCATCCTCACGAGCTTATCGAGTTTAGAAAACTGAAAAACGATTCCTGATCCCATAACCCCAGCACCTATCACACTCATCATATTTATGGGCAGAGGCTTTACATTTTTCTTAACACCGGTCTCTTTTTTAAGGGCTTCAGAGCTATAGAACAGGCCAATAAGGTTTTTACTGATATCTGTAACTGCAAGTTTACAAAAAGCTCTTGCTTCAAGTTCCAGACCCTCTTCAACTTCTTTGTCTTGGGTCTTTTCAAAAAGGTCTAATATAGCCAGAGCCGCAGGATATCTTCCTTTCGTCTTTGCCATCACATTTTTACGCGCATAAGAGAAGACTACAGAAGGCAAGAACCTGTCTAAAAAGCTCCCCTCTTTGCGTTTTGCTAATATCTTACTAGGATTAGTTAAGATCGCCTCCACAAAGGCTTCTTCTTTAAACTCAAGATAACCCTTTGGTACACAAGCGTCCACAATGCCAAGCTTTTCTGCTTTTTTGCCATTTAAGATCTTTCCGCCGAGTATCAATTCCAAAGCCTTAGAGAGACCTGTCAGATGTTTTAATCTTTGAGTTCCTCCAAATCCTGGAAGCACGCCTAAGTTAACCTCAGGCAGTCCAATCTTTGTTTGCGGGTTTTCCGTAGCAAGACGGTAGTCACAACATAAGGCCAATTCAAGACCGCCTCCTAAACACGCCCCGTCAATGATGGCAAGGGTCGCATAAGGCAAGGCGGATAGTTTAGAGAGTATCTGCTGTCCTTCTCTAACCTTGTCATAAGCTTCTTCTTCATCTCTTAGACCTTCAATCTCAGAAATATCTGCGCCGGCAATAAAGATACCCTCTTTGGCCGATGTGATCTTAAGAAGTTTAATCTCTTTATCTGTTTTAATCTCTTCAAATTTTTCTCCAAGAGCCCTAAGCACCTGAGAAGAGAGAATATTTACAGCAGAATCTTCTAGGTCTAAACATAGGGTTGCTATGCCCTCCTCAAGTTTATAATCAAATATTTTCATTATTCTACCTCCAAAATCAATGATGCGCCCTGCCCACCACCTATACACAAGGTAGCCAAGCCTCTGTTTTTTCCACGTCTTCTAAGTTCTTTGAGGGTGTGTATGACGAGACGTGTTCCTGTCATGCCAACAGGATGTCCAAGCGCAACCCCGCCTCCATTAACGTTTAAGATACTTTCATCAATCATACCTAAAGCCTGGATTCTATTTAGATGTTCTTTGGCATAAGAGGCTGAGTCAAAGGCTCTGATATTTGCCAGAACCTGAACCGCAAAGGCTTCATTCATCTCTATAAGGTCTATATCTTTCATGCTTAACTTACTTCTATCAAAGAGTTTAGCCGTTGAATAAGCCGGCCCCATTCCCATACGTTTTGGCTCTAATCCTGCATAAGCATAATGACTAAGGTAACCTAAGGGCTCTAATCCCATCTGTTTAGCCTTAGACTCGCTCATAAGTACCACAGCAGCCGCCGCGTCAGATATTTGTGAAGAGTTCCCTGCTGTAACTGTCCCGTTTTTTCTATCAAAGAAGGGTCGAAGCTTCCCAAGGGCTTTCATATTTTGACCATATCTCACACCGTCATCATCTTCCATGACCTTTCCCTCTTTTGTATCATATACCACAGGCGAAATCTCATCTTTAAAGATACCGGTCTTAATGGCAACTTCTGCTTTTTTATGACTTTCAAGAGCAAAAGTGTCTTGTTCTTGCCTGCTTATACCAAAGTCTTGTGCCAGTACTTCTGCTGTTGAGCCCATCATCAGACCAGACACCGGATCTCTTAGACCTTGCATAAGTCCGACGATTGGCTTAAGGTACTTCGGTCTAAAATGGCTCAGAGTATAAAGCTTTTCAGAAATACTTTTTGCCTTAAAGAGTGCTGCAAAAAGTTCTGTCATCTTCTCCCCGTAAAAAAGAGGAATATTAGACATGGATTCTACTCCTCCACACAAGAAAAGCTCTCCGTCTCCGGAAATGATCTTTGCAGCCGCAGAAGTTATAGACTCCATTCCCGATGCACAGTTTCTATGCACCGTAGAAGCGATAGTGGTGTCAGGAAAACCCGCTTCCAAAGAAATGACTCTGGCTATATTTGCCGCGTGCGCAGGTTGAGAGACATTTCCCATAATAATCTCATCATACTCTTCAAGGGGCAGTCCAACACGAAGAGCCAGTTCTTGAACGATATGAGCTCCAAGTTTTTCGGCTTGTATATCTTTAAACTTTCCGCCTGCTTTTGCTATAGGCGTACGCAGACCGTCTATAATCGCTATTCGTTCTCTCATAACTCATCCTTCATATAAAAATTTTCTATTTCATCTTTATATATCTCTTCGACTTTCTGACGTGAGACCTTCATAGACGGTGTTAAGACTCCATTTTCTATACTGACAGGATCACTTACAATATGATATTTTTGGATCTGTTCCCAGTCATTTAGTTTTTCATTTACTTTTTTGATAATCTTCATCACTATGTCTTGAATACGGCTGTGAGATACTAAGTCTTCATAATTAAGGTTTTGCAGTCGTTTGCTCTGTGCAAAGGATTCTAGCAAGACCTCATCCATAAAGATAAGAGCAGACACATAAGGTCTGTTATCAGCGATCACTACCGCATAATCAATCCATTTGTTAGCCGTCAGCTTCTGCTCTATAGAAATAGCAGAAATATATTTTCCAGTAGAGGTTTTAAAGAGCTCTTTTTTTCGTGAGATAATGCTAACAAAGCCTTCATCATCAATCTGGGCAAGATCACCCGTATGAAACCAACCCTGCGAATCAATGACCTCTTCTGTTTTTTCCGGACGTTTATGATAACCTAGCATCAGCCAACTTCACATTTACATGATCAAAGATCTTGCCGCAGGTTCCCACCTTATTGTTTGCTGGTGTATTCACACAAATTACAGGAGATGTCTCCGTAAGTCCATACCCCTGGTATAGAGGAATTCCGATATTATGAAAAAATCTATACACAGGCAAAGAGAGAGGTGCACCTCCCGAAATAAGATACTTTAGCTCTCCTCCCAGGGCATCCACAAGTTTGGTATAAACAAGTTTTTTCAAGAGTCTGTCAATAAAGTTCTCACTCTTAGAATTTGGGTCTTTCTGATTTGCCCTGTACAATGCGACTGAGGCGATAAGACGTTTGATACCCTTAGCTGAGGCAACATTTTCATGCATCTTCGTATAGATTTTGTCAAGTAAACGGGGAACGACAGTCATGATGTCGGGTTTGATCTCTTTGAGAAGATTCCCAACATTTTTAACATCATTTGCAAAAAACACAGAAAGTCCTGCACTTAGATAACAGCTCATGACCATGCGTTCAAAGATATGCGCCAAGGGAAGAAAACTCAAGGCCTTAAAATCAGGTTTAAGATCAATACATTTTTCTGTGTCCTTGATCTGAGAGATAAGATTTTTGTGCGAAAGCTCTACACCCTTTGGCCTTCCCGTCGAACCACTTGTATAAATAATCGTTGCAAGATCATCAGGTTTAATATCAGGTTTTACATAATCAATCTTTTTGGCAAGAAAAGAATCAAACTCTATTGTGTTTTTTCCGCTGGCTATAACATCCTTGACGAGGACAAGCTCCATGTCTGCAAGATAGGGTTCAAGTTGATCAAACTTTTCTTGTGAGGAAATATAAACATATCTTATTTCAGCATCTTGGAGTTCATAATTAAGATTTTCGCTAGAAATATTGGCAAAGATAGGAACAGACACCGCACCCAAAGACTGCAAGGCATAATCCACAATCAGCCAAAAAGGCGAAGAGTCTGAAATAATAGCGACACAGGTTCCCTGCTTCACCCCTCTTGCATCAAAAGCCGAGGCTAAGAGATGTACCATATTAACAAAGTCCTTAGACGATATACTCACCCAATCTCCGTATTCTCGGTAGTTTAAAAAGCTTTCATTATCAATCTGTTTATCTATGAGATCTACAATTTCAGCTAAAGTTTTACAGTTAAACATTTTTTTCCCTATAAGTATATATCATTCAGCTCTTATTTAAACATTATTTAACTTTTTAGAACATTGTCTTATAGATTGATTGAATTTTTTAAGGTTTTTTTATGCCGAAATTTTTCTTCTGTGTAAAATCTTATACAAAACAATTCGCAGACGGAAGAAGTTCCTTGTTTTAAACAAAATAGTGTAAAATATTTCTAATCTCATCATTAGGATCTATAGTGCTCAAAGAAGCTCATATTTATGCTGTTATTATAGGCAGTGAAATACTTGACCGCCGCCGTGAAGATAAGCATTTTGACTATCTTACAAGGGCACTTCAGGCTTCAGGATTTAAGCTCTTTGCCTCTTTTATTATTAAAGATGACAAGAGCCTGATAAAGAACACCTATCAACTGATAAAAAATGACGACAAGTCCATAATATTCAGCTTTGGAGGTATCGGTTCTACGCCTGATGATCTTAGTCGTCAACTCTGTGCAGATGTCTTCTGCGATGGAAAACTCTATAGACACCCTCAGTTTGAAAAAGACATTATTGAGCGTCTGGGTGAAAGAGCTTATCCCCACCCTATCAAGATGTCTGATCTGCCCAAAGATGCAGGGCTTCTTTTTAACCCTGTCAATAATATGTCCGGCTTTCATCTTCAAGAACGTTTTTTCTTTATGCCGGGCTTTCCTCAGATGGCTCAACCGATGATGGATGATATCATTAGAAAATACCTTCCTCAGGCTTCAAAGATCTATACTAAGGGCTTTATAGCTCAGTGTGGCGAGGGTAAGATTCAAAACCTGATGTATCAGCTTCCCAAAGAGATAGAACTCTCTTCCTTGCCTATGATGAATGATACGCACTCCACAGTTGAATTCACTCTCTCATCTACAGATGAGGCCTTGATAATAAAACACCTGAAGACCTTTACCGATTTTCTCGATGATTCTGAGATAGAGTACAGACATATATGAGGTTTTCACTCTTCTTTGTAGCCTTTCTTGGTGTAATGGCTCTGTTAAACCTTTATATCTATAAACGTTTTTTCAAAAAACTGCATAGCCCGTTTAACAGATATGCCTTTGTAGTTCCTTCTATTTTAATGCTCGGCGAGACCTTCTTTGTTATAGAAGTAGTGACACAGGTATTACCCGGTTCTCCAAGCCTATATTTTCTCTTATCCGCTTCTATCGGAACAAGCTTTTTACTCTTTGTTATTTCTCTTATATATGATCTCAACCTATCTGTGTTCAAGAGAGTGCCATTTAAGCAAAACCGCCGAAGATTTATAAAGATAGTCTTCGATACAACTATGTTGGTTCTTGCCTTTAGCTACTTATTTAAGGGTTTGAAAGGCGGTTTATCAAGACCTGTCTTAAACAATGTAAATATTAAAATAAAAGATTTCAGCAAAGAAGATTACATTATCATCCAACTTAGTGATCTTCACGTAGGACGAACTATACAAAGGGACTTTGTTGAAGATCTTGTACGCAGAGCCAATGCCGAAAAGCCCAATATAGTCGTTATTACGGGAGACCTTATAGATCATGATATTAATCAGATAAAAGATGACCTGCAAGATCTTGTCAATATATCCGCACCGACCTATTTTATCTTAGGAAACCATGAATATTTTCATGGAGCCACCGAGATCATTGAGCATGTAAAAAGTCTCGGGATCACTGTACTGCTTAATGAAAACCTACAAATCAATGATAATGGAATACACTTTAACCTTATCGGTCTTACAGATGTGATAGGTGAGCGTATCGGAGAGTACCCAATGGACGTTGAGAAGGCATACAAAGGTATCAATCCTGATATTCCAAGCATCGTTTTAGGACATCAGCCAAAGAGTATCTTAGCTTTAAACACCAAGCCCTGTGATCTAATGCTGAGCGGTCATACACACGGAGGGCAGATATTTCCTTTTGGTCTGCTTGTTATGATAGATCAGCCTTACCTTGCAGGCTTATATCAGCATAATGAAAAACAACAGATCTTTGTCAGCCGAGGGGCCGGTTATTGGGGTCCGCCTATTCGAGTCATGGCTCCTAGCGAGATTTCTAAGATTATTATTAAGGCAGATACATGAGGTGTCTTTTTTTATTTCTATTTTCACTGAATCTCTTTGGCGTCTCTATCATAGACAGGCCTATTATCTTTGATGAAGAGCGTATTTCACTGAGTAAAGAGTATATTCAAAGGCATTATGGACTAGAAGTTAAGAATATAGAGATTGAAGCTCGTATCATCGTTGTGCACTGGACGGAGATAAATGATATTAACCGTTCCGATATACAAAAAGCTTCAGCCCTGAATGTTTCGACCCACTTTATGGTTGATAGAGACGGAACTATATATAGATTGATGGATGAGAGGCTTATGGCTAGACATGTTATCGGTCTGAACTACAGCTCTATAGGCATAGAAAATGTTGGTGGAAAAGATAACAAGGAAAACCTCACGCAGGCACAACTAAGGGCAAATATCAGCTTGATCAGATACTTAGAAGAAAAGTATCCAAGTATTCAATACCTTATCGGTCATCACGAATATACGGACTTTGAGGGAGATCCATTATGGCTGGAAAAAGATAA
>CBFDAB010000057.1:0-13312 GCA_965602745.1 uncultured Campylobacterales bacterium
AAGATCACCACAATAAAAGATATTATCTTACAAGTTGGGCGTTCAGGTGCGGTTACTCCTGTTGCTATCGTTGAACCTACACCTATAGAAGGGGTTGTAGTCGAGCGTGCGAGTTTACATAATTTTGATGAGATAGACAGAAAAGATATTCGTATCGGTGATAAGGTCATTATCTTACGAAGCGGTGATGTTATCCCTAAGATCATCAAAGTATTGGTTCATGAGCGAGCAGAAGATAGTAAACCTTATATACGTCCGACTCTCTGCCCCGTCTGTTCATCTGAACTCTTAGATGAGGGAGCCTTAACCAAGTGTCAAAATTTGGAGTGTTCATCACGCGTGGTTAACTCTATCATCTATTTTGCATCCAAATCTTGTTTGAATATAGACGGTCTGGGGGATAAGATTGTTGAAAGTTTGTTTGAAAAAGGTCTGATTAAGAGTGTTATAGACTTGTATGATTTAGAACTTGAACAGCTCTTGTCCCTTGAGGGTTTTAAAGAGAAGAAGTCCAAGAAGATTATTGAAGCTATACTAAATTCAAAAGGTAAAGAGTGTTGGCGTTTTGTAAACGGCATGGGAATAGAACATATAGGCGAAGTCGCTTCAAAGTCTCTGTGTGAGAACTTTGGTCTAGGCTTTGTAGATGTAAGCAAGGAAAAACTTCTTGGAATTGATGGTATAGGCGAAGAGATGGCAGAATCTCTTTTAGAATTTGTACGTGTAAATAGAGAATATATTCAAAGACTACAAGAAGCCTTAGAGACAAAAGAGCCAGAAGAGAAGGTGGAAGCTAGAGATAATCCTTTTAAAGACAAGATCATTGTTTTAACGGGTAGCATGAGCGAGTCACGCGGAAATATTAAAACAATGCTTGAAAGCTTAGGTGCCAAGGTCTCCGGATCTGTATCGAAAAAGACAGATTTTCTTATCTACGGAGAAGATGCCGGAAGTAAATATGATAAGGCTGAGAGTCTAAATGTACAGACTCTTACGGAAGAGAAGATGAGAGAGATACTTTCATAAATAGGGGTTGATTAAGTCAATATGATTTTTTCAGCCTTTGCTTATGAGATCGTGTTAAAATTCCTCAAAAAAAGGCTGAAAATGGCATATAATGAACTGACTCCCGAAGAAAAATACGTTATCTTGGAAAAAGGAACAGAAGCTCCTTATTCCGGAAAACTTTATAAGAATGATGAAACAGGGGTATATACCTGTAAACAGTGTAATGCACCTCTGTTCAACTCAGAAGACAAGTTTGAGTCAGGAAGTGGCTGGCCGAGTTTTGATGATGATATCGCCGGTGCGGTTAAGCGTATCTCTGATGCAGACGGACACAGAGTAGAGATCGTTTGTGCCAACTGTGGCGGGCATCTAGGTCATGTGTTTGAAGGTGAAAGAATGACCTCTAAAAGTACACGTCATTGTGTGAACTCACTTTCTCTAAATTTTATTAAAGAAGAGTAGTAATTAGGGATCTCGTAGGTATTCCCTGATTGTAGGTATCCTATTGTATAATTCGGTACTTAAAACAGAAAGTTCAAAAAAATGACAAGACTCGATCAATATTTAGTAGAAAACAATTTAGTTGATAGCCGAAATAAGGCGCAACAGTTAATAAAAGACTCTAAGGTAAGCGTAGATAAAAAGGTGGTTACTAAGGCCTCTTTTAAGATCTCAAACGAGCTGGTCGAACTTGATGATGAACATGTTTATGTCTCAAGAGCCGCATATAAGCTTAAAAACTTTCTTCCTCTTCTGCCTTTTAAAGTAAAGGGCATGAATGCTCTTGATATCGGTTCTTCAACAGGTGGATTTACAGAAGTATTACTGATGAATGATGTCAACTCTGTTACCTCAGTTGATGTCGGTTCTTCCCAGCTTCATGAAAAATTACTCAATGATGAACGTGTAATAAGTGTAGAGAATCAAGATATACGTACATTTAAGAGTGAGAAAAGCTTTGATCTTATCACCTGTGATGTCTCTTTTATCTCTCTTCACCATATTTTAGAGGCAATTAATGCCCTTAGCTCAAAATATATGATATTATTATTTAAACCGCAGTTTGAAGTCGGTAAAGATGTCAAGCGTGACAAGAATGGTGTAGTTATGGATAAAAAAGCTGTTGGTGTTGCAATGCTTAAATTTGAAGACACCTGTACACTTCTTGGATGGAAAAAAGTGTTGATGGAAGCTTCGTCAATTACGGGAAAAGAGGGAAATGTTGAATACTGCTACTGCTATGAGAAGTGTTGATACAGACTGCAATGAGGCACTTTTAAGACTAAAGTCTAATACAATACTCTCACTGAATTGGAGGATGCAAAATGCCAAATCGTGAAAAAATTGATTCTATTGCAATAGGCGGTTTTGATGGGATGCATGCGGCTCATCAATATCTTTTTCAAGAGTTAGGTAAAAATGGGGCTGTTATTGCTATAGAGACAGGTTATGCAGATTTGACACCTGCTTTTCATAGACAAGAACATACGCATTATCCGATTTTTTATTACGAACTTAATGAGATTAAACCATTAAGCGGAGAAGAGTTTGTAGCAAAACTGCAGTCTGATTTTCCTTCTTTAAAAAGAATCGTAGTTGGATTTGATTTTAATTTCGGTCATAAACGTTCATGCTCATCTCTGGATCTAAAAGAACTTTTTGAGGGTGAAGTTGTAATCGTTGATGAGATAAAAATCGAAGGTGAAGCCGTACACTCCCGTAAGATACGCACTCTCTTAGAAAATGGAAGACTTGAACAGGCTAATCTCTTTTTGGGATATAACTATCAGCTAAGGGGCAGAGTTGTTAAGGGGCAGGGTATAGGTTCAAAAAAGCTTGTTCCTACCATTAACATAGAAGTTGAAGGATATAGACTTCCAAAAGAGGGTGTTTATGCAACGCTGACACGTTTAGATGAAGATCACCTTTATCCTTCGGTGAGTTTTATTGGAAAGCGCAGTATTACAGATGGTTCTTTTGCAATAGAAACACATATCTTAGATGAGAATATTCAGGTAAAAACCAAGGCAGATATATCTTTTTTACACTTTATTCGTAAAAACAGACACTTTGACTCATTCGAGGCCTTAAGAGAACAGATAAATGAAGATGTAAAAGAAGCAAAAAAAGTCATAAACTTTTTAGCCTTGTAGATATCTACTGATTATCGGTATAATGGGACTTAAACAAGTATATACAGGGTAATCCTAAAGGATGTCTTATGAAACTTTTTTTAGTCTCCCTCTTTTTTCTATCAACTTTCGTATACGCCCAAGCTAGTAATGAACTCATAGATGAGGACTCTCCGTATCTCCAGCAACATGCGTATAACCCTGTAAACTGGCATCCTTGGAATGAGGAGACTTTGGCTAAGGCAAAACAGACACATAAGCCTATCTTCTTATCTATCGGTTACTCTACCTGCCACTGGTGTCATGTGATGGCACGTGAAAGTTTTGAAGATGAGGCAAGTGCCAAGCTTATCAATGAAAACTATATTGCCATTAAGGTAGATAGAGAAGAGCTTCCCCATCTGGATAAATATTATCAAAAACTTCATATCTTTTTAAAAAAACGCTCAGGAGGATGGCCTCTGACTGCCATCTTAACAGAAGATGCAAAGCCTTTTTTTGTAGGAACCTATTTCCCTCCGACAGATACTTATAATATTGAAGGCTTGGACTCTCTTCTTCCGCGCTTAGCCTCTGCTTATAAAAACAATAAAGAAAAAGTCTTTACTCAGGCTTTGGCGATAGAAAAGATGATGCACAGTATAGACAAGGCTGTGTTAAAACCCATACAGCTTGACCTTTCAATAAGAGATGATATTTTTAAGGGATTGAAAAAACAGTTTGATGAGGTATATTATGGATTTTCAACCCGTCCGAAGTTTCCTGAATCCTCAAAAATAAGCCTGCTTTTTGACTTAGATGCACTTGGTGTAAAAGGGGCAAGAGAGATGGCGCTTAAGACTCTAAGAGCCATCTGTTTGCATGGTCTATATGATCAAGTTGAAGGTGGTTTTTTTCGTTATAGCGTTGATGCGGCCTGGGAAATTCCTCATTTTGAAAAGATGCTCTACACGAATGCCGAATTGATTCCTTTATACGTGAAAGCTTATGAACTTACTGGAGATAAACTCTATAAACAAGTCGTTACCGAGACAATCTCTATGATAGAAGAGAAGTTTCAAGAAGGGGGTCTTTATTCCTCTGCTTCAGATTCTGATTCACAGCATCAGGAGGGGGGATATTATATATACACTTATGAGGAGGTGATCCTTTCTCTTAAGGACTTAGAACCAGATGAAAGAGAAAAACTGATAAAAGTCCTTGATCTAAGTGAAGAGGGCAACTTTGAAGAGCATACGCATATCAACTTTTATGATGATAAACGCCCTCTTAGTTTTGAGAAGATTAGATCAAAATTACAAGAACTCCGAAAAACCAGAAAATATCCCTTTATTGATAAAAAGATCAATACGGCATGGAATTCTATGATGATAGAGGCACTTTTTTCAGCCTCGTCTCTTGATGAAAAATATCAGATATTGGCCCAAAAAAGGATGGAAACCTTAGTTGATAAAATGTATATAAAGGGTGTCTTATATCATCAAAGTCTCAGAAATAAAGAACCAGTACAAGAAGGCTTGCTTGAAGATTATGCTTTCTTGGTCTCTGCACTTTTAAGAGGATATGAAGAAAATCTTGATAAAAATTATCTTCATTTAATCAAGTCTCTTTCTGATAAGTCTATTAAAAAGTTTTATGACGGACAGTTCTGGTGTCTAAGTGATGATGGATTACGGGTATATGCAGATATGTTAGATAAATATTATACTGCGCCCATGAATAAGATGCTGATGTCATTGTTGAAGTTAGCCTCTTTAACAGGTGAGATGAAGTATCTTAGTGTTGTTAAAGACAACCTAAATAGAAAGAGTGCCTTTTTAGATAAGAGTCCTTCTGACTTTCCCAGTGCAATGCAGGTCTTGTTAAGAGAGAAAAAAGGCTATGTCACGCTTAAGGCAAAAGAAGAGGATCTTGTAAGATCAAGAAGTAAGATTAAAAGTATAAAACACCCCTTTGTCTTAATAAAGACGGATAATACGGTGAAAGCTTACTTGGCCTGTGATATGGGACAGTGCTTTTGTATGGATAAAGATCTGGATAACGTGATAAAAATGATAGAAAGCAGATAAACCTTAGTTGTTTAATAAGGATTAATCTGCTTTGTTTACTTTACTATAAAATATTTTTATGTTATAATTCTTGAATATTAGGGAAAACAAAGGAGATCCAATGTCACCAGCTTGTCCCATAACGTTTCGTCAAATAGATGGAACTATCGTACGTATTAATGCATTAAGTCTCTCTTTAATACTTGTTGCTTATCTTTTCTCCGGAGAAATAAGCTTTATTTATATTTTAGGGGTTGATCTGATCATTCGTCTTTTTATTAACGTGAAACTAAGTCCCATTAATCAGTTAAGCCATCTTATCAAGGCGGCTATTCGCGCTAAGACGCAAAATACGGATGCCGGAGCAAAACGCCTAGCCGGTTTTTTTGCAATTGGATTTGCTTGGACTGTAATCATACTGCACAGCTTTGGTCTTGTTTATGAAGCAAAAGTCTTAAGCTCGGTCTTCCTTGCCTTCAGTTCTTTAGAACTTTTCTTTAATTTTTGTGTTGGATGTAAGATCTATTTTATTTACAAAAGATTAACTGCATAATATGGCCGGTATTTCAACAAAGGGCCTCTACGGCCTAGCGGCTATGTATGAACTCTCTCGTGTTTCAACAGAAAATCCGATGCAGATAAAAGAGATATCTTCAAATGGAAATATTCCTCATAATTATCTTGAACAACTTCTCTCAAGTCTGCGGAAGGCAGGTTTGGTTAAAAGTGTTCGAGGTGCTTACGGCGGGTATTTTTTAGGACGCAAGGCTGAAGAGATAACAGTACTAGAAATATTGGAAGTCTTAGAAGGAAGTCTGTGTAAGATGGAAATGAAAACCTCCAGCCCCGTATTAGAGATGTTCTGGCATGACACACATACAAAGGTTCAAGAGCTTTTTAAACTTAAACTTTCTGATCTGGATCGCTATTATCAGCAAATAAGTTTTGATATATAGTGTTTATCGGCTGGATACTTGGTGATATACACGCTTAGCTTTGATCTCTCCAATTCCAAAGACCTCACCTAAAAAGGCTTCTCTCATATGTCCATCATTGTCAAAAGAGATTAAAATATCGAGTTCTGTCTCTTCCTTGTCCATGGGCTCTACATGCAAAGAGTAGATACTTCCTGTATCTTTAGCAAAGTTAGAGGCTATCTCTTCTCTTTTGAGCCCATCTAAAAATGATAATGTAATATCTTTTTTATCATTATGTGCTCCAATAGCGAGCAGACTGTACTCTTTTTGCTCAGAATTACAGCTTTTCTGTGTGTTTAGGTATGAACTTAATATATCATTCTCGTTGTAAGTATCAAGGACTGAGGCATGGCTTGAATTTTCTTTGACCTCACTTTTGAGTATTTTAAAGGCTATAGGGTCAAAGCTGCTCTGACTAATCCATTTACTCTCATCTTGCGTCAGATAGACTTTTTTATTGATATGATCAAACCTGTATGTCTGTACCCTGTACTTACGTGTCGTCTTTTTGATTCTTATATAAGTGTCCGGTCTATACTTTCCCCCAATTAGACTTCCTTTACTGATATAAGTATCTTCAAGTTTACCTGTAAGTGTCGCAGCCGTATCGATTGCCCTTGCAGCAAGTTTCATCTCATATGAACTGGCTTCTTGACTTAGGGTGACATCTGCATATCCGACCTTTCCTAAGAGACCGACATTCACCTCATATCGTGCAGAAAAATTTTTTGCCATTAATGAACCGCTTAAGATAAGTGTAATAAGAAATAATTTCATGGAAAACCCCTTATAAATGTAGTGTATATCATTAAAGTGTAGAAATTGTGAATGTTCAGGGGGAATGCTTTGCTATAATATGTTTATGAAACTTGTTTTAAAAAATATCATAATAATTTTAATTTTCTTTAGTTTTAGTGCCTGTCAACTTTTTGAAGACTCACTAGAACTACAAGAGAAAAAACAGGTCTTAGAACTCAAAAAACTTCAAGTAGCACAAGAAAAAGAGCTTGCGCAACTTGAGATGCAAAAATCTCTTGCAGCAATTGAAAAAGAGAAGATAATTGAGCTTCAAAAGATGCAAAATGACATTAAAGAAAAAGAGTTAAGTGCAAACAGTGAAAAAGAGCTAGAGCTTATTAAACAAAAGCTCGCCCTGCAAGAGAGTAATAATACATTACAGTTTCAGATGTATCTGCTCATATTTTTTGCCTTAGTTATCACTCTTATTGTATTTTTTATCTTTTATTTTTTAAAAAAGAGACGTGAAGATGAGCTTCGTGCCTATAATGATAACCTTAAAAAGTATTTTAATATGAAAGAGAATGAATCACGTTTTAAGATAGCACAAAAGATACTTGATACGATATCTGAGGGTGATATAAGCTCAGAAAATCAGCAAAAGCTCATAAATGTATTTACTAAAGAAACTTCTGCTTCGCAGACCACCACAGATACTCTGACATCAGAAGAAGATGATTATGAAAATGATGTAGAGATTATAGATGCGATAACGCACAAAAAGGACACAAATGAAGTTCAATGATTTTGATCTTGGAAATGCTATTTTAGATGGTATTAAAGATGCGGGCTATATAACCCCAACCCCCATTCAAGAGGCTTCACTTCCTTTTGCTCTTAAGGGACGTGATATTTCTGCTTCAGCGAAAACAGGTACGGGTAAAACAGCAAGTTTTTTACTCCCTATTATTCAAAGACTTATATTAAACCCAAGCGAAGAAGGCTTTAAACATCCCCGCGCCCTAGTTATCGCACCGACACGAGAGTTGGCACGTCAGATCGGTGAGAGTTTTAAGGTTTATGCATCTCATACTACACTAAGCTCTCTCGTCTTAGACGGTGGAGGAAAACTACAAACCCAAGCCAAAAAAATACAAGAAGGTATTGATGTTGTTATCGCAACTCCTGGGCGTTTGATAGATCTTGATAAATTAAAACAATTAAGTCTTAGCAAGATTGAAGTCTTGGTCCTTGATGAGGCAGATACTATCTTTGATATGGGATTTATACGTGATTTAGAAGCAATTTTGGCCTTACTTCCTTCTAAGCACCAAACTATGCTCTTCTCAGCGACTTTTCCACCCGTTGTTAAACGTTTAAGTGAAGATCTTTTACGAAATCCTGAACATATTACTGTAGATAGACTAGGTTCAACAGCCGATGATATCAAGCAAGTCGTTTATTCTGTTGATAAGGCTAAAAAGTCTGAACTCCTTTCTTATATGATTGGTGTGCAAAACTGGCAGCAAATTCTTGTCTTTACCCGTACTAAGGTCTTAGCACAGAAGATAGAAGAAGATCTTATAAGAGATGGATTGACTGCAAGTTCTATTCATGGAGATAAGAAGCAGGGCGCACGTACAAAAGCTCTTAACGCTTTTAAAGAGGGAAAATTCAGAGTCTTGGTTGCAACAGATATTGCCGCGCGTGGACTTGATATTGAAAATCTTCCTTATGTGGTTAATTATGACCTGCCAAAACACTCTACAGAATATATACATAGAGTCGGACGCACAGGTAGAGCCGGAAATAAGGGTCTAGCTATCTCTTTTGTCTCTCCTGATGATGAAGGAATGCTTAAGAATATAGAACAGTTACTTAGAAAGCAGATCCCGCAACGACGTATTAGAGGGTATGAACCTGAAAAACGAAGTGAGGGTAAGCAGAGACACTTTGAAGGTAATAAAGACGAGCAGATCAAAGGTGCCTTTGGACATAAGAAGAAAAAAACACAGGCAAAGAGTAAAAAGATAACAAAGCGTAATGGTGGAGCAGTAGCTGCACAAAAAGCTGAAGATCAACGTAACCAGCGTGCATCACGTTCAAAAAAACGTAAGTAATGGAACTTTTCACATGGATAAGTGCTATTTCAACAAAAGAACAGTTTTCTGCTTTGATATCTTTAGTCGAAGAGGGCTCTTTAGAAGAGATGTTTATTGCAAAGAGTTCAGAACTTGGTGTAGCGGCACAAGAGTGGCCTGTTTTTCAGCCCTTAGTTTTTAGCTTTTCTGCTTCTGCAGATGTCAAAGAAAAACTTCAAAAGATCTCTTCATGTATTGACCTAGATACTCTAAATGAGAGCTATTTTGAAGAGATTGACGGTGTTCATAGCTTGAAATCTGTTTTTTATCCCGAATCAGAGCTAGAAGAAGAGAAAATCATTTCTCAACTTGCTTAATCTCTGATATACTTATGCAATTAAAAATTTCACGAGGGACACATAATTCTTAAACTACCTAAAACTATTGCCAATCTAGAGATGGATGATATTGGCGATAACCTGCTTTATTATGATTATAGTATCAAACATCTTTTAAAGCTTGATCAAAAGGGTATGGATAAAGAGTCCCCTGAGTACCTAAGCTCTTATCGCTCTTTTGAGGGTGCGGTATATGAAAACTACCTCTACGAAAAACTTCTCGTTTATATGAAAGACAATCCTCAACTCGGTCAGTTTATCTTAAAAGGCCCTCACGCAAAGACTTCAGAGTCTCAATCTAATGCTCTTTATGTTAATAAGAAGGGTCAGATCGTATATAGAACACGTTCGATAGAGATTAATGAATTTGACGGAATTATCTATAATGAAAAAGAGATATATTTCATTGAGATGACGTTGATCAAGTCAGTAACAAGTCTAAAACGCCGTTTACGTAAGAAAAAAGCACTATTAGAAGTCCTCTTCCCGGATCATGAGATCAAGGCCCTTATTATTCTTTGTGAGGGGGTTAGCGGAAGCAGACAACTACCTGATTATTGTACGGTATGGCTAACAAAACCTTTTATGGCTGAAGATGTTTACTTATGGTTAAAAGATAAAAATAGACGTGAAAGAAAGCCTTTCCTTCGTCCCACTGCAGACAACTTGGTCGGTGATGATGTCATGGATGTTTTTCCATTTCGCTATTACAACTCAATGGGTTGGATGTTGCGCCGTTTACGTGCAAAGAAAAACTCTGTGCTTAACATGGGTTTTTTGACGACAGAAGTGTGTACTCGCTATATTGATCTTTTTACCAAGGTCTATTTGGGTTATATGCAAAAAGAAGAGTTTGAAAAAATGTATCCCGAAGTATCTGATGTAACGGAGCAAGTCGTTGTTTCTATAGAAAAAGATCATACAGGCGCACTTTTACTGACCTATTTCATGCAGCACTCTCGAAAAAAACTTGATAATGTTGTGATTAAGAACGGTAAAGCAAGTGTCGTAAAAAAAGATCCTTACGGAATCTCTGTTACCGAAGTCTTTCATGTCCTACGTGTAATGGATGAATCTTATGTCTTAAGCATAAAAAATATTAATGTTGTAGAAAAGCTTTTACGTTCACTCGATCCTCAATAAAAAAGTCTTTAAAAACCTTCTAATAAGATATGCCAGATCCGTTCAACCTCAATATCTGTTAAAAAGAGACTTGATCCATTAGCAAAAAGCTCTTTTACGGCATTGATATTTATGGGCAAGGCATGTATGCACTCAGCATGAGCCGGTAAAAAAGCACGTATAAGTGTTATCTTCTCTTTTATCTCTGCTTCACAAAAAAAACAGAACATATCCTCATGTAGTCTACCCTCATATGAAAGCAGTTTTACATAAGACTCTATGGTAATACGTTTTGGATTTTGAGTCTGCCAGATGTGAGAAGCCTCTTCCAGTAGTTCAAAGTAAAAAGGATCAAGCTCTTCACTGTCTTGCAGATGCTTATGAAAGAGAGCAGAAAATTGTTGCCAGACAAAAAGACGGCTTCTCTCTTTTATCCAGGGAAAACCAAGGTGCATCACCCCTCTTAATCGATCGATAGAAGATTTTATAGAAGCTTCTGTCTCAAAGTCTATCTTGAACCCAAGATTGATCTGTCCATGACGTGCTCCGTAGAAACGATAAAGAGTATATAAGCTATGATGCGTTAAAATAGTGACAATAACATCTTCGTCCCGCGCCTTATTGACGTTGATTATATACCCTTGCAAATGTGCTCACTTTTTCTCTATATTTGAGTGAATTTTACACTCCTAACCTAGAAAATATCCTTAATACCTCTATATTTAAATAAGTTTTAACCAAATTTTTTGTAAAATGTAATACTCATTTTCTTAAATATGACAAGTTGGTTTAAAACTTGCTGAATTTTAAGAAAGAAATGTATATTTTATGCGAAAGGTCTTAAATTGAACAAAAGATTAACTTCATTTAAAGATAACTGTGGATTTGGTTTAGTTGCAAGTATTAACAACATTCCATCTCATGACTACTTAGAAAATGCCATTACAGCGCTAGAACGTATGATGCACCGTGGTGCGGTTGCAGCAGATGGTAAAACAGGCGATGGTTCTGGACTTCTTATGTCTATGCCAAAGAAGTTTATGAAAAAAGTGGCCACGGCTCAGGGAATTGAACTTCCTGAACAGTATGCGGTTGCTATGGTTTTTACAAAAGATTTGGCTCACTTAGATATTTTAGAGTCTATGTGTGAAAAAAATGATCTTAAGGTTATATGGAACCGTACCGTTCCTGTAGATACAGATGCCTTAGGCGAACAAGCTCTTGCCTCTTTACCTCATATGGTTCAGGTCTTCATTAAGGCGGGGTCTTTAATCTCTACAAAACGTTTTGATGCTCTTTTATACCTTTCAAGAAAAGAGACAGAACACGCCTTACTTGAAGATGAGGACTTTTATATTCCATCTATGTCCGCACGCGTTATATCGTATAAGGGCCTTGTCATGCCTACGACGATCAAGCAGTTTTATATGGATCTTCAAGATGTAGATTTTGAGATCTCTTTCTCACTTTTCCATCAACGTTTTTCGACAAATACACTTCCTCAGTGGCGTCTTGCTCAACCGTTTAGAGCTGTTGCTCATAATGGTGAGATCAACTCAGTTGAAGCAAACCGTTTTAATGTAGAAGTAAAATCTGAGTCTGTTAAGTCTAAAGTCTTTTCTGATGAAGAGATAAAACGTATCCTGCCTATCTTACAAGAAGGCTCTTCTGATTCTGCATCTGCAGATAACTTTTTTGAGTTCTTATTGGCTAACGGTACAGACTTCTTCAAGGCAGCTCGTTCAGTTATTCCAGCACCTTGGCAAAATTCTCCGCATATGGATGCTGAATTGCGTGCCTTTTATGAGTATAACTCTACTGTTTTTGAAGCATGGGACGGACCTGCTGCATTTTCATTAACAGATGGTCGTTATATAGGCTGTGTTCTTGACAGAAATGGGCTTCGTCCTTCTAAGTACATCATCACAAAAGACGGAATGCTGTTAATCTCTTCTGAGTACGGTGTTTTAGATATTGAAGAAGAAAATATTCTTGAGCGTAACCGTCTTCAATCAGGCGAGATGATAGGACTTGATCTTAAGTATGGGAAAGTATTAAAAGACAAAGACATTAATGACTATCTAAAGGGTACAAACCCATATATGAAGTGGTTAAATGAAAACATGATTTATCTACAAGAACATGTAGATCAGCAATATATCAAATTTTGTGATTATGAAAAAGAGGAGTTGGTAACACGTCAGCGTTTCTTTAATTATACACATGAAGTCATAGAACAAGTCATCGAACCGATGATGAAAGAAGGAAAAGAAGCTGTCGGTTCTATGGGTGATGATACACCTATGGCAGCATTTTCAAATAAGCAAAGAAGCTTTTCTGACTTCTTTAAACAAAAATTTGCTCAGGTAACTAATCCTCCAATTGATCCTATTCGTGAAAAAGTCGTTATGTCTTTAAACACGGGCTTTGGTGAGGTTCATAATATCTTGGATGATGCCTCTTCTCACGCTCACCGCCTAAAGGCTATCTCTCCTGTTATCACAAAAGAGAAACTTAAAGTTCTTCTTTCATTTGGTGATGAGACGAATGCCCGTTTTAAAGCTTGTTACAAAAACAAGACTTTTTCAACAGCCTTTAGCACAAATATGCAAGAGTCTCTTGATATCCTGGTAGCCACTGTCTCTAAGGCAGTTAATGAAGAGGGTATTCGTATTGTTGTCCTTTCAGATACTGAATTCTGCGAAGAAAAAGCAGTCATCCCTATACTTATGGCCGTGGGTCGTTTAAATCAGACACTTCTTAAAAATGGAAACCGTCACTTGGTCTCTATTATCGCACAAACAGGTG
>CBFDAB010000058.1:0-12858 GCA_965602745.1 uncultured Campylobacterales bacterium
GAGAGTAGTGGGTATAACATAGAACACCTCTATATTTATTCTAAAAGGAAACAAAAAAATGAAGAGTTATTGTTACTAAAAATGGTTATGTTCTATTGATTTATTAATATGTAGATTTATATTTAAGAATGTTAAATATTAAGAGACTGCTTATATTTATTAGCTATACTACTACAAATTAAATTTAAGGAAAAAAAATGGAAGAAAATAAAAAAGATGAGATGATGGATTCAGCTAAAGAAAAAGCTGAACAAGCAAAAAAGATGGCAACTGAAACAGCTGATAAAATAAAAAATATGTCTGGAGATGAAGTTAAAAAGGCAGCACAAGAGAAAATGGATAAATTTAACTCTTTAGATAAAAACTCAAAATTTAAATACATAGGTATTGGTGTAGCCGCCGTAGTTGCTCTGGTTTTAATATTTGGTGGTAGTAAAGACTTAACACCTACAGATGTTGCTCAAGAAATTTGTGAACTACAAAAAGATGGTCAATTAGAAGAATTGTTTTCTCATACTGAGTTTAATACACAACAAAAGTTTGGAAAGATGTCTGATGAAAAAATCACAAAACTTACTGATGGTCTTATTAGAAAAATGAAAGATGCTGATTGTTCTGAAATTACTCTTAAACAAACTAGTGTTAAACGAAATGAATACAAGTCAGTAGTTAAAGGTACAAAAATTGAACAGAAATTTAGTATAGACAAAGAAGAAGGAACTTATTCAATTAAAGTTTAATTGAATAAATCAACAATATTAGAATAATTATTTTCTTTTATTGTTAATCTTCAAAAAAAGAACAGTTGACCTTTTTAATAGCTTATTTATATCCTAATAACTACTTATTAAGGTTCTCTTTCTGAAGTCAAAAAAATAATTCACATTCTTAGAATACCCTCAGACTTTTTTGAAATAATCAAACCCACATTTCAAAATCCAAATATTTATAGTTATAATGAGAACACCTATAAAAGGTTAGAGCCTTTCATAAGTAAGAAGAAGTTATTGCTAAACTATGTCTATATACCAAATATTATAATAAAAATAAATATAGTTTGTCAATAATTAAATATAAAATTTAATGAGAGATTATATGCCAAACAATAAGTATGCTACACTTCTAAGTGAATATCAACATCAGCAAACAAAAAAAGTTCACTGCTAAATATTTTTCAGTGTATTGTAAATTTGGTCACTTGGATAGGTATATGTATAATTTTCTAAGCAGTAACCTAAAATATGGACTTAAAAGGCCATTTAAACATATATGGGGTAATAATCTTTAATGGCATTCGATTCATCACAGCATAAAGCTATACAGAGTGAAGATGGTTCTTTCACTGCATATAGTACACAGTTTGAAGAGCATTATCACTCAACAAAAGACGGTGCCTTGCATGAGTCTCTCTCAAAGCATGTGCTTCCTGCTTTAAAGCATACCCAAGACAGAAACGAGATCACGATTTTGGATATCTGTTTTGGTCTTGGCTTTAATACGCTGGCCACACTTTATGCCCTGAAAGGAAGTGATAAAAAAATAAATATCTACTCACCCGAGTTTGATAAAGAACTTATTGCTTCACTCAAATATTTCAGATATCCGGATGACTTTGATGATTTTACAGAGATCATCAAGGCTTTAAGTGAAGAGCAAAAATATGAGTCGGAAAATTTAAATATATATATCTACCTAGGTGATGCAAGAGAGTTTGTCAGAGAGACAAAGCTTAGATTTGATGTTGTTTATCAAGATGCCTTTAGTCCAAAAAGCAACCCTCTACTGTGGACAAGTGAATATTTTAAAGACATCTCTTCTTTGATGAAAGACGATGGTATATTAACGACGTACTCTATCTCTTTGCCGACACGAATATCTTTGAATGAAAACGGACTAAGAGTCTATCTGCACGAGGGAGAAGGCTTTAGGTCTTCGACCTTGGCTTCAAAGTCTGTTCTTAAAGATTATAAAGAAGTGGATGTAGAACACAAGATGAGATGTAATCCAAAGGTAAGATCTCTTCGTGATTAAAAAATAAATTTTGTTATAATATAATTATAGTTATAATAAGCCCATTCAGAGGGAGATTTTTTATGATAGCAAGAACAGTGCTTGTATTATTATTTATTTCTTCACTTTATGCGGGGGAAAAACTTTTTACACCCCTGCCTCTCTCAACTCAAGTTAATTCACAAAAAGCTGCATTAGGAAGACTCCTCTTTCATGATCCTCTCTTGTCTAAAGATAATACTGTCTCCTGTTCAAGCTGCCATCCTTTATTGAATTACGGGATGGATGGACAGGAAAAATCTTTTGGGGTGAATGGTTCACTGGGAGAGAGAAATAGCCCGACAGTGTGGAATGCTGTATATAATTTTTCTCAATTTTGGGACGGACGTGCAGAAGATCTTGAAGAGCAGGCATTAATGCCTATAATCAATCCTCTTGAGATGAATACGACATTGAAGTCTGTTCTTTCTAAGCTTCAAAATAGTCAAGATTATGTAGATCGTTTTGAAATGATTTATGAAGATGGAGTGACAGCAGCCAATCTGGCTAATGCTATTTCTGAGTTTGAAAAAACACTAACGACTCCGGATTCAAAATTTGATCGATATTTAAGAGGAGATGAGAATGCTCTTAATACAAAAGAAAAAGAGGGGCTAAGACTGTTTAAGTCAAAAGGTTGCATTGCCTGCCATAATGGTATGAATGTAGGCGGTACACTCTATCAAAAGATCGGTATCTTTGAAAATTTCATGGGCGAAGAAGCAACTGATCTAGGTCGCTATGATGTCACTAAAAAGCTCTTTGATAAGGGCTACTTCAAGGTGCCAAGTCTGCGAAATGTTGAAAAGACAGCACCTTATTTTCATGACGGAAGCGTGGAAACACTTTATGAAGCTGTTCGGATAATGGCAAGATTACAGTTAGGACGTGAACTGGAAGAAGAAGATATTGAAAAGATCATCTCTTTTTTGAAAACATTAACAGGCAAAGTACATGAATAAAAGAGCTGAAACTGCTTGTAAAAGTAATAAGACGAATAAGGTTTTAAGCCTTATATTCATTCTTTTTATTATTGAACTTATCTATATGAGCAGTAGCAGAGAAAAGATGAACAGAGACTACGAGCTGTTTTATAAACTCAACTCTTTGACAAGAACTTATCAAAAGATAGATACACTTTTTAACACAAAGGGCAGTTATCAAAGCTTTGATACTATTGTTCAAAACACAAAAGACTTCAGTAATATACTCTCATCACTGCAAAAATATTCACTTTTTAATGAAGAGAAAGAACATTCTGAGATCAATAGACTCTATATGAAGCTGCAAAATGACTTTGAACTTTCTCAAACCTATATTGAACGTTATAAATCATGGAGCGGAGTGACGATCAATTCGACGCGAGCTGTTTATGACACACATGGATATCTTAAAAAAAGGCTGAGAAACAAGGACTCAACAGATAAAGAGCATAATGCTGAAGAGCTACTTGATGAGATCATCTTTATGCTGGCTTTTATCAGTTATGACAAGCTTTCAGACAGTAAGGATTTGAAGCAAAAGGTACAAAATTTAAAAGATTCCTTTCCTGGTGATATAAGTCTGCAGAAGTCTATAACTACCTTAGATAAGCATATTAGAGTATTACTAGATGGACATGTTCTGATGCAGAGACTTAAGGTGAAAAATGAGACGCTTGAACTTGTAGATAGCATTGATAAGATATATACATATGTACTGCAAGATTTTCAGAAAAAAGATCAATCTACTAAGTTTAATATATATATCTTGAACGGATTAGTCTTTTTACTGCTGCTTTTTCTTTTTTTAACGAACAAAAAAGAGTTTGAACTACATCAAGAAGTGTGTGTTTTAAATTATGAGCTGGAAGAAAATATAGACGAAGTAGAGTCTATGAATAAAGAGATGAAAATACTTTTTAATACCTATGATACCCATATTATTGCTTCTGAAACAGATTTAAATGGGATTATTGGCTATGTAAGTACGGCCTTTTGTGATGTCTCCGGTTATTCCAAAGAGGAGTTGATCGGTCAGTCTCATAATATTGTCCGTCATCCGGATACGCCAAAAGAGGTATATAAAGATATGTGGAGAACGATCAAAGCAGGTAAGGAGTGGACAGGAGAGATGAAAAACCGTAATAAAGACGGGAGTTTTTACTGGGTTGATATAGTTGTGTCGCCGGAGTTTGATAAAGATAAGAATATTACCGGTTTTAGTGCAGTAAGACATGTGATCACTTCAAAAAAAGAGTTGGAATCATTCAGCCACTCTCTTGAAGAGAAGGTCTACTCTCGCACTAAAGAGTTAGAAGAGATGGTTAAGAAGGTAGAGAAACTTTCTGTTACAGATGAACTAACATCTCTTTATAATAGACGTTATTATGCTCAAATTATTAAAAATGAGATAAAACGAGCACAAAGAAGAAAAGTTATCTTTGGCTACCTTGTCTTGGACATTGATAATTTTAAGCTTTATAATGATAATTATGGGCATCAACTTGGAGATACCGTACTGCAAAAGATATCGAAAAGTTTTATTTCTGCCTTAGAGCGTCCTGATGATGTTGTCTTTAGAATGGGAGGAGAAGAGTTCCTTGTCATTTTTACGGGCGAGACAAGGGAGAAGATAATAGCATTTGCTCAAAAGATAAGAGAGAATATCTATTCTTTAGAAATCGAACATGCTTATAATAAACCTTATGGGGTTATTACTGTTTCTGGAGGACTCGTATTGTGTGAACCTGAGATGGCTTGTCCTGATGAAGACCTGCTCTACAAAATATCGGATGAATTGCTTTATGAAGCAAAAGAGGCCGGAAGAAACTGTTTAAAGGTCTAAAATCTCTTTTTTAATAGAGGGCACTTATCTTATCAATATCATCCCATGATACGGACTTTTTCTTTTCAGGATTAAAGAGATGGTAGATATATCGGGCGAACATATCTGTTTCTATGTTGACCTTATGTCCGAGAGTGTAAGTTCCAAAGAGAGACTCTTTAATGGTATGAGGGATGATGGTAAGACGAAAACCGTCATCCAGCACCTCATTAATAGTCAAGCTTACTCCGTCAACTGTGACTGAGCCTTTAGGTACTAGAAAACGACGAAACTCTTCAGCAATTTTGATAAAAAAGTCGCTTGAATTTCCATTGTTTTGAATCTTTGTAATCTCTCCTATACAGTCAACATGGCCTTGAACAATATGTCCTTCAAAGCGCTCTCCCATCTGCATGGCCGGCTCCATGTGAACCTTACCATGAAGATTCTGCGTGGCTATATATGTTTGTGTCTCAGGAGAGAGTTCAACAGTGAAACCGCTTTCTTGAAGTTTAACTACGGTTAGACAAGCACCGTTAATTGCAATAGAATCACCGATTCCAGGTTTATAAGCAGCCTTAAGGCTAAGTTCATTGTTTTTGTAACTTTGTACCGTCGCCATTTCGCGAATTAGACCTGTAAACATTTATCTCATTTCTACTTTAATAGCTTTTTTACAAGTTTATCATAAGAGCCTTGTAAAGATGTAAAAGCTTCTTCAATACTAGCGGCTTGGTTGGCTGTATAAAGAAGCAAGGCGGCATTTAAACGTGCATATTGCAAGATCTCTTCACTTGGGTTTTCAAGTTGCTTTACCATCTCGCTTAGACTAAGTTCTTCTTTGGCCTTATACGGCTTTAATCCGTAATCAGCAGGGTCTATGGGCAAGGAGTGAGAGTGACCGCTCTCAACAACAAGAATTGTTGTCTTTTTAAGGATTTCAGGCGTACCTTCACTTCCTCGAACTATGACTAAGCGTTTATAATACGAACCGTAAAGCTCTTTATACAGATCAAAATAGGGAAGGTGATGCATACCGACTAAGGCGAAATCACTACCTGCGACATTATGAAGTTTTTCAATACTGTTAAAGGCTGTTCTTATACCCAAGGCGCGTCTAAGATCTGTTAGTTTAGAGAGCTCGGGAAAAAAGTCGGCTCTGTCAAAAAAATTAATATTTGAGCAAAGTTTTGTATTTTCATAAAAGTCTTTGGGATTGAAGCCAAGCTTACTCGGCTGTGCCCTGTCTCCATGAACGACAAGGGGAATCTTAGGTACGAGTTGCGCAGCAAGAAGCATGATAGGCAGAGACTTTGTTTTTCCATCAAGGGGATACCCGATCTCTAAACTCTTTTTGATAGGTGTGCGCTTGATCCTCTCATTCATAGCATCAATAGCGCCATGAAGTTCATCTTTCGTCTCACTGTTAACGCGCCAACCCAGTAAAAATGCAGATATCTGCTCGGGTATAGCTGTCCCATCAAGGATCATACCCATGGCTTCTTTCATCTCTTCTCGACTAAGGTTAAAATTTCCTTTTGGACCTGTACCGACAGCTTTTAAGAAGTGATGAAAGCGCATTAGAAGACAATCTTCCCGTCATTTTGAAGCTTGGCAATAATAGCTTTAGCCTTTTCATGGCCTGCATAAGCGGCTTTTCGGCATAACTCCAAGGCCTTATCCTGATCGGCTTCGCATCCGTGCCCCTGATCATACATTTGACCTAGATTATATTGGGCCGTTGGAACATTTCCCTCGGCGGCTTTGCTAAAGAGGTAAAATGCCTTGGTGTAATTCATATCTACTCCATGTCCGTCTTTATAAAGAACAGCAAGATTATTATAAGCATCCATATTGCCGCGTTTGGCTGCTTCTTCATACCAAAAAGCTGCCTCAGAATAATTTTGAATACAGCCTAAACCCTTTTCTAGCATCATAGCTGTTTCATATTGAGCTTGTGGAACCTCTTTGATGGCAGCTTGCATAAAATATTCGTGTGCCTTGAACATATCATGTGAAACGCCTTTTCCATGCATCATCAGCACAGCAATATTGTACATAGCAAGAGGATGTTTCTGTTCAGCCGATGTCTGATACCAAAAAGCTGCTTTTTCTATATCTTCTGCTGTTCCTTGAGCATTTTGGTACATATAACCAAGGCTTGCTTGAGCAGCTGCATTTCCTTCTTCTGCCAGGTCTGAATAAAGTTTAAAGGCGTTTGTGAAATCACCTTGATTGTAAATATTATGAGCTTCTTGAATCATTATAAAATCTTTTTTTAATTTGTGTTTGCAAAGCAGACATCTCTGTTTTTAAAGAAACATTCAAAGTAAGAATTTTCCTTGTTTGTGGAAGTATATTCAACTATAGGTTAGAAAATTATTTATTTGGCAGGCTAATTGTAGAACAAACGCCATTAGCACTGTTTACGACACTGAGTTTTCCTTTGAAATATTGTTCAACAATATTTTTGCTTATATATAGACCCAGACCGCATCCATTTTTATCCTCTTTGGTGGAAAAGTAGGGGTCAAAGATCAGATCAAGATTCGCTTTATCTATTCCTCCTGCATTATCTTTAATACCGATAATAAGGAATAAAGGCTCTTTTGTCACAGTTATATCTATTTGAGGTTTTTTTATATCTCCTTGTAAGAAAGCTTCTTGTGAGTTTTTTAAAATACTGAGGATGACTTGGTAGAGTCTTTCTGAAGAGTAAACCGTTTTTTCTTCCTTATCGCATATAAGATTTATTTTAATGTCTTGTCTTGTAGATAAGTCGTGAATGAGAGAACAAGATCTTTCGATTATTTCATAAAGGGGTCTGTCTTGTGAAAGCTTAGAAGGTTCATATATCGTCCTAAACTCATTAATAGTATTTGAAAGTTCTTTCGTAAATGTCTCAATTTTGTCAAGTTGTTCATCCATCTCTATAGGGTCAATCTCTCCTAATGCAAGAGAAAGCTTTAATTGAGAACTTACGGCTGAAATAAGAGAAAGAGGTTGTCTCCATTGATGAGCAAGCATATTAAGAAGCTCACCCATCTGTGCTGATCTGTTTTGTAAAACGAGGGCTTCATGCTGTTCTTGTTGTTTGGCAAGTGCCGCTTTTATGCGATCTTCGAGATCTTTGTTCAAATTTTCAAGTTCACTGATCTGGTCATATTGGGCAATGGCTGTACGTATGGAGATAAAGAGTCTCTCTACGGTCAGCTCTGTTTTTGATTTATAGTCATTTATGTCATAAGTGTCAATGAGCTCTTTTTCAGGAACATCTCCCGGCTGGCCCGTACGAATGATGATACGTGTGATATTATCATGGAGTTGTTGACGTATAAAACTTGCAACATCTAAACCTGAATCATTTGTTTCCATTCTAATATCAAGCAAAACAATAGCAAATTGATGACCTTCTTGTAAAACTTCAATGGCTTCTGAAGCACTATACGCGGAGATAAAAGAGAGGGGTCTGTCTTTAAATGAAAGGTTTTTCAGAGCAAATTTTGTGATCTCATGTATATCCTCATCATCATCAACGATAAAAATTTTCCATGGCTCTGGCATCTGTTCAGAACTTTTTATCTGTTCATCAGCGAAGATCATTTTGTTTGACATATGTAATCCATAAGTTTTAAGTTAATCTTGTTTTGGGTTTCGTTTTATATTTCTAACTAAGTCATATTATATATAGTTTGACTTTAGGCTAGCTCAAATTATAACCGTAATGTTCTAAAGAGACTTTTTACCCTCTAGAAACCGCTATCGTCTACTCTTGTTTGGTCGGCGCTGTTTCTTCTTAAGTTGAGAGGTCACATCATGCAAACGTTCTTTTTAGGCAGGGTGGCCATCTCGAATAAGGTGCACATCTCCCCTGTCAACTTTAGGGTCATACGCCATGATCTCAGGAATATAGTCTGCGTATTTATCTTTTTTATCTGACATAAGGAATCCTCTTAACTCAATATCTATATATGTTATATTAAATATTTTTTTAAATTATGAGGTGAATTCTCTATTTGTGGCGAAATCGGCTTTGACAAGGTATAATTTCACCAATAAATTTTCTCAACCTTTAAAGTAGGTTCAGATTGGATGATAATGATAAAATATGACGTAATCGTAGTTGGAGCAGGGCACGCAGGTGTAGAAGCTGCCTTGGCCTGCGCACGAATGAATCAAAAGACTCTTTTAGTCTCTATGTTAGCCGAAAATGTCGGTGCAACCTCATGTAATCCGGCCGTTGGCGGTCTTGCTAAGGGACATCTTGTTAAAGAACTTGACGCACTTGGCGGAGAGATGGGTCTTATCACAGATGCAGCAGGGATACAGTTTCGCATCTTAAATGCTGCAAAGGGCCCGGCTGTTCGTGGTACACGCGCTCAGATAGACATGGATAAGTACCGTGTTATTGCAAGAAATATTACGCTTACTACGCCAAACCTCCAACTTCTTCAAGAGACTGTTGATGAACTTATCCTAGAGGGAGATAGTGTCATTGGTGTAAAAACAGAGTTTCTAAATGAATATATGGCCTCAAAAGTCATCTTAACAACGGGTACTTTTTTACAGGGTATTATTCATATTGGTGAGACGACACATGAAGCTGGGCGTTTTGGAGAGTTTTCAGCCAAAAAACTAGGACTTCAGCTTAGGGAATTAGGACTTGATGTCGGAAGACTCAAAACGGGTACCTGTCCGCGTGTAGATAGCTCAAGTATAGACTATTCTGTGATGGAAGAACAACCCGGTGATGAACTTCCGGCTCCTTTTTCTTTTAGAACAGACAGAGAAGCCTTCAAGGTACAAAAAAAGCAACTTCCATGTTTCATCACCTATACAAATGAAAATACGCATAATATCATCGAGTCAAACTTTCATAGAGCACCTCTTTTCTCCGGTCAGATAGAGGGTGTTGGACCGCGTTATTGTCCAAGTATAGAAGATAAGATAAACCGTTTTAGAGATAAAGACAGACACCATATTTTTATAGAACCGCAAACATGGGAAAACACAGAGGTCTATGTAAACGGAATGTCCACCTCTCTTCCACCTGATGTGCAAAGAGATATGATCCATTCAATAGCAGGTATGGAAAATGCGAGAATCGTTCGGTATGGATATGCGATAGAGTATGATTATATAAACCCGACAGATCTTACACATTCATTAGAGACTAAAAAGATCAAAAATCTCTATCTTGCCGGTCAGATCAATGGGACAACAGGATATGAAGAAGCAGCTGCTCAGGGTCTAATGGCAGGTATTAATGCAGCCCTGTCTAACCAGGGAAAAGAGCCTTTTATACTTCGTAGAGACGAGGCTTATATAGGTGTTATGATAGATGATTTAGTGACAAAGGGAACAAAAGAGCCTTATAGAATGTTTACCTCAAGAGCTGAGTATAGACTTCTTTTAAGAGAAGAGTCTGCTGATCTTCGTCTGAGTGGATATGGGCATGAATTTGGTCTTTTATCTGATGAGGTAAAGGCTGTGGTCGATCTTAAAAAAGCACAAATCGATGAGGGTGTAAAGTATCTGAATGAGAGTGAACGTACACCAAATAAAGAGTTTTTAGAGTTTTTAGCAGGTATAGATGAGGTTCATATTACAGATAAGACCTTAGCAATCAATATCGCTTCTAGAAAAAGCTTTACTCTTGAAAAACTTATCAAACTAGAGCCGCGTATTGCCAAGTTTGATGAATATGTTCAAAACCAGATTATGATAGAAGCAAAATATGCACGTTATATTGAGAAACAGCTTCAAGATATCAATAAGATGAAAAAACAGTTAAAGATGAAGATACCTGAAGGATTTGATTTTAAAACAGTTAAAGGTCTGAGCAATGAGATGGTAGAAAAGTTTGAAAAGTTCAATCCACCGACTCTTCAGGCAGCTTCACAAATCTCGGGAGTAACGCCCGCAGCTATAGAGATCTTACAGATTTACATCAAAATGGATCAGAAAAAAAATGTTGGAGCAGAAGAGAACAAAGGCAAGGAAAACTAATATACCACAAATGTTTTACCTAATTTAGGTTTAAGCTCTTGTACCATCTTCTCCTACAGCAGTGCTTCAGGCACTGGCTTCTGACTCTCTACCTGTTTATGTTCAGCGTGAAGATTATCCAAAAGAGTTCTTACCGCTTTTTGAAGAACTGCATATTCCGTGTTTAAACTTTGAAGATATGGGGAATTTAGATAATATAATCAGTGACAATAGATCACATCAATATCAAGCCTTAGATCCAAATGCTACAAGGACAGCGGAATTTATTTGTAAAGTACTAAATTAATTCTTAATTAAATCATAATCCAGTATTATGGTTAAGTTAATTTCTGCAACAAGTGTCAACAATTTATATGTGATAATAACTCCACCTATAAATTGTTGATACTTCAGACATATAAAAGTGAGAAAAAATGGAAAAATCAAGCAGACGAGGGTTTATGGGTAAGGCATTTGGTGCTGTCGCCGGTATTGGTGCGGTCGGTTCTTTAGTAGCCATGAAACAGTCTTGGGATCCACTTCCAAGTGTAAAAGCGGCGGGATTTACGGAAGTTGATGTCTCTTCAGTTGAAGAGAACAAACTCCTTGTAGAAAAATGGCGTGGGAAACCGATCTTTATCTTGAAAAAAACAGCTGAAATGGTTGCTGAGCAGAGTAAAGACGAATTGGCGCGTGATATTATTATCAACGGAAGTCACTTTATGATCACTATTGGCTTATGTACACACCTGGGTTGTATCCCTGCTTATCGAGATGCTAAAAAAGATTTTCTGTGTGCTTGTCATGGTGGAGAGTTTAATGCTTCGGGCATACAGACAAAGTCACCGCCTCCGTCTCCGCTTGTTATTCCTCCCTTTAAGATTGTGGGCAACACAGTCCTTTTAGGTGAAGAAGGTCCAGAATATCAAAAGATGAAAGCTGACGGCGTCGTCGCTTAAGGAAGGAAAATAAATGGCACATTTTGAAAAAGCAACAAGTGTTAAAGATTGGTTAAACCAGCGTTTAGCGCTTGATAAAGTTGAAAAAGTCATGGCATCTGAATATTGGATCCCAAAAAACATCAACTTTCTTTGGGCAATGGGGATGGTTTTGGCTATCACATTTGCATTACTTTTAGTTTCAGGTATCTTCCTGCTTATGTATTATCAGCCAAATGTTGAGACTGCTTTTGACAGTGTTAACTATACGATCATGCAAGAAGTCGGTTTTGGTTGGTTATGGAGACATGTTCACGCCGTAGCAGCCTCTGTGGTTTTCTTGATTATCTATATCCATATGCTTACGGGGATCTATTACGGTTCATACAAAAAGGGACGTGAGATGATCTGGATCTCAGGTATGCTTCTTTTTGTGACCTTCTCAGCAGAAGCGTTTTCAGGGTATATGCTTCCATGGGGTCAGATGTCTTACTGGGCAGGTATGGTTATTACTAACCTGTTTTCTGCCGGTTCTTTAGAACTAAACGGTGTGGTTGAATGGATCCGTGGAGATTATGTTCCGGGTCAAGCTTTCTTGAACCGTTTCTTTATGCTTCATGTACTTCTGCTTCCTTTAGCGATTATTGCTCTGATCGGTATTCACTTTGCAGCTCTTCGTATTCCTCACGTTAATAATCAAGACGGTGAAGAGATCGATTTTGAAGTAGAGTCTAAAAAATATTTAGATGGAGACAAAGCCGGTTCAAAAGTCATTCGTTTTGCAAATGACTTTATGTCTAAGGATATGTTTGTTGTATCTGTCTTCTTGATGTTCTTTTTTTACCTGACATTTTGGCAGTATGGCTTTGCTATGGATCCTGTAAACTTTGACCCTGCAGACGGTCTGGTAACACCGGCACATATTTACCCTGAGTGGTACTTCTTATGGTCTTATGAGATCTTGCGTCCATTCGGTAAAGATACTGGACTAATCGCCTTTGCTATTGCACAGGTGATTTTCTTCTTAATACCATTTATGGATAGAAGTCCGAATGTTGCACCGGCAAACCGTCGTGGT
>CBFDAB010000059.1:0-12824 GCA_965602745.1 uncultured Campylobacterales bacterium
AAAGCATAGCCACTTTTGACTACAGTTTTGAGACCAAGCAGATCAGTAATTTTAAGGCTATTTTGTAATACTATTATGCTGCTGGATAAAATTAAAAGGGAGTCCAGTGGAAGATTTAAGTCAATACTTTGCGGGTGAAACAGAAGCAAAACAATATCAACTGAAAACTATTATTATAAATATTGCAATTTTTTCCTGTTTGGCACTATTTGCTTCAGGTGTGGCAAATGTCTGGTGGTCAATGGTTCTTACTTCAGTCTTGGTGACTCGCTGGATGATCACTTTTCATGAACTGCTTCATTTGAGAAAGGCCGAAGAGCTTGATTATTTAACACGCTTATTTTTGATTCCATTTTCCCCGTTTAATCTTGGATATCGAGAATATAGAGATATCCATATTGGACATCATACATTTACAGCTACCTCAAAAGACCCGGATGCTTTTCATATACTCGGTGGTTCATTAAGAGCATTTCTTGGGGCAGTGACCCAGCATGAGCAGGCAACGCTACGTTATATTCGCAGTAATGGTATTTCTTTAGAACTTGGCAGTATGATGCTCGTGCGCTTTACGCTGTTTAGCGTGTTGCTGTTTATGGTCCCGCAAGCATTTTTATTGTGGTGGATCGTTCTTCGCGTCACTTATATTATAAATGATTTTGTTTTTTTTCATCTTGTTCATTACCGTAGAGGGGTAGCAGGGACATTTCCTATACCGCTTCCTGCTTATCTTTTATACCCGGCATTACTTCTTTTCGGAAAAGATGTAGTCTATGGTACGATGTACCATGATATTCACCATAAACACTCGATGATCGCTGCCAAATACTTAAGGGTAGCCGCTGAAGAAATCAAGGAATCCTCTACCAAAACTTAATAAGTTTTTTAAGTATGTACTGATGACAATTATATATCTGTTGTTTATTTACGAAGAGACAGAAGCTCAAGCTTCTGTCTGAATACGGATTTTCAGTAAAGGGATCGGAGTTTAATAAGGGGGAAGCGTCATAAGACGACTATCCACAATAGCCCGACCGACCGTAAAATGATAAAGACTCTGAAACTGATTAGAGTCTAAACCAAGAAGACCATGGAAAACATCATCTAAATAACAGCCTATACCCGTAGCAGAGATACCCAAGGCAGTAGCCTCAAGATAAAGCTGTTGACCGATGGCGCCACATTCCCAATATAGCTCTTTATAGCGGTGCTCACCGTGTTCTTGTATCTGATTTGAAAACTCACATAGCATTCCTAATGAAAATGCACCGTCTGCAGCTATGTCTTGGTTACAAGAGATAGATTTTGCTCTGGATCTGAAGTCGTCTTTTTCTAAGAGGAAGAAGTCTTCTCTTATCTCTTCAAAGAGAAAACTCTGACGCATTAAGCGTTTTAATGAGGCTAGGTGTTCTTTGTTTCTTAGAAGTAGATACAGACCCTTGTCTAATCCTTCTACCTCATGTACAAAGATTACTAGGTTGGCAGAATTTTCATTTCCGTCCATACTCTCTTTGACAGAGTTAATCATAGTATAAAACTGCTCTTGAGAAATGCTGGCATTGTCTGCATCCATCATCTGAGCTGAACGGCGTTTCATAACGATCTCTTTTGACTCTGCAGTTGGAAGTCTTGGAACAGGCGTATTTTGAAAGGCTCTTTTTTCTTTTGACTTTGAAAAGCTGGCTTTTTCAATTCTTTCTATCATCTCCCACTCTTGATGTGCAGGACTCAAGATATTTGCTTTTCCTTCATACGTCGTCGGAAGTTCTTGAAGCAGGGTAGAGATGTCTATATCTTGTTTTTTTACAGGGGAGATAGACAGAAGCATGTCCGGAAACTCGCCTTCCGTTGAGGTATAGCGTTTATCCTGATCTAAGCCTAAGAGTTTAGACAAGTCGGCATCATCTAAACCATTGATGACTTCGACCTTCCAACCTAACATCATTGCAGAGACTTGTAAGGCCCTAAGTGCATGGCCTGCGTCTAAAGAACAGTATCTGAAGGCACGTTCTCCGTATTTCCATACTTCTCTCCATGTTATTGAAGAAAGAGCTACTAAGAAGCTTCCCTCATGTAAGCCATCAAAAAAACTGCTATCAAACTCACAGAGTCTTTCTAGAGTGTGCTGTTTAGGCGCGTAATGCGAGACTGAACATTTATCTGAGATAGAGTTAACAGGAGGAAGGATGATATAAGACTCTGAGGGCTGAAGGTTTCCGCTTGATGCGTTACATCTAAGCGCCCATTTATCCGCTCCTGCCTGTTTCCATGCAGCCAATCCTAAGGAGAATTGAAAGAACTGAGAGACTGATTGTATAAGCAGGGGAGCAGATGGAAGCTCATTATCAAAGATGAGATGATAAGGAGGGGTGGAGTTTTCCAGAGCAAGAGGAAGCTGTATCTGTGGTGAGCCCTCGTAAGAACGAAAAGGATCGGGCTGTGTTGACCAGTCCATATATCCAATTGAACGGGCATATCTTTGCGGAGCATGTTTGGTTTCATTATGGTAAGTGAAAATTTCATTAATATTTGTATTCATGATGACATCATACGCATTAGAGCTTAAGGTGCTATGATAGAATTTGGCAAAGGAAAAAAATGAAAAGAAGTTTTAGACTAACTTCTTTGTTCTAGCTCTTGTGGGCAAGTTTTCCGGCTCTGGATTCATTGTCATCAATGATATTTTGGATCTGCTGTTTGACCTTGTCGTATCTAAACTGCTCTTTGAAACCATTTATACGTCCGCCTGAAGCGTTAGGATGTCCACCGCCTCCAGCCCACTCTTTAGCAATTAAAGATACATCAACCTTGTTGTTTGCTCTTAGACTCATCGTTCCTCTTGGACCGACATCAACGATAAAGTCATACTCGTCAAAGGCAGTCAAAAAACCGTTTCCTATTATAGAAGTGTTTCCCAGGGCGTAAGAGAGGTATCCTTTGTATCCCTTGTAATATATAGTCTTATCTGCTTTTACTCTGCCTAGAAGCTCAACTATATGCGCTGTGGCAAGGTTATCAAGAGTATCATCATCTTCTTTTTTAAAGAAGTTCTTTTTCAAAGTATGGATTGTGTCATCTAATAAAATATTTGAGTTATCAAGAGGAAGTATCTGTGCCGCCTCAAAAAGAAGAGAAAGTTTATAGTCTCTATCCTCATTTGCAAACATAACACGGTTAAGCTCTCTCGTCTCTGTTACCAGACGCATACAGACCTTTCCATACTCAAAGGCATCATGCTTCTCTTGGTGCCAAAGATCAACTGCATCAACAATGGCTACATACGGAGTAAGCCATGTTCTTACTTCAGGAGCTAAGGTGAAATGCTCATTTACATAATCAAAGGTGATCTGTGTAGCCGAACGAGTGGTATCAAGAAGGTACCAGTCATATTTATTGGCACAGTCTTGACCGCTTCCATGATGGTCAAGAAGCTGAACCTTTACCTCTATCTTCTGATAATCACGAAACTTTTCTATCTCTTTACTAAGCCACTTAGCCTCATCCATAGTGAGGTTAAGGTCTGTGATAAGTATAGTGGCATTTTCTTTTTTACTCTTGATCGAATCTATGATCTCATTGAGTCTTTCGCCTACTTCTGCACCATAATTGGCATTAAAGAATACGATATTTTCGTAAGCTTCTTTCATAATAAGCTGACAGCTGTAACCGTCTAGGTCTATGTGCGAAAGGTGATATATTGTGTTTTTCATGTTGTTTGCCTTATATGATTATAACTTATAATTCGATTGTGATACTACCCATGACTTCAAACTTGGCATTACTGTCTATCTCTGCATGAGAGAGAACAACAACTTCTAGATTAAATCTCTCAAATATCTCTGCTATGGGTTTTCTAAGCTGAGGATCAACGATCAGGATAACAGGTGAGACGCCTTGCTGTAAAAGGGTGCTCGCCTTATCACTAACCCCTTGAATAAGAGCATTTATCTCACCTACATTAAGAGCGAGATTTCTTATTCCGTCATGTTCGGTTGATTTCTCCAGTATGCGTTGTTCGGTTGATGTATCAAAGGTGAGAAGTTTAATAACACCGGATTGGTCTTTATACATAGATGTTATCACACGAGCAAGTTTTGAACGTACTTGTTCAACAATAACATCTACATTCTTACTGTATTCAGCGATATCTGCAATAGTCTCTAAAACAGTGAGCATATCCTTAAGAGGGACCTTCTCATGTAAAAGTGCCTTGAAAATACGTTGTATAAGACCAATAGAAGCAACATTTGTAACATCACTTACCACAACAGGGAAATCATTTTTAAGCTTGTCAATAAGAGTCTGTGTCTCTTGACGTGTTAATAACTCTTCTGCATGTGATTTAACAAGCTCAGACATGTGCGTTGAGATAACAGTTGCCGGATCAACAACCGTATATCCGTTCATAATCGCATCTTCTTTAAGTTCAGGTTTAATCCATATCGCATCAAGACCAAAGGCCGGCTCTTTTGTCTTCTCTCCTTCAATCTCTTCTGTAGCCATACCGCTGTCCATGGCCAAAAATTTGTCAGGTCGAATTGAACCATGACCGATATCAACACCCTTTAGCAGGATCTGGTAATGACTTGGGTCTAGGTGCAAGTTGTCTCGAATACGTACCTGAGGCATTAAAAAACCAAGGTCTGTGGCAATCTTTCTACGCATTGAACGGATACGCTCTAAGAGATCTCCGCCCTGAGAAGCGTCTGCAAGTCGTATAAGCTGGTAACCTAAGGTCAGCTCAAGCATCTCAACTTTTAATATATCTTCAAGAGCAGCTTCTTCGTCTTTTACTATCTGCTCATTACTCTTTTGCGGGGCAGAGGAGGAGTCTTCTTCAGCTCCTTTTGTTCCACCTTGAGAAGAACGGTCTTTGGCAGTTGAACCGTCTGCACCTAGGAAAAGTCGTAATTCACCCTTTTCGTGCTGTAAAAGAAGGTATCCCATACTTAAGAAGATAAGACCGACAAATCCCATTGAAAAAGTAGGCAGACCCGGAACCATTGCAAATAAGACCATGATAGAACCCACGATAATAAGGGTCTTCGCATTTCCCATAAGCTGATTGATAGTTCCCTCAGCAAAGTTATTCTCATCACTTGAGGCTCTTGTGATCATAATACCGGTTGCAGTTGAGATGATAAGCGCGGGTATCTGGGAGACAAGACCGTCACCAATAGTCAAGATAGTAAAGGTAGAAGCCGAATCAGCCACACTCATATCATATTGGAAGACACCGATCAAGAAGCCGCCGATAATGTTAATGATGGTAATAATAATACCCGCAACCGCATCACCCTTAACAAATTTTGACGAACCGTCCATAGCTCCATAAAAATTGGCATCTTGCAAGATGGTAGCACGGCGTGATTTTGCCTCAGACTCTTCTATAAGGCCGGCATTTAAATCTGCATCAATAGCCATCTGTTTACCCGGCATCGCATCTAGTGTAAAACGCGCAGCAACTTCTGCAACCCTCGTTGAACCCTTAGTGATAACCATAAAGTTAATAAGCACTAAGATAGAAAAAACAATAATACCGATTACATAATTTCCACCAACAACAAAGTCACCAAAGCTAGAGATGATCTCTGAAACATTCTCCGGCCCCTCGTGTCCATGACTCAAAATCATACGCGTTGTCGCAACATTTAAGGAGAGTCTGAAAAGTGTAATGATCAAAATAAGTGTCGGAAAGGTGGTCAGGTCTGTCGGTTTAGGGATGTAAAGAGAAATAAGAATAATTAAAACAGCAATAGAGATTGAGATTGAAAGCATAAAGTCAAGCAACATACTTGGGAGAGGAACGATGATAATAGCAAGAATAGCCATTACAAAAGCGACGATACTAAGATCGCGGGTACGAACTATAAACTCAAGTATAGGTGTTAATCGGCCCAATATCGCTGTTTTTCTTTTTGCCACGCTGTATCTACTTTTTTTCTAAGATATCGGCTAAGGTCATACCTTCTAAGAACGTATCAATGCGTCCTTGAAGGTTATGAATAAAGGGGTAGATATGACATGATTCTTCTTTTTCGCTAGGACAGTTTCCCAGACCTGCAGAGCAATCGAACACAGAAGGGTTTTTTCCTTCAGCGGCTTGCATAATATTTAAAAGAGTGACCTTTTCCTTGTCTTGAATAAGAACAAATCCACCGTTTACACCCTTAAACGACTTTAAAATACCATTTCTAGCCAGGGATTGCAGTATCTTTGCTAAAAAACTTTTAGAGATACCAAGGTCGTGAGCTAAGGTCTCTGTATCCATAGCTTCAGTGGCTGAGGCTAGGGTGACTAAGGATAATAGCGCGTATTCACTTGCTCGGGTCATTAGCATATAGAGTAGTCCTTATGTATATATAAGGGGTATTATACATAAAATATATAAAAGATAGATTTTGTCTTCTTTTAATTTTCAAGTTAAATATGTAATATTGAAAAGAAGAGACTTCTTCAATAAAATATAATAAATATTTAGCTACAATTCGCCATCTCAAGTTCTTGGGAAATTTAATATACCAATCAGGGAGGTCATTATGGCTTTAGATTCGGCGAAAACAGAAGCAATTGTAAAAGAATTTGCTCGCACAGAAAACGATACTGGTTCTTCAGAAGTTCAAATCGCATTACTTAGTAAGCGTATTGCAGAACTTACTGAACACCTTAAAATACATAAAAAAGATCATGCATCACGTCTTGGTCTTCTTAAACTTGTAGGACAGCGTCGTCGTTTGATGCGTTATTTCAAGCGTAAAAATAAAGAGGGTTATTACACTCTTATTTCTAAGCTTGCAATCCGCGATAACATCTAAATAAAAAGACTCATTTTGAGTCTTTTTGTTCTAACTCCTATCTCTAATTCTCATTACATTCTTGTTGCAAATAGTTTTTTTTAAATATTTTAGCCATAAAATATAAGGTATTTTTTCCACAAATATAATATAATGTTTTCTCATATTTATCCCTCGAAACCCCGCTATTCTCCTTGTTTAGGGCTCTTGTTGTATATGTAACATTAAGTAACTAAATATTAAAAAAAACTAATAAAACCATATTATTATAGTTTTTAATTTTGATTTGTATTTTATAGAGATACTCTATTAATATTAAATTAAACGCTAGGAGACACAGATGGCAGAGAAAAGAGATGTTCTGGATACAGAAGGATTAACCTTTCTAGAAGATGGTGAAGTTTTATATGATTCTTTATACCTTCTATCAGAAACAGATGAAAAAGGCATAATTACTTACGCATCTGACGGTTTTATGCAGGTGGCAAATATGGATGCGGATGATTTATATGGTCAACCCCATAATGTCGTTCGTCATCCGGAAATGCCTCGTGCTGCTTTTAAATCACTTTGGGATGATGCTCAAAGCAAGGGTTTTTGGACAGGGTATGTTAAAAATTCTCGTAAGGGTGGGGGATACTATTGGGTTTATGCAACAGTGCTTCGTTCAGTGGACAAAAATGGAAACACAAAATATGTTTCTATTCGGGTAAAGCCATCTCGTGAAGATATTAAAAAAGCTGAAGAGCTTTACTCAACTTTAGATTAAAATAAATTTTAAGTAAGGAAATTACATGGCATTAATAAAGAGCAGTTCACCATCAAGCAGTGTCGCAGTATCTGGCGGAACTGATAAGCGTCGCCAACGTACCTTGGCTAAACAGCAACAGATCTCTGAAAGTATCTCAGGCATAGCAACTAATATATTAGACAATGCACAAGAATCTGTTTCCGCTATAGAGCAGCTTAAGTCTTCTATGGAGCAAATTGCTACAGCAGCAGAAGAAAATAGTGGCGCATCTGAGCAGGCACTTAAGAATGTAAAGGGCATTAACAATAATATTAATCGTATGAGTAATAATATTGATACTGTAATCAACTCAACAGTTGCAACCGGTGATACGATTATGAATGCAGTTGAACTTATTAACGGTTCAGTTGAGCGTATGACAGGTTCAGTTGATATAGCAAAGTCTTCTTCAACAAAAAGTGAAGAGCTAAAGGCCAGTTCACAAAATATTGGTGAGGCAGTTGGCTTTATTGCAAAGATTGCAGATCAGACAAACTTACTCGCTCTCAATGCTGCTATTGAGGCTTCACGTGCAAAAGAACATGGAAAAGGTTTCGCAGTTGTTGCTGATGAGACACGTGCACTTGCAGGTGAGAGTGAAAAAAATGCAGAATTTATTTCTGAACTTGTAAATAAGATACAAGGAAGTATTGACACTATTATTAAAAATATTGTTAATACTACGGATATTATTGGAAAAACCGGTACCACTGCGAATGAACTTAGTCTAAAGATGGAAGAGTTGACAAAAATTGCTATCTATTCTGTTGAAGCAGCGAAGTCAGTTTCACAGGTCACTCAAAACTTAGGCGGTTATGTAAACAGTGTTAATGACGGTTCTAGTGAAATTGCAGAGGCATCAAGTCGTATTGCTTTGTCTGTTGAAAAAACCTTAAACGGTATTGAAACACAATCAGCTGCCTTGACTCAGACAGAAGGAGATATCAAAGACTTAAGCAGCCTTGCAGAAGAGTTGAAATTTTCAACTGACACGGCAAAATCTGCAGAAGATATAGCATCGTCTGCAGATACGATCAGTGCTTCGATGGAAGAGATACAGGCTGCATTAGAACAGGTTACCGGTGCACTTAATGAGATAGAATCCTCGTCTCACTCTACAAATAAGTCAGCACTGTCAAATAAAGAAAATATCGAGGCTGGTATTTTAGCTGCTAAGGATATAGATAAGCTTATTGAGATTGCACGACGTAACTTTGATCTTCTTAAGATCTCTTTTGGAGATGTAAAAGGCTCGATGGTAAATATCAACAGTGAAGTTGTTAACTCAATGAGTGAAGGCAAGGGGGCGAGTGATGAGCTGGTCATTATTGTTAAAGAGACGAAAAATGTTAACAAAACAGTTGGAAATATCTCTAACTCTATCATACAGCTTAATATGCTTGCAATCAGTGGTTCGATTGAAGCGGCCAGAGCCGGTGACTTCGGTAAGGGATTTGCGGTTGTATCAGCTGATATCCGTAATCTTGCGAAAGATTCAGAATCAAATACTGAGAAGATTAATGATACTATTGAAGGTATGAATGCTGAAATCGGTATGGTTCAAGAAGATTGGAATAATCTTCTTAGCGGTCAAAATAATGAGAAAAAACGTTTAGATAATCTAGTAAATGAGATGGACAAGATTATTAATATGCTGGTTGAACTTCTTGACAGATATACAGGCTTGAAAGCGATAAATGATCAAAACCTTGAGGGTCTTGACTCTGTATTTATCGGTATTAACGAGATTCAAAAAGCTGTTGAACTTTCTGCCAAAAATGCAATGGAATCTCGAAAGGCTTCTGAACTTATTATAGATACAATTTCTCATATCGGTGAAGGTGTAGAAGAACTTGCTGTTATGGCAGATGAGCTTCAGCAAGGGTAGTTTACGCATTCGCGTAAACGAAGAAGAGAGTCTGCACTAAGATGGGGTGATTGATTCACTTTTATAAGAGTAAATCGATGACCCTCTATTAGGTGAAACTTTCGTATAAATGATATAAGGAAATAGACTTTCCTTGAAAACAGTATCTAAGGAGTAATACATGCAAATAGAAGAGATCCTAATCATAAAAGAACAAGGATGTTATTACGGAATCAATACTGATGAGGTTGAACAGATCTTGCGTGTTCAGGATTTAACTCCAATGGCAATGACACCGATTGCGATTCGTGGTTTATGCTCTATTGAAGGATCGATTGTCTGCACATTGGATTTTTCTTACCTTTTGGATAAGAAGGCTAAACTTGTAAATCCGACTGACTTTAAAGCACGTCAGGTGACAATTGAAGGAAGCTCTTATCACTTTTCACTCTTAGTATCAGAAGTGATTAACTCTGTTGAAGTCGATCAGTCTAAGGTTGAGTATATAGAAGATAGTGAAGACTCAATAATCGGGCTGTTTAAATATGAAGATGAGATTATTCAAATAGTTAGCGTTGAAACCCTTATAAAAGAGATTAGCCTGCCGTCATATACGGTAAAAGAAGTACGTGACATCTCTGTTGACGGGGTGGAAATAGAGAAACACTCTCATCTAAAACGTTATCTGTTCTTTACTATGGGACAAGAACAGTATGCCTTAGAAGTTGATGCTATACGTGAGATTATTGCAATCCCTGAAAGTTTTACGACTATTGCTGAAAGCACAGAAGAGATTTTAGGGATGATCTCTTTACGTGATGACTTGCTTGTTGTGGCTGATTTACGTGCATATTATGACCTTGATGTCGTTAACAGTGATAAAAATCGTATTATTGTCTCTCAACATCTAGGCAGACATATTGGTCTAGTGGTAGATGAAATTGTAGATATTCAAGATGTAGCAACATCCAAGATCGAAGGTATGCCTGAGAATTTTCAAGATAAAAAGATCAATGGCGTGCTTCATATGAATGACGGCTTGATAAGTATTGTTAATACAGAAGTTATTCGTACCCTTGTTAATGAACAGAGCCATCTGATAACAGATAAAGAGAAAGAAGAACAGACAAAGAAAGCTTCTGAAGAGGTTAACCTGGAAGTAGTCATCTTTAAGATGGAGAACGAAGAATATGCCTTTAACATTGATGACGTGAGTGAGATCATTGATACAACTGAGATCACACCTATAGCGGACTCACAAGAACATATTAAGGGTGTGATCAACATACGCGGACAGGTCATTAGTATTGCTTCTTTGTATGGTATTTTAAAGCTTAATGAAAATGTGGAATTAGATCAAAAGATTATTGTTACAAGAATAAAAGGCAATAGTATCGGATTTGTTGTAGATAAGGTTAACGATGTTATGGGCATAAATGACTCTGAAATTAAGATTGAAGACGATAGCAGTCGTCTGTTTTCTAATGTCTTACAGTTAGATGATGGTAAAAGATTGGTATTGATGTTTGACACAGATGTTCTATTGTCTTCATTAGACTTGGCTAAAGAAGAAGTCGCGTGAGCAAAAAAATATTAATTGTAGATGACTCTGCCTTGGTAAGAAAGCAACTCAGAAGCCTGATAGAAGAACATGACTTTGAAATAGATATAGCAAAAAATGGGCGAGAGGCTGTAGATAAGGCTATTGCTAAAGACTACGATGTTATCACAATGGATATCAATATGCCTGTCTTAGACGGTATATCTGCGGTCAAAGAGATTATGCAAAAAAATCCAACTGCCATTTTGATGGTAAGCTCTTTGACCTCAGAAAATGCTTCTGTTACTATAGAGGCTATGGAATATGGAGCAATTGACTTTATTCTTAAACCGGGTACGATGAATGTTGGAGTCGAAGAGAGTGGAAGAGAGATTGTTCAAAAGATAAAATCTTTAAGCCGTATTTCTCGCCGCAGACTTAAAGCACCTACTCAGATTGCTGAGAAAAGACGTGACAAACGCATGCAAAGAGAAGGTGCGAGTCTTTCTCAACAAAGCTCAAGAAAGATGGAGAAGATCGTCTTAATCGGTGTATCAACAGGTGGACCAGGATTGATTGAGCAGATAGCAGCTTCACTGCCTATAGATTATCCTCAAGCCGTGTGTATTGTTCAGCATATGCCAGCTCAGTTCACACATGCCTTCGCTCAGCGTCTAGCACGAGTAAGTGATCTTCCTGTACATGAGACGTCAACAAATGATGAGTTGCTTCCGGGACATATCTATCTGGCCAAAGGCGGGGTGCATATGCATTTTCGTAAAAAGACTTCAGGAAAGATCGTGACGGTTGACGGAATGGATAAGAATTCTCGTTTTTTCCAACCTGCTGTTGATGAGATGTTTGACTCAGCCTTGAAGATCTTTCCGGCGAAAAATATCTTTGCCGTACTCTTAACGGGTATTGGTGATGATGGTGCACAGGGAATGGTTAACATTAAAAAAGCGGGTGGTTATACCATAGCAGAGTCTGAAGAGAGTTGTGTTGTTTATGGGATGCCAAGAGAGGCTTATGAACGTGGCGGCACCTCAGAAGTTCTAAGCTTCAAACAGATTCTTAATAAAATTCTTTCATATAAGTAGGGGAACAGATGGCTTTAATTAAACGAAATGAGAAACAAGTACAAGATGAGCTTCCTAAGTTTGAAAGCTTAGAAGAGGCTATTATGTATTATGAAAAGAATGAGGAGTTTGATAAACGCTCTTATGCCTTAGAAGAGATGGTGAATTTCAAAGACGGTGCCCATTTTCTAGTAGATAAGCTTATTGAACGTGATACACATAAAGATACAGCAACACGAATAGCAGCTGTTTTATCCAATCTTAATCCGGGTGATGCTCCTATAGAGAGTATTATGGAACTTCTAAAACTCTCTAATGCTTATATCCGAAACCTGGGGATCTCAATCTTACAAGATTATGGTCCTGCTATTAAGTATTATATTGTGAAGTTTTTGATTGGAGATGATTATGATCTTCGTATCTTTGCAATTAATGTCTTAGGAGATGTTAATTTCCCTGAATCTCGTGACATGCTAGTTGAACTATTAGAAGGTGAAGAAAATATCAATGTATCTATGACAGCCGTTGATTATATGGCTGAAATCGGTCAACCTGAAGATGTTGCGCTCTTGAACAAGGTTAAAGAGCGTTTTAAAGATGAGAGTTATGCGCAATTTGCAATTGATGCAGCCATTAAATCGATAGAGGCCTGATAGATGTTTAATAAAGGAAATTTCCCAAAATTATCTGAGTTTATATACCGTAAAAGCGGTATATACCTTGAAGAGTCTAAACACTATGATAAAATGGAAAA
>CBFDAB010000060.1:0-12802 GCA_965602745.1 uncultured Campylobacterales bacterium
CAAGACGAGGCAGATAAGTTTATTTCTCACTTTCCTTCTCCTCATCCTTATCTGCAAGATGAAGAGATATTGCAGGCACTTAAGACTATGCCTCCAGAGAATATTTTTGAATATACTCCCCTGAGCGAAAAGACATTAAGATCTCTCTTTACTCGCAACTTTGATGCCCACTCCCTGCAAGTGATGGACTTTAACCTTATCATGCACAAAGAGGCACTCTTCAAGTATGAAGGAGATGAGATATCTTACGAAGCTCTTTTCGAACTTCCCTTAAAAGATCTTCTTCCCCGTTTATGGAGGGGTGAAGAGATCAACTTTGAAGATGATTTTTCTTTACATACGGATATGATAGAGAAAGCCTTTAAAGAAGAGCTGTATGAACTTATGCGCACTTGTGAAGAGTCGGCTTCTATCTTGGAGATGAGTCATGAAGAGGTCAGCTCTTATGTACTTCAGGAGTTAAAAGGCTATATCAATCATGATCTTCATATTCCTTCTAAGACGGCTAAAAAAATCCTTTACAGTTTTAATAAAAGTATAGAAGGCTTAAAACTAAAAAAGCAAAGAGAAGCCCTTCTTGCACGAACTATTCGAGACTTTAAGAACCTTTTTCCTACCGCCAGAGGGCTTCGCCGCAAGCTTATCTTTCATGTAGGACCAACAAACAGCGGAAAAACCTACCAGGCCATGAAGGCGCTTGAGAAAGCAGATACAGGATATTATCTGGCTCCCTTAAGACTTCTTGCCCTGGAAGGATATGAGAGCCTTAAAGCAGATGGAGTTGCAGCTTCTCTTATTACCGGAGAGGAGCAGATAGTTGATGAATATGCAACACATATCAGCTCCACAATAGAGATGCTGAACTTTAATATAGATGTTGATGTTTGTGTGATAGATGAAGTGCAGATGCTTAACGACAGAGACAGAGGCTGGGCCTGGGCAAACGCCATCATCGGTGCACCTGCAAAAGAGGTCTATATGACAGGTTCACTTGATGCTCTTGTTGCTATTGAAGCCTTGGCGCAGTGGCTGGGAGAAGAGCTTGAAGTGATCTATTTTGAGCGTAAAAATCCACTCTCTATCATGAAGTCTGCCACACCTTTAAATGCGATAGAACCTCAAACTGCCGTCATCGCTTTTTCACGCAAAGATGTGCTTCAGCTCAAACAACAGTTAAGCCGTCATTATAAGGTCTCTGTCGTATATGGAAACCTTTCTCCTGAGGTAAGACGTGAAGAAGCACGTCGATTTAGAGAAGGTGAGACAGAGGTTCTTGTCGCTACAGATGCAATATCAATGGGACTAAACCTTCCTATCAAGACTATCTTGTTTTCAAAAGACATGAAGTTTGACGGAGAACGCCGCCGTACACTTCAGCCTTCTGAAGTCATCCAGATAGCCGGTAGAGCGGGACGTTTCGGTATGGAGGAAAAGGCTTTGTCGGTGCTTTAAATCCAGCTATCTTACAAACCATTCACGAACAGTTTCATCAGCCTCTAAAAGACATCAGTCTGCCTCTTAAGGTAATGGCGAACTTAGAACATATCATGCTTGTCGGAAAGATTCTGGAGACGAAAAACCTAGAAGAGATCTTGCACTTTTTTATCAAGCATATGACCTTTGACGGACCATTTCGAGTAGCAAACCTTGATAGTCTTATTGAAGTGGCAAGATATACAGACCAGTATGACTTGGACCTAAGCTCTAAGTATCATATGGCCTGTGCACCACTATCTACACAGTCACCTTACCTAGTCGATGTCTTTTCTAGCTATGTTTCACATATGGAAGCACAAACGCCTGTGGCTTATGAAGAGAGTAGGATTTATGGGGAGTATGCTGATTCTATGGAAACACTTCTTCATATAGAAGACTTGGTCAAAGAGGTCTCTTTATATTTATGGTTAAACTACCGTTTTCCGGAGATCTTCTTTGAGCCTGAAAAAGCTATAACAGCCCGTAAGAATTTAAACACTTATATAGAAAAAACACTAAAAAATGCTCAATTTGTCCCACGTTGTCGCATCTGTACAAAACCCTTGGCCTTGGACAGTAAACATGCTATCTGTAATAGCTGTTTTCACAAAAAACGACACTTTGCAGAGCCTCAAAAAGACAGTAGCAGACGAAGAAGAAGTTAAGAAAAGGAACTAGGCTTTACACCTAGTCCAGCAGGTCTTTATAATCGAATTTTTCCGGATTGATGTATATCTTTCCTTCTTGACGAAAGATTCTCTTATCTTGTCCGACTAAACGCTTAAAACGATTTTTTACACGCAGATGTTTTGCAGGCTTATACTCTTTGAGTTTTAAAAACTTTTTTAGACGTATAGGCTCATTATGTAGAGCCTCTACATCTACTACATGCTCAAAACTCTTTTCATTTACATACTCATTATTTTCAGGAATGTTCTCTTCGTCTTGCGGTTTGGGCAAGAACTTGGAGCTGATAGTGTTCAAGACCTGCTTTAGCTGTTCATCACGCTCTTTATATATCTGCTCGATCTTCTTTTTCTCTTCGATGAGCATCTTCTCTTTTTGATCTCTTAGACCTAAGTTTTGCTGTTCAAGATCTTTGATCTTCTCTTTCAGGCTAAGGTTTTCATCTTCAATATAGCTGTAATACTTATCGCTAAGGGGCTTAGCTTCTGTCTGCACAGGCTCGTCTATTAAGACAAATTTGGCTCCATGCTCGATTATACAGTCCAAGCTTCCGCGTCGTATTCGATTATGAATAGCCTCTTTTGAAACTTTAAACTTTTCTGCTGCTTGAGTCACGCTTAGTTTCATTCTTCTCTCTCTTTTACCATACACATTCTGATCAAGGTATCTATCAAAGTCTGATCAAGATGTCCTTGCATCTGATTTTTCATAATCTTTATCGCTTCAAAACTCGTCATTGCATCTTTATAAGAGCGTTTTGTCGTTAGGGCATCAAAAACATCACATACGGCAATAATACGAGCAAAGAGTGATATCTCTTCATCCTTAAGTCCATCCGGGTATCCGCTTCCATCAAGTTTTTCATGGTGACTTCTCACACCCGATAAGATACGTTTATCTGTAATACCCATCAGAAGCGCAAGATCATATCCCGCTGCCGGATGTTTTTTCATGCGGGTAAACTCTATGTCCGTAAGTTTCCCATTTTTATTGATAATGTCCCAATCCACCTTGCTTTTACCGAGGTCATGTATCATAGAAGACATTCCCATATCTTCAAGATCCTTATTCTCAAATCCAAGAAATTTTGCAAGACTTAAGGAGTAAATACTTACATTAATCGAATGTGTATGCGTATAATAATCATGTGCAGCTATTTTCATAAGAGATGCCAAGGTCGCCTCATCCTGTAAGACAATACTCACAAAGCCGTCTACAATATCCTGACTCTTCTCCATATTTCCTAGGGCCTCAGGATTTTGAAAGAGTTCATCCATCACTTCTGTGGCTTTGGAATAAACGATATCTGCTTTTTGCGAAAAAGGTATCTCTGCATTATTGGCAATGTTGTTAAGATGTTTTTGCGCATAGAGTTTATATTTTTCATACTCTTCATCTATGACAAAAAGTTTTTCTATCTCTCGAAGGCGAACCTTATTGTTTCCGTCTACGACACTGTCACTCTGTAAAAAAAGGCTCATCTGTGTCTTAGACTCATTTGTCTCATAAAGATCAAACTCAGGTACTGCACCCTCTGTTATCAGACGTTTATCAATTGATTTATATGATTTTTTCTTTACTTCAGACATTTCTGTTTACCAACTTATCTAAAATTCTCAAATACTAAAGGTGCATCCCATTCTAAGCTTCGAATCTGTTTCATCGCATTTTGCAAGTCATCAAGGTTCTTTCCCTTAACCCGTATATAATCACCCTCTAGGGTTGCTGTTACCTTCATCTTTTGTGTTTTGATCTCAGCCATAATCTTTTTAGCCTCTTTTGTCTCTATGTAATCAACGATTTTAAAGACCTTGCGTCGATCTCCTCCGCTAGCATCTACTACAGTAGCCTCGTCTAAGACCTTTGAGCTTAGTTCGCGTTTTAAGAGTCGTCCGATAACAATATCCTCAAGAGCCTCAAGTTTATTATCACTTGAAGATGTTAAAGTCAGGGTCTTTGCTTTTTCATTATAATCTATCTCCGCCGTAATACCTTTAAAGTCATAGCGTGCTACAACCTCTTTAAGAGCCTGGTTGATGGCATCTTTAAAGTTTTGCATATTTATTTTTGCTGAAATATCGAAAGAGTGTTCTTTTGCCATAAAAATATCCCATTATTTTTATATCAGTATAACTTTTTCTTACTTATAAACTATTTTATTAAGACTATTCCTTATACATATGCTATAATTATTTTCATCTTAAATGTATATTCATTTCCAAGGGAACTTTCCATGTTTAATAAACTCTTAAAAAACTCTAGCATAAAGCAAAGAATCAACTATCTTCTTGCCATTGTCACTGTTTCTGTAATCGGTGCTGCATTCTTCGCGTTTTTTTCACTTAGCAGTATAGGCAGTCAATATAACTCCTTACAGCACCATTCAACTGCGGGTGCCATGCAGACTCTTGAGATTCAAAAAGATCTTAATTATATTTCGCGAACAACAAGAGACATCCTTCTTGGCGGGGATTATGAAAAAGACATCCAAAAACTCAAAGATAGAACAGAGAGTATACGAGATACCTTTGATAAACTTGCCCAGACTATTGATGATGAGGCTTCTGAATCTCTAATTCAAGAGGCAAAACGTTCAACACTTCTTTTTCTGAACAGCTCTTATAAGATGATGAAGTCTTTGTCTAAAGAAGAGATCAAAAACAATACCACTCAAAACTACCAAAAGTACAAGGAGACATTGACGCCTTATGCTAACAAGTCCAGAGATGCTTTTAAAAAGGTAGTCGCACTTAAAGAAAAAGAGTTACAGACAGCTTCAGACAGCATGAACAACGAGCTCTCTTTTTACAAGTTCTTCTTCCTTATCAGCGGATTTGTCATTACAGGTTTTGTTATTATCTTTGCTTCGGCCGTGAGATCTTCTATTACAGTTTCGCTAAAACAGTTCACAAAGCTCATGCAAAAATCAGCAGCCGGTAATTTTGAGAAGTCTCACATAGATGAGAAAGAGGATACTGAACTTGGGCAGATGAATATAGCCTTGCAGCAACTTCTTTATCAGACCTCATTTTTTATTAAAGAGATCAATGTCTCTTTTGTCAATGCTGCAAAGGGAGACTTTGAACGCTGTATTTCAAAAGATGGTATGCATGGTGAATTTACCGTGGCCATTGAAAATATTTGTCAAAGCCTTAATGTTCTAAAGGCACAAGAAGCCAAAAAAAGACGCGATAGCCTTAATACTGAGCTTAGTGCGCTTAGCGGCAGTGTTATCAAAGGTATGGCAGGTGTTCAAGCAGATCTTCAAAGTAATATAGAAGCACTTAAAGATGTTACGAAAGTAACAAAAGCGGCCGCACAACGCTCTAATGACAGCAGAGAAGATATAAAGGAGATCGTAAATCAGCTTCATGTCCTAATGGAACGCACCTCAAATAATAACGAGGCAATCAATGCTCTTGCTACGCAAGTAAGCGATATTACCTCTGTTCTTCAACTTATCACGGATATCGCAGATCAGACAAACCTTCTTGCCCTTAATGCAGCGATAGAAGCAGCCAGGGCAGGTGAGCATGGACGCGGATTTGCCGTTGTTGCAGATGAAGTACGTAAACTTGCAGAGAGAACGCATAAGGCAACTTCTGAGATCTCTGTATCTATCAAATCACTTCAACAAGAGATGAACGATATTCAAAGCTCTTCTGAACATATGAGCGAGGTTGTAGAGAGTTCAAGTGAAAAGATCACCAGTTTTGAAAATACTATGATTGAGATCAATGAAAGTTCCAATAAGATCGTTGATTACTCTTATAATATGGAAAACTCTATCTTTATTATCTTGGCAAAAATTGATCATATTGTATATAAATCAAATGCTTATAATACTGTTATCACTGCAACTGAGCTTCTTCAAGTCAGTGATCATCATGGATGTAGACTTGGTAAGTGGTATGATGGAGAGGGCGCAAGACGATTTGGTTCGACTTCATCTTTTAAATTAATACCTGTACAGCATAAGATTGTACACGAAAATGCCAACCAAAATGTTGCTTATATTGCAGATGGCATCCTAGATAGTCATATCCCTCACGGGGCTGAAGTTGTCTCACGATTTAATGAGATGGAAGAAGCAAGTAAAGAGCTCTTTGTCTTACTTGATAATATAATCCATGAGGCAAACTGATAAGATCTCTTAGAAGCCTCCGCTGAAGTCCGGAGTGCCATCAAAAGATGGAGATCCAAAGCTCATTCCCCCTGCAAAATTCGGATCCATATATCCCATAATCCCACTCTTACTTCTGAGCATAGCAATATCTTGTTTTGGCGCAATTCCCTGAGGGCAGACAGGAACACACGCATTACAAAGAGTACAGTCCCAGATACCATTTGTCTGTACAGCTTCTATCTTCTGTGCTGTATCTTGCTCACGTACATCTGATACATATTTCCAAGAACGTGTTAGGGCAAAAGGACCGATAAAGTCTTCATTTGCTGCATACACAGGACAGGCAGAAAAACACGATCCACACAAGATACAGTCACTTTGAAGCTCATTCGCTCTGGCATCTTCTTGAGACAGGGCTTGATTTGTAGTATTCTTGCTGCTGTAAGCCTTTGCCACAAGGTTAAACTTCAACATCTTCTCAACATCTACAATTAGGTCGCGCAGCACAGGCAGATTTTTCATAGGCTCGATCAAATCCCCATCATCTAGCTTATATGCACAGGCTAACTCTTCTGTCCCATTTACGCGTACCGAGCATGAGCCGCAAACACCTGAACGGCATCCTGCACTGAAACTCAATGAAGAGTCTATCTTTGTCTTGATATGATTAAGAGCTTCTAATAGAGTGATGTTCTCAAAGGGTATCTCATACTCTACAACTTTTTCATTCTCTTGTTCTTCGGTGCTGTATCGTTTTACTTTAATATTCATTTTGTTCTCATCTTAATCACAATATTCTCTCTCTTGGGGTTCCTCATCTTCATAGTCCTCTTCTTCCCAACTTTCATCACTATAGATATCATTGTCTTCTATCTCTTCTGAACTGATCTCTGTTTTGCGTTCACTATTCATATCTAGTCTAGAAAATCCATACATAATACACCCTCCTCTTTCCATGAAATCGTATGGAAACCATACATCTCATCATTTTTTTCCGGGATATCTTCTCTAAAGTGTGCTCCACGGCTCTCATTTCTACTAATTGCTCCAACTAAAAGTATCTCTGCAAGTTCTACTGTGTTTGTAAATTCAATAAACTCGATAAGATTTGTATTATAAATCTTTGTCTTATCTTTTGGACCCATCAAAGGAAGCTCTTTTTGGATTTGACGTAGATCTTCTAAGGCTTCTTTAAGACCCTTGTCTGTACGTTTTATCCCCACCTTGTCATAAAAGATCTGAGCTAAGGACTCACGTTTCTCATAAAAGTCGATCTGATTTGTAAAACTCTTCACCTCAAGGATAAGGTTCAAACCTTTGTTTATATGCTCTTGATCGATGGAAACTTCTTCCTTCTCTTTAGAATAAGACGCCGCATTGACACCTGCTTGACGACCAAAGACAATAAGCTCTAAAAGAGAGTTTCCACCCAACCTATTTGCACCGTGAACCTTAGGGTTTGCTGCTTCACCCACCGCATACAGACCTTTTATACAGGTCATCGACTCCTCATCCACATCAACTCCGCCCATAGTATAATGCGCTACAGGTTTAATAGGAATAAGATCTAATACAGGATCAATCCCCTCATAAGTGATGGCAAGCTTACGCTCTTGAGGTAGTTCATGGTCTATAAACTCCTCCCCTAGATGACGAATGTCCAGATAGACTTCTCCACCCTTCTCAATCTCATCAGAAATAGCGCGAGCGACAATATCTCTTGGGGCAAGTTCATCCGTAAAACGCTCTTTATCTTCATTTAAAAGATACCCCCCAGCTCCACGGGCTGATTCAGAGATCAAGATAGAAGAGTTCTTCAATCCGGTTGGATGAAACTGAACAAACTCTATATCGCTAAGTCTCGCTCCTGCACGAATAGCTGCTGCAATACCGTCTCCCGTAGAAGATGTTGAGTTGGTTGAAAAACTGTGGAAGATACGAGAATATCCCCCTGTAGCTATAATAATTGACTTAGCTTCAATCTCTACAGTCTCTCCTGTTCTTATATTTAAAAAGCTCGCTCCATTAGTATATCTTTCACCCTCTTTTCCCTCTACAAGATAATTAAGTAAAAAATGCTCATTTATAAATTCTATGCCCATCTTTGATGCTTCATCATAAAGTGTATGAAGTATCTTCAGCCCCGTATAGTCTTGGGCGTAACAGGCTCTAATACCTGAAGCTCCGCCTAAACGTCTTTGTGCAATCTTTCCGTCTTTTGTACGGGAGAAAGGCAGACCTATACGATCTAACCAGTTAATACTATCAATCGCTTCTTCACATAGTTTTCGTACCGCTTTTTCATCTGCCAAACCTTGGGCAGACTTTAGTGTATCACTGATGTGTGCTTCAATACTATCTTCTTCTACATTTCCCATGGCTGCATTAATACCGCCTTGGGCCATAGAGGTTTGTGAACGGGGGGGAAAGGATTTACTTACAATCTTAACACTGGCTCCCGCTTCTTTTGCTGCAATTGCTGCAACAAGTCCTGCTCCTCCGGAGCCGATTATTAATATATCTACCATTATTTGACTTCTTTCATTCTCAACTATAATTATTTGTATTTTACACTAATGCCTTTGTAAAAAGGTTAAGTCCTCAGAGTAGATATTTAATCTTTAGATATCTTTTGATTAAGGATATCTGCATATTTTTCAATGGAACTGACATACCGCACCGGCTCAGATCCCCTGGCATATCCGTATTTGAGCTGTTTGTAATATTTTTTTTGTGAAAGCAGAGGAAGTACAGTTTTAATATCTCTCCACAAGTAAGGATCTTTATTCATCCGTCTTGCCAGTGTTTGAGCATCATGTATGTGTCCCATCCCAACATTATATGCCGCCAGAGCAAAGGACATACGGTTTCTACCCTTTATCTCATCTTCAAGACCTTTTTCAATTTTAGATATATACTTTGCCCCTGCATAAATACTCTCTTTTGGATCTAAGCGGTTCTTCACACCTAGATCTACTGCCGTGGTTTGAGTTAACATCATCATACCCCGTACACCCGTATAACTTCTTGCTTTTGCATTCCAATGTGACTCTTGATATGATTGAGCAGCCAATAGTGTCCATGAAATATCATGCTCCTGCGCAGATCTTTTAAAATGTTTTTCATATTTAGGAAGACGTGACTTTAGCCGTTTATGAAAGAGCTTTGTATCGTAATAATCAAAAAGATTAATATAGCTATAATAAAAGTCCCTTAATTCCATCATTCTTCCCGCTTGTTCGCATCTGTTGAACCACGAATCTAAATCATCTTTCAGGGTGCTGTCTCCCTCCCTTAAGATCCAGGCAAGCTCTCTTCTCTCACTTACGGCAAAGGCCATAGAGAGTTCAGGGTAATATCTCTGATTGATAGCAAATACATTTGAATCAGCTACTGTACAGTCTATCTCTCTTTTCCACACCATTTCTAAAAGCTGCTCAGTAGAATATTCTGAAGAGTACTGTACTTTCATTTCAGGATAATTATTGGAAAGATTCTTAAACAATTGCTCATGCGAACTACTCTCACCAACTAGGATATTTAGACCTGAAAGGTCTTCCATGTCTTTTGGAAAGTTTTTTTCTCTATGGATATCCTTATGACAGATCATCTGCTCTTGCACCACGTAATACTTAGGCCCAAAAACAAACTCTTTTTCTCTCTCTTTAGTCCTGCTCAAACCGGCAACCGTAATATCTCCCAGACCTTTTTTACTTAGCTCTAGGGCTTCTTCAGTACTTTTTACAACAGTAAGGTTAAGTTCTACTCCTATATCTTCTGCGTAAGAAGAGATAAGTTCATACTCAAAACCCATCTCTCCCTCGGAACCGACATAATATACAGTCGAAGAGTTTAAGATAATCACATCCAGACGTCTCTTCCCCTTGATATTATCTAGAGTTGTTTGCAGGGAAAAGTGTTCTTCAAAAGAGTAGATGGTTTGTGACCACCACCCCAAAACAAAGAATAAACCCGAGCTAAAAATGAATAAAAAGAATTTTTTCATGCTTTATTGTAGCATAGACAGAATAAACCAGTATCTAAAGACTCGAAGTGAAAAAGTGATTAATATAAACCAGAAGATATTTAAACGGCTTAGACCGGCGACAATAGTAATTGGATCTCCAATGATAGGAAGAGGAGATAGTATCAAAGAGAGATGTCCGTATTTGTGAGAAAGAAGATAAGCTTTTTTGCCTATCTTGGAGTTGTGGATCTTATCATGCATAAGCTGATATAAAAAATAACCCAGAAAGTAGTTTAGCCCAACCGCCAAGCAGTTACCTAAAGAAGCGTAAAGCAGAGCATTATTGTGAGGCATTCCAAGTTCGACTGCAGTAACAAGAAAGACTTCAGAGGAGAAGGGAAGGATAGTAGCCGCTAAAAAACTTGAAAGAAAAAGTCCTAAGGAGCCGTAATCCTCAAACATCTATATAGATTTAATATTATCTATCACAGATGCTATCAGTTTGGCACGTGCTTCTACTGAAGTCCACGCGATATGAGGCGTGATATAAAGACGTTCTTGATGCTTTACCTTCATCAAGGGATGTCCTTTTTCCATAGGCTCTTTGGCTAAGACATCCAAACCGACATAAATCGGCTTGGCATCTAAGATATATGAGAGAGACTCTTCACAGACTATACCTCCGCGACCGAGATTAAGAAGAGTTGCCCCGTCTTTCATCATCAGCAGTTCAGAGTGTGCAATAAGATCCTGAGTCGCAGAGTTTAGAGGTGCATGAATAGAGATAATATCACTCTGCTCCAAAAGATTAGAGATAGTCTCTTTTTTGTAGTCTGCATTATCATTTTTACCTGAGGTCGAATAATAAGAGACTTCTGCACCGAAGGCGGTCGCGATTTTTGCAACCCCTCTTCCGATCTCACCTAAACCGATGATACCCCACTTTTTGCCCTTAACTTCAAAAAATGGCTGGGCCACATGGGTAAAGACCTCAGACTTCTGCCAAGATCCGTCTTTTACATACTCATCATAATAACGAGAGTGTCCCATCATATAAAAAAGCATAGAAAAGGTATGTTGGATAACTGAGTCAGTTGAGTAACCTGCTACGTTTTTCACATCAATATTTTTTTCTTTTGCAGCATCCAAGTCGACATTATTCATCCCCGTTGCCGCAATACAGATCAGTCTTAGATCTGGACACTCAGACATCATATCTGCCGTGATCACGACCTTGTTTGTCACAATCACATCTGCATCTTTGATACGTTCTAAGGTCTCTTCGTGCTTAGTCGTCTCATAATTTTGGACTTCTCCAAGTGCATCAAATCCACTTAGATCGCTGTTTCCGAAGGTTAATGTATCAAGAAGTACGATCTTCATTATACGTCTTTTATTTTAGAAATAAGTTGCTTAGCCTGTTCAAGTGCCTGCTCTACCTTGTCAAAGACAAGGGCAACTGCCATACGGCGGCCCTTATGTGATTCAGGTTTTCCGAATACACGAACAAAAGAGTTATCAGAAAAAAGAGAATCATCTACATCTATCACAGGCGCATATGAGTCTTTTGTTGACTTAAATGCCGCAGAAGCACCGTCACCGTAAAAGGTAAATCCAAGAGGAAGACCCAATACAGCTCTTAGGTGAAGAGCAAATTCGCTCTGACTTTGAGTGATAAGCGTGACCATTCCCGTATCATGAGGACGTGGGCTTACTTCTGAGAAATACACCTCATCTCCCTTGATAAAAAGCTCAACACCGAAAAGACCGCGACCGCCAAGCCCATCTGTTATTGTCTTAGCCATCTCTTCAGAACGCTCTTTTGCAAGAGGCGTCATCTGTGCTGGCTGCCATGAGTAGATATAATCTCCATCTTGCTGCTGATGTCCTATAGGCTCACAAAAAACAGTCTCTTTCCCATTTCTAGCCGTAAGCATAGTGATCTCATAATCAAAGTCTACAAAGGCTTCAACGATCAGTTCACTTGCATCTCCACGTGCTTCTTTTGCCGTTTCCCATGAAGAATCCAGATCTGCCGCACTTTTCATAACACTTTGACCGTGTCCTGATGAGCTCATTACAGGCTTGACCACACAAGGATAACCCATCTCAGCGCCTGCGATTTCCATCTCTTCTCTTGTTGATACAAACTTGTAAGGACCCGTCTTAAGACCAAGCTCTTCTGCTGCAAACTGACGAATATTCTTACGGTTCATTGTCTTGTTGACCGCGTCCGCATTAGGAATAACATTAAAGCCCTCTTTTTCAGCGATAAAAAGTGCTGAAATACTGATAGCTTCAACCTCAGGAAGGATATAGTCAGGCTTTTCTTGACGAATGATCTCCATAATAGCATCTTCATCTTGCATATTTACAACATGAGATCTGTTCGCTACCAAGTGTGCAGGTGCACCTTCATACTTATCTACGGCAACAACTTCAATACCAAGACGTTGCGCTTCAATCGCCACTTCTTTGCCCAGTTCACCCGAACCTAATAACATTATCTTTTTACTATTGCTTTTTAATGGGGAGCTAAAATGCAT
>CBFDAB010000061.1:0-12712 GCA_965602745.1 uncultured Campylobacterales bacterium
CTATATTGTATTCTTCATCCAAGATAGGTTTTATAAGCATATCCAGATAAAACATCTCACCGTCTTTGGCCTTGTTTTTTACCTTTCCCGTCCATGGCTCTCTGTTTTGTATAGTCTCCCACATCTTCTCAAAAAAGTCAGCTTCCATATCCGTATGCCTGACTGTTTCATACGACTGACCAACAACCTCTTCATACTTATATCCCGAGACTTCACAAAATTTATCATTAACATAGATTATCTTTCCTTCTGTATCCATCTTGCATACAAGAGTAAAGGCATCAACTGCGTCTTGAGCCTGATTTAAAAGATTATTGACTCTTTTTTCATTAACAAGGGTAGATATGGTAAAAAAAGAGACAAGTGTAACGGCTATCAATCCTAGCAGAGTGATGAAACCCAGTAGTAAGTTCGAGTAAAGCACCTTATCTGAAAGAGAAGCCTTGCGAAGCTCCAAAGTCTTAGAAAGAAGTCTGCTATTTTCATTATATATCTCGATACTAAGCTTACTTATCTTATCTGTCGCCCGATAAAACTCGAAAGGATCAAGTATGACTTCTTTATCTTTTGCTATATCATCAGAGATATCTTTAATATATGAGATATTAAGATCTGTTTTTTGCAAAAGAGCCTCTAAGTCTCCGCTGTCATATTGAGCAGAGATCATCTTCACAATCTGTTCGATCTCCTCTTTGCTTAAAAAAAAGAGAGAGAGACTATGTACAATCTTATTACGTCTTTGTATGCTAAAGTTTTTTGCCAATAGACCCTCAGTAAGCAAGCTTCGAGTTGTTGACAGCTCTCCGGTAAATTCAGGTATATAGTGAGTCATTATCGAAGCAAAAAGATAAAGATCTTTTTCTCCTTCATAATGAAGTGTTGATATATCTCCTGCTGTGAAACTCTCCTCACGTAGATACTTCAAATAAGAATCAACACGAGAGAGATCTTGTAAACTCAGGTTTTTTTTATCTCTTACAAGAGATTGTAAGCCATCAATTGTCTGGCTTAGTTCTTGACTTTGATACTCTTTATGCTTCAGGACTAAGTCTTGAAGCCTTTTGAGACTTTGATCTAAATCATCTTTAACAATCTTAAACTCAGAAGCAATCTCACTAAAATATCTACTATTTTGAAATTGCAAGAGGATTAAATAGGCTTCTGTCTTCATCGTGGCCGACTGAATCTCTTGAATAAGGGCAAGGCCCTTGATCTGTTTTTCGACTATGTTCAGGTCTTCTTTCATATCATGAAGAAAGGGATTAAAGAGTAGCAAAACGGCCAAGATAAGTGCTACGAAAAGTCCGCTAAGTCTGTAAAAATTATTCATATTGATATGCCTTAGCTATTATTAATTATTTTTAAATTTTATCACAATTTAGGAGTTCTTTTAGCTGATTTTTTTTAAGTTAATGTTTATAAGAGAATCTATATCTGTAAGCAATCCGATTACAGATTCATTTCATCTCTTTTACTTACTATCTTTGCGGGCTTAGATCTCTGTTAGCTATGTTTTCTAGCAAGACGGTTGCGTATGAACCCTTTGGAAGAGAAAAACTCAATTCAAAACACTTGTCTTCTTTTTTGTACTCATGACGAATAGACTTAGGATAAACAATGGCATCTCTACGCATACCTGACGCTTCTACCATTAGGTCATCAAAAGGATGTTCTATCTCTCCTGCAATACCCTTTGCACGCCATGCCTTAGAACCTGCAAGAAGACCTGTTGGCACTATTTTATGCTCTTTATAAGGCTTGCGTATAGCTTGAATATCTGTTACATTTATCCACTTCTTTGTACTTGACTCATACATAATCTCACCCGGAAGAACAGACAAAAGTCCCACCTGATTTTTCAGCATATCACACTCTTCTTGAGAGATGTTAAGATTTACCAGAAGTTCTTCACAATCCTTACTCTTCACATCTTTTGAGATCTCAACACGTTTGGCTAGCCAGTCATTAAACAGATATGACTGATAAGCATGCAGCATGATCTTATGGATTTTTGTGTCTTTCATAATAAGTTCGCCCTGAGCGACCTCTCTTGCTTTTTCAAAGTTAGCACTGTCACGTCCAAAACGCTGGTATCCAAAATAGTTTGGCATTCCGTGACGCATAATGTCATCTAAGACTTCCACAAGATTTCGCGCAGATTCAGGACTTACCTCATGTAGGCGGATAGAGAAATGATTCCCTTTTAGATCCCCAATAGAAAGTTTCTCTTTCCCTCTAAAGCTCTCTAATATCTTGATGCGTGGATGGCGCAGTCTCTCAAAGCTTCTTGAGAACTTTAAGGGGATAGAGATATATTGGGTCGTTGTCGCATGTTTGTCTTTAAGACCTGCATAACCGATGTTAAAACATTGAAGCTCTGATTCTAAATAGTCAAGCATCTCCATAGTAGAAAGTTCTTGTTTTTGAACCTTCGCAATAAGATAGTTTCCCTTATCAGTCGGCGCATCAAAAAGCGGCATCTCTGTTACTACAAAGTCTTCTGTAGTCTGTCTAAATTTAAATTTAATCGGCTTGTGTGTTTGGGTAAATATTCGGTTCATCTATAATCTTTTATATTAGTATTAGTATTAGTGTTAGAAATAGATTATAGCTTATAGGTGCTATAAATCTGCTATGAATATTTTAATAGCAGGCAGAAGTTAATTTATGCATATCATCTTAAAAAATACACTTTCTTAACACCCTGATACAGACAACTCTATATTCTTTAGTATAGAGAATTTTCTAAGTAATAGACAGTACCTTTGCCTGGACGACAGTCGTATCTGTCATCGCTTGAAAAACATTTCCCTCTTTCAGCTTTTCTAGTTCAATAATCTTTCCATCTTTGGAAATCTGAGCAAAGCCTTTTTTGTTTTTCAACTTCGGGTCTTGCGTTTGGAAAGCATTTTCAAGCTGTTTCAACTGCTGTGACTTTCTCTGCAGAAGAGATTGCATCTCTCGTGGGATCATCTGTAAAAGCGGAGAGAGGTCTCGTTTTGCACTTTCGAGATTATAGGTCATCTTTTGATTAAACATAGATTTGATCTGTTTGACTTCGTCGAGCTTCATCTTTAAACGGTTTTCAATAGAGTTTTGCGCATATGAAGATTTAAGATGTCTTATCTTTTCACCTTCTCTTTGCAGTCTTTGTGACTGAGTACGTGTAAACTGCTGCATAAGACTGTCAATATTCATCAGTATCTCATTTTGATCAGGCAGGATCATCTCCATGGCAGCCGATGGGGTAGGAGCTCTAAGGTCTGCGACATAATCCGAGATCACCCAATCTATCTCATGTCCGACAGCTGAGACTATGGGTGTCTTACAGTGATAAATAGCATTTGCAACGATCTCTTCGTTGAATCCCCACAGATCTTCCATGCTTCCGCCTCCACGACCGACAACAATGGCATCATGTCCATTTTTATCTGCGGCCTTGAGTCCTCTTGCTATGGAGTTTTTTGCAGACTCTCCCTGAACGATCGTGTCATACAGGAATATTTTCACCAAGGGCCAACGTGAAGTCGCGACTCGAAGCATATCCTGCAGGGCAGCTCCTGTTTCTGAAGTGACAAGTCCTAAACTCATAATATAGCGGGGCAAGGCTTTTTTATGTTCAGGAGCAAAATACCCTTGATCATGAAGTTTAGACTTTAGTTGCTCAAAAGCCAGAGCTAAGGCACCCTGCCCTGAAGGCTCAGCTGAGACAACGTTCAACTGATACTGGCCACGAGGTTTATAGACTGTTATAGCAGCTTCTAAGACTACTTTCAGACCTTCTTCTAGACGAAACTTCAGCCGGCTTGCATTTCCCTTGAACATCACGCAAGAGATCGAAGAGTTGGCATCTTTGAGTGTAAAGTAGATATGGCCGCTGTTATGGTAGGTAACACGTGAAAGTTCGCCCTCAACGAAGGTTCGCATAAAGGTGGTTTCCAGAAGGTTTTTGATCTGTTCATTCAGACCGTCTACAGAAAGAATATGCATGTCCCCTCCTGTAGTTTACTTTTTTCTAGCGATAATCAGTGAGCTGATATTCATGGAGAAGCTTTTTGAATAACAGATTTCAAAACCTGCAGAAATAAGTTCGTCTTGCATCTTTTCCAAGGTCAAAAAACCTTCAATAGAGTTTGGAAGATACTCATAAGCTTCTTTGTTATTTGAGATGATTCCTCCAATTTTCGGAAGGACCTTATTAAGATAAAAATCTGTCACCTTAGACATGGTGCCCGGATTTTCTCTTTTCATAAATTCCAAGATGACAACATATCCACCGGGTTTAAGAACACGATTAAACTCTCTAAGTGCATCTTCTCGCTCAACAACATTTCTGATCCCGTAAGAGATGCTTAAAAAGTCAGCCGTAGCATCTTCAACAGGGATTTCAGTAGCTTTAGAGATGGCATAGTCAAACTTTGGAAACTTATCTCTTGCAACATTCACCATCCCATCAGAAGGGTCAACGCCGAGTACTTTTTTTACCTGAATATTATGTTTCTTGGCTCTTTTCATCCAGTGATCCATCATATCACCCGTACCGCAGGCAATATCAAGGATCAGATCTATCTCTTTTTTATCCATCAGCTTGTAAGCAAGGTCACAGCCTTTTTTACGCCATGACTTGTCTATTCCCATACTCAAAACGCGGTTAGCTCTATCATAAGTCGGAGCGATATCATTAAACATCTCTACAATTTTTTCTTGATTTTCAATTGCCATCTATTTACCCTTTTCTTGCATCCAAATCATTAGATCACTATCTAACTTCTTTGTATTTAAAATATTTAAATCTATTTTTTCATCTGTAAAGACTATTTTTCCGCCTGTCTTAGGTGCCAAGAAACACAGATACATATCGACAAGGTCTTTAGTTGCTTTGATCATAGAAGGCCCACCCTCAATCAAAATATTTTTATATTCACGAATTTTATCTAAAGAGTCCTCAATAAAGACTTTTCTATTTCTTATCTCAAACAGAGGAATACTTGTGTCGATTTTTTTTGACTTTGAATAGATAAGCACATCAGGGGCTTTCCCCTTTGCTAAGCGTGCATCCAATACCGGTCTATCTGTACGAACAGTATTCCCACCTATCACAATAAGGTCGCAGCAGTTACGTATCTCATGTACTTTTTTTCTTGAAGCCTCGTCCGAGATCAATCCGCCATCAACAGTTCCGTCAAGACGTTGTGCCCACTTAAACAGAACAAAATTTTTATAATTCCACTTAATAAAAGGCTCAAGCAGATCATTTCCTTCTTCTTCGCACATACCGTAATGTACGTCAATGCCGCTAGATATAAGTGCTTGTGCTCCGCCTGTTGCCTCAGGATTTGGGTCATAATGGGAGATATAAACATTTTTAGGACGCATCTTCTGAATCAATGCCGCACATGAGGGTGTTTTTCCCTCATGGGTACAGGGTTCTAATGTAATATACATATCACAAAATAGAAAGATGCCGTTATGGTGTTTTAAAAGGTAGTCATGGATTTCACGAGATTGGGTAAGTTTTTCAATGCCACGGTCTATGCTAAGAGCCATATAAGCCTCTTTAAGAGCCATTACCTCGGCGTGGGGTTCACCAGCCTTGGCGTGAGCGCCTATAGCTATGACAGCACCGTTTTGTACAATTGTACATCCAACGGCCGGATTAGGATAAGTCAAGCCCTGAAACTGCCAAGCAGCATCAAGGGCCAATCTCATATACTTATCATTTCCATTCAAAGTAAGTAGATGCCCTAATAACTTCGTCAAATGGAATAGTCTGTTCACCGACTTGATCATCTTTAATCGTAATACTTGAGCCTTCAACTTTTAGCAAAGGACCTTGTAAAACTTCATTAGAGATCAAAACGACCTTCACTTTTTCGTCTATAGAGGCTTTAAAGTGGTTAAGAGTCTTTATTTTACGCTCAATACCCGGAGAAGAGACTTCTAAACGATAATCACCTTTTACAGGAGGTGTTACATCTAAAAGAGGGTTAAGTGTTCGTGTTACTTCTGCACACTTATCAAGACTGATACCGTCTTTAGAGTTGATCAAGACACGGTATATTGTATCACCAGACTCACTTACTGTCATAATATCATATAAGCTCAAGCCCATAGACTCAACTACATTTTTAATATCTGATTCAAGACTCATCTTCACCCTCTTTCTTATCTTCTATATCGTCTACTTTCACTACTGAGATCTGTTTAAACAGGTCTTCCATCTTTGACACATGTGCAAAGTGCGTGTCATACTCAAATGTCAGGTTTGGACATCTGTACCAACCTTGATCTTGCATAACATGTGCTTCGATAATCGGTAATGCTCCACGAAGAAGCTTTAAAAAAGTATTTTTCTCTTTTTCTGTGTATGAATGTGCGTCTAAGAAAACTTTTGCATCAGAACGCCCGCGTGAACAGACCACTTCAACAACATTAATCTCATGTAAACGAGCGTCACTTAGGGATGAAATAGCCTCAGGAATCAGCTCCAAAAGGAGTGATTCTGTACGCTTTTGCTTTATTTGCGCAGGAGTCACAGTTGTACTTTTTGCTCTACTTTTGTAAATGTTTCAATAACATCTCCCGGTATAACATCATTGTAACCTTCAATGACAACACCACATTCGTAACCGTTGCTGATCTCTTTGACATCATCTTTGAAACGTTTAAGTGAAGTAAGATCACCCTCAAAGATAACAACACCCTCACGAATAACACGTACAAGTCCACCGCGAACAAGTTTACCGTCAACAACCATACAACCGGCAACAACGCCCTTAGGTATTTTAAACACCTCTTTAACGTCGGCTTGACCCGTATTTGTCTCAGTAAACTTAGGACTCATCATACCTGTTAACATACCTGTAACATCATCAATCATATTATAGATGATGTTGTATGTCTTGATCTCAACACCGAACTGCTTAGCTGCTGCCTTAACAGTACCTGTAGGACGAACGTTGAAGCCCATGATAACACAGTCATCAGAACCGTTTGCAAGAGCAACATCATTTTCAGTAATACCACCGACTCCAGAAGAGATAATGTTAACCTTAACTTCGTCATTACGAAGTTCAGTAAGAGATGTACGTAGGGCCTCAAGCGAACCATGTACATCTGCTTTAAGAATAACACTAAGCGATTTAAGTTTTCCTTCTGCGATCATTGCAGTAAGGTCATCCATAGTCGATTTAGTAGAGATAGAAAGTTCTTTATGACGGTCATATTCATGACGCTTCATTGCGATCTCTTTTGTATCTTTCTCATTTTCCATAGCAACAAGTGTCTCACCTGCGGCAGGAACGATATTTAGACCGACAACAACACCTGTCTCAGACGGAAGAAGTTGAGTGATAGGTTTTTTGTTATCGTTTAGAAGGGCACGAACACGTCCATAAGCTGAACCGACAACGATAGGATCACCTATTTTCAAAGTACCGTTAGACATAACGATAGTCGCAACCGGACCACGACCTTTTTCAATCGTAGACTCAACAACTGTTGCTTTTGCAAGCGCATTAGGGTTAGCCTTAAGCTCCATAACATCTGCTTGTAAAAGGATAGTCTCAAGAAGTGAATCAAGTCCCAAACCTGTTTTGGCAGATACAGGAACGAACTCAACATCTCCGCCCCAAGAAATAGGGTTAAGACCATGTTCAGCCATACCGGCCATTGCCATATCCGGGTTAGCACCGTCTTTGTCCATCTTATTCACAGCAACGATAACCGGATTACCCGACGCTTTTGCCATTTTAATAGATTCAATAGTTTGTGGTTTAACACCATCATCAGCAGCAACAACGATAATAATAATATCTGTCACATGTGCACCACGTGAACGAATTGCAGAGAAGGCTGCGTGTCCCGGAGTATCTAAGAAAGTGATCTTCTCACCATTCTTCTCAATTGTATAAGCACCGATATGCTGTGTAATACCACCTGCTTCACTTCCAGCAACTCTACCTGAACGAATTGCATCTAAAAGTGAAGTCTTACCATGGTCAACGTGACCCATAATAGTAATAACAGGAGGACGTTTAACCGCATTCGGATCAACTTCAACATCTTCCGCATTTTGAGCATTTTCAAGATCAAAGGCTGCTTTTGGATCAATTGTCGTTACTTCGACTTCAAACTCTTCAGCTAGGATCTCAATCTCATCTTTTGATAAGAAATCATTCTTCGTTGCCATTTTACCAAGATCAAAAAGAACCTTGATTATCTCGATCATCGGTCTATTGATCTCCTCAGCAAATTCGTAAACACGAATATCTTCAGGAATCTCAATGTTTGTGACAATAGTATCATCAGTCACCTCTTTACGACGGCGCTTACTCGCTTTTCCACGAGACACTGAACGCTTTCTATTGTGATTTGTCGGACGACGACGATTTTGATTTTGGTTAGCTGCATTTCGAGCTTCACGTTCTTTACGCTCAAGTTCTATAGCTTTTTCACGTTCTTTACGTGCTTCTTCTTCACGGAAGTCTAAAAGTACAACTTGGTCTGCTTGGAAATCCATAGAAACGTCGGCCATATCACCACCGAAGATATCCATTCTATTGCCTTGGCTCTTAGATGTGTGAGTACCTGTTGGCTTTTTCTTTTTCTTTGATGAACGATTCTGCATCTCAGCAATTGCTTCAGCAGACATTTTCCCATAAGATGAATTGAATTCGGGGTCTTTGTATGTAGGTTCAGGCGGTGCAACTACTACAGGTTTCTTTTTCTTAACAATCTTAAGACCAGTACGTTTTCGTTCAGTAGTAACTCTATTTATAAGAGGTTTAACAGCTTCAACTTTTGGTTCTGCTTCTGACACCTTAGCTGTTTCTGACACCTTAGCTGTTTCTTCTGTCTTAGTAACTACTTTTTCTTCACTAGAAACAGTCGCTTCTTTTACTTCTACACTTGCAGTCTCTTCGACTTTAACTGCAGGTTCTGCTTCTACTACTGTTTCTGTCTTCACTTCGGCAGCAGATTCTGTTTCACTAGGAGCTTTTTTAATTACTGGTTTTGGTTTTGGTGCTGTAGCAGCAGGATTCATTATATAGTTCATGATCTTTTCTGCATCTTCAGGAGATACGCCACTGGATGCGGTTTTAACTTCGACTCCCATCTCTATGGCCTTGTCAACAACCTCTTTGCTCTTTATACCCAGTTCTGTCGCTATCTCGTGTACTCTTACCTTATCTATCATCAGCTCTTAGCTCCTTAAGTAGAGAATTAATCTCTTCGTGTGAATCTTTTGCGCATTTACAGCGACCTGCAAGTTGTTTAACTAGCTTAGGATTTTCTATACATGTGTGACAGACATAAAGACTACGTCCGATGCCATCAAAGGCTATTATCTTCTTCTCTTTGCACTGTAGACGGACTAAACTGCTTTGAGTCTGCCTTTGCCTACATTGTATGCACATACGAGTTGGAACATGTAATTTGCGCGCCATTATAACCTATTCTTTCTTATAATATCTATCAATTTTGTATTAACGTTCAATCTTTAAACCGTAATTATCAAAATCCAGAGTCTTTACAGTAAACTCCGGGAACTTCAGCTGCATTTTTGTGTGTATACGCTCTGCATCTTCATCATAGCACATAGTGAAAAATGTCGATCCTGAGCCTGAAAGCGTACTCATCAAGGCTCCGTTCTCATAAGCCAGCTTCTGTACCGTGAAAAGCTCAGGAAGCATCTTCATACGCTGACGTTGATGGAACCTGTCCTTAGATGCGATTCGTAGTATCTCCCAGTTCTCGCTGTAAAAGGCCGCCACTAGAAGTGAAGAGTGAGAAAGGTTATAAATCGCATTCTCTTTATTATATGACTTTGGAAGTGTTGTGCGTGAATGCGCAGTCGAGATCGGCTTGTTCGGGATAACGACAACAGCTTTTAAATAAGGAGGTATATGTTTCTTTTCAGAAAAGACTTTTCCTTTTTCTACTACAGCCGTATTAAATCCACCCATAACGGCAGGCGTGATATTATCAGGATGGGCTTCATACGCAAGAGCATGATTCAAGATACGACGTCTTGAAACACGAACACCCGCAGCCTCATGTGCAGAAGCGATTGCCGAGACAATAACTGCAGATGAAGATCCAAGGCCGCGTGAAAGAGGAACCTGATTGTGAAAGGTAAACTTAAAACTTTGACGTTTCTCTGTCAACTTGTTGTAGTGATCATTAAAGATACCGACAAAAAGATTATTTCCCTTTAACTTGGGGTTATTTTCACCCTCTCCTCTAACAGAGACTGAATGAAAACGAGAAGGTCGGATATCAACTGTATTTCGAAGGTCAAGAGCAAGTCCAAGGGTGTCAAAACCCGGTCCCAGATTGGCACTGGTCGCTGGTACGCTTATTATCATATATTTCCTTTTTGAGCAAAGAAATTCTCACATTCGCCTTATACAGCTGGTAGGACGTATAAGGGTGATATCTCTTCTGAATAGTCGCTCAGGTTTAATTTTTTTGGAAGTTTAAAATTGGCTATTTGAGGCTCATCAAACTTTTTGGTCGATATTGTACCATTAGAATACACAAAGTAAAGTTGTCCAAAGGCTTTTATAGGCTCAGAATTGTTAAATGTGAATGCATTTGTAGCATAAAGCTTACAATCACGCACTATACATAGGCTTTGTAAAAATATATATGCTATTTTTATGGCCATAAATGAACCGGGTCCTCGCGTATATATAATATTATCAATCTTATATTGGTCTAAAATATCTTTAAAGATCGCAGGCAGGGCTTCTGAACTTAGCTCTGTTGAAGAAAGGGTGTTAATTAATTTTCCGGCTTGATAAACACCAACCAAGATAGGAGAACTAAGTTCTATAACAATAAGGTCAACATTAGGCATATGCGTGTGCTAATTCCTTGGCCTCAGCTCCAGAGAGTTCTACTATCTCATAATTTTCCGGCTCTTTTAAAAGCGCAAGCGTTAACTTATGATTTAAATCATGACTACCTGCAAAGGCTTCATAATTACCGATAAAGTTAAGACCCAAAAGACACATATCGCCTATAGCATCTAAGATCTTATGACGTACAAACTCATCTGGAAAGCGCAGGCCTTCTGTATTTAAGACCTTTTTATCATCCAAGACAACAGCATTTTCAAGGCTTCCGCCAAGAGCCAAGCCTTTTGAACGTAAATATTGAACCTCATGTAAGAATCCAAAGGTACGTGCCTTAGATATCTTATCCTTGTATTCTGACTTTGTAAAGTTAAGCGTAAAACTCTGCTCATCTATAACAGGGTGATTGAACTTGATTGTAAAATCATAACTTAGGTCATTTGAAGGAGAGAGTTTTACATACTTGTCACCCTCTTTTACAATGATCTCTTTTTTTATCTTCATAATCTTCTTAGGCGCATCCAGCTCAACAAGACCGGCTTCATCCAAGAGCATACAAAAACTGGCAGAACTTCCATCCATAACAGGGATCTCATCTGCATCTACCACTACTCTTAGATTATCAATACCGTAAGCATATACGGCAGAGAGCATATGCTCGATAGTAGAGATAAAATACCCCTCTTTTCCTATCACGGTTGCCATCTGCGTGTCAACCACATTTTCAGGTTTTAAAGGGATACTTACATTTACATCTGATCTGAAAAATTCAATCCCTCTATTTGCCTCAAGAGGCTCTAAACGCAGATTTACAGGAACCCCTTTGTGCAAGCCAATACCGACCAATTCAACGGGTTTTGATATAGTTGTTTGTTTCATAATAATTATCCTAAAATATCTTTCATCACAATGCCGTCTTTATATTGTATAAGTTTTAATTGTCCATTGAGGTGTGACTTATCCAGCTCTTCTCCGTGAAAAACAACCGTTCCTTTTCCAATCTCTTTAAGAATGAGATAATCCCCATCACTTCGAACTAAACCATCAATTATACCAAAAATCTGAATTGAACGCGAAGACTCGATGACCGCACCGGAGTTTATACGAGAGAAAAAGACCAAGTCCTCATCTGATTCTATCTCTTCTCCGGAACGTATCGGCCTATGATATACAGAGCTTTTATCTGAGACTTCAGTCTCTGCATCAAGCCTTTTATTCACCAAAAGCTCAGGTGCAGACTCTTCTAAAACAGAAACACTTCGTTTCTTGCGCATAAGAAGAGTTTTTTCATTAGCATTTATATAAGAGACTGACTTTTCATCTAAAAAACCTTGTATATACTCACTTACTTCTCCTCTTAGGATAAGTAAGTGACCATTAAGTAAGGGTGAATTTTTTGTATAATACTCTTCAAACGCCGTATCACTGTCTATCTCAAATTCAAAACCCTTGAGAGTCTGCTGTTTTACCTTCATGATTTACCTATCAGCTTCTTCGCATTTTTCATCACCTCAGTGATATTCAGACGAATCCATTCTGTATCCATCCACTCTTCAGGTCGTACTTCAACACCTTGCACAAGTACTCCAAAATGAAGATGATCTCCCATTGCATATCCGCTTTTACCCGTATTTGCAATCTGTTCATTTGGCTTAACTGTATCACCAGCCGCAACTTTCAGACTTGAACAGTGTCCATAAATCGTATAAAGACCCATACCATGATGAATGATTGGAAGGTTTCCGTATATACCGTTTTCTTCGGCAAAAACTGTCATTCCATGGTTTTGTGTCTTGATTTTTCCCATCTGAACACTAGCTAAGTCAAGACCCAAGTGATAAGACTCACTC
>CBFDAB010000062.1:0-12461 GCA_965602745.1 uncultured Campylobacterales bacterium
GCTGTAATAAAATCACCTAATTTGTCGTTTCGTACCACGAGTATATTCATCACTTTACCTCATTATCATCTTATAGTGGTAAAATTATACCTATATTTCATTCAAGGCATAAATATCAGTAACTTTAAATGGGATCCCTACTCCGATCAACCCTATCAGATCAAAGACAGAACCATTAAAAAACAAGAGCGCAAAAAAGAGATCCTTAGTCTGATCTACACCTTTGTATCCTCACTTTTTATCTTTCCACTTGCGCTTATCTTTCTACCGCTTTTCAAAAAGAAAGAGATAGACACGGAACAGTTTTTCGGTATGAGCGTGAATCTTGACAAAGAGCCTGAGCTAACGCCTAAATTGGTCAATGAACTGGGGCTTAAACACCTTCTTGTACGTTTTCCGCTTAGTGATATAGAGAAGATTGAAGAGTATCTAAATTTTATCAAGAGCTTAGAGTGTGACTCTATCTTACTTAATGTCATGCAAGATGCCGAGACTATCAAAGATCAAGATCTTCTTAAAGAGCACTTTGCTCTTGTTTTTGAAAAGTTTTCGCCTTATGTCACACTCTTCCAGATCGGTACGACCATAAACAGAAGCAAATGGGGTTTCTTCTCTGTGAACCAATATCTGAGGTTTTATCAAACAGCTTATAAGATTAAGAAAGCCTCTTACCCTGATATAAAGCTTCTGGGACCCTCTGTTATTGACTTTGAATACCATTACCTCATACATGCTCTGTTTAACCTCTTTAGCCTTAGATATGATGCTGTCTCGGCCCTGCTTTATGTAGATAGACGCGGAGCACCCGAAAACACTCAGATGGGAATGGATCTTATCTCTAAAATACATCTTATGTATGCCCTAGCCACCCTTTCGCCGAAGAGTTCAAATGAGGTTATCATCACAGAAACAAACTGGCCTTTAAGCGGGACGGCTCCTTACGCTCCGACGAGTGAGCATGAGTGTATAGATGAAGAGACTTATGCCAACTATATGGTCCGTTATTATCTTCTCTCTTTATGCTCTAACATGGTCAAGTCTGTATATTGGCATCAGCTAATTGCCCCCGGATATGGTCTAATTGACAACAGAGATGAAAATATTATCAAACGTCCGGCATTTGCTGCTTTTAAGACTATGCTTGAACAGCTGCAAGGTGCCAAGATCATCTCCTTTGTACAACACAAAGATTTTAATGAGATCATCTTTAAACATAAGGGTGAGATAAGTCAAGTCTTATGGTGTAATGACACAGAATATGAACTCTATTTTGATAAAGAGCTTGAGGTCACCTCACAAAACGGTCACAAATCTATCTCTAAGACGCTAAAGCTTTCGGGCTCTGTCATTTACTGCAAGGAACTCTCTTGAAAATTCTTATTATTCTTCCAAACTGGCTTGGGGATGCACTTATGGCAACACCGGCTATTGAACATCTTTCATCTCTTTATCCTGATGCTAGATTTACCTTTGTCGGCTCTTTTGTTGCTATAGAGGCGCTTAAGTATCATCCAAAGACAGAGGCCTCATTCGTGGATGAGACAAAGAAGCAGGGAAACCGTCTTAAGGCCACACATGCTTTTGCCAAGAGTCTGGGCGAATTTGATATATCTATCAGTTTTAGATCTAATATCTACTCTACCCTGCTTCTGTTCTTCACGCCTTCTCATCAGAAAATAGCGCGAAAGTCATGGCACGCCTCACTTCTTCTTGACAAGTCAGAAAAGCTCTCACGCGAGATACACCTAAGCGAGCAGTATAATAATCTTGTCAACCTCTTAGAGACAAACCCCTCATCTGCTCCAAAATCCAAGCTTTACATCCCTAAAAAAGTCTATGGGCAAAAGACCTTGGGTATCAATCCGGGGGCGACTTACGGCTCTGCAAAACGCTGGTATCCCGATAAGTTTGCCGAAGTTGCCAAGGCCTTTGCGTCTGATTATCAGATTATTATCTTCGGCGGGCCTTCTGAGGTCGATATGGGGGCTGATATAGAGAAGAGGCTTCTGGATATGGGCATCACAAACTATCAAAATCTAGCCGGAAAGACCAATATTCACGAACTCTGCTCCCATATTGGCGGTCTTGATATTTTTATAACAAATGACAGCGGACCTATGCATGTGGCGGCAGCTTATGAAGTGCCGACTGTTGCTATATTCGGGCCTACACGACATCTTGAGACCTGTCAATGGAAAAATGAGAAGAGCAGTATAGTCAGACGTGACGATGTGCCTTGTGCTCCTTGTATGAAGCGTACCTGTCCACTGAAACATCATGAGTGCATGACGAAGATTGAAGCGAATGATGTGATTGAAGAAGTGAAGAGACTTATAAAACTGTGAGGAGAGAAACTGCCTAAAAGACAGTTTCTATTTAAAACTTAACTCGAAATCCAATATATCCTGAATCATTATAAGTGTAATTTACAGCATCATAATCTGTATCTATGTAACGGTAACCTACGAAAAGTGTTCCGTGATCCATAAGATTAAGACCAAGCTCAACACGAGCCTCTTTATACTTGTCTGCATCTTTAAAAGTCAGTACAGAGGGTGCATAATAAAAAGTTCCGGACAGAACAACCGGCATTACATCTATAGGCAGAGTATAAGCCAACTCTGCACCTAGAGGTGCTGCGGCATGTTTAAGACTTCCAAGCTTTGTGTAAGTCCCCTTGATACCAACAGCCATACGCAGACCGTCTACTCCATTTACATCTTGGCGAAGCATAAAACCGGCTTCTAAAAGTGAGCTTGCATCTTCTTTGTTATCAGCCTTTAAAAACCCCAAGGTCAAAAAGTAGATATCTGGATAATCCGACTGGTTTAGTTCACCAAGATCGATATTCGCCTTAGCCTCAATATCCTCATTATTTAGGTTTAATGAAGCATCATGCATTGCGAAAAGTGAAGATCCCAGAGCAAGACTTAATAATAGTTTTTTTAACATTGATTACTATCCTTTATACGTTCTATAGTTCTTGTCGTACTTTTTCCGTCAACAAAATCTACGAGTTTCAGTTCTTTAGCAAATTCTGTTCCGACAACAGCCTTTCCTTCGTAATCTCCGCCTTTTACCAAGACATCAGGTTCTATCATCTTGATAAGATCGTGAGGTGTCTCTTCTGAGAAGATCACTACATAATCCACGACTTCTAAGGCTGCTAAGAGATAGGCTCTATCATACTCGGGATTGATAGGACGCGTAGGTCCTTTTAACTCTCGAACAGAGCTGTCTGCATTAAGACCGACGATCAAGACATCTCCAAAGCTTTTTGCCACTTCAAGGTACTTAACATGTCCAAGATGTAAGATATCAAAACAGCCGTTTGTAAAGACAATGCGCTGGTTTTTAGCACGTGCACTTTTCACGCATAGCTCAATTTCACGGTGACTCCTGATATGCATATCCGAACTGCTTTGATGAAGAGTCGATTCATAAGCTTCGATCTCATCCATGCTTGCCGTTGCAGACCCGATCTTTCCAACAACAACAGCTGCAGCAGCATTGGCAAACTGAGCGGCAGAAATAATATCTTTTCCGCTTGAGATAGCATAAGCCAGTGAAGCGATAACCGTATCTCCCGCTCCCGTAACATCAAAGACCTCTTTTGCAACAGTTGGAACCTTATGCATCTTCTCATCAAAACAAGCAGATGTTTCTCCAAAGATAGCGATACCATCTTCTGATAGCGTTATCATAGAGAGTTCAAGCTCACACTCTCTGCGCAGCCATTCACCTGCACGAAGAAGAGTCTCATCATCTATAATATTTATACCTGTTGCCTCACAGGCTTCTTTCTTGTTAGGTGTTAAAAAATGGGCACCCTTATACTTGCTGTAGTCTCTGCCCTTAGGATCAACTAATACCTTTTTGTTCTGCGTAGCCGCTAAGGAGATGACTTCTTGACAGAGTCTAGGCGTTAAGACACCCTTCCCGTAATCTGACAAGATGATCATGTCATATAAGAAGAGATCTTTCTTGATGGCTTCGAGAATCTTATCTACAGACCCCTCTTCTATCTCATTCTTACTCTCTTTGTCATATCGCAAGATCTGCTGATTAGAGGCGATAACACGGGACTTCTTAGATGTCTTTCTTCCCTCTTGAGAGATCAGCCCTTCCGTCTTCACACCCAGACTTTTAAGCATTAAAGAGAGTTCTCTTCCTATCTCGTCTTGACCGATAACAGAGGCGACACTAACGCTTGCGCCAAGAGTATGAAGATTGTTAATAACATTTCCTGCCCCACCCAAAACTGATGTCTCCTTAGAGACATTCACGACTTGAACAGGTGCCTCAGGCGAGATACGGTCACAATCACCCCAAAGATAATGGTCGATCATAAGATCACCGATTACTAAGATATTAGGCTTTGAATTACGCAGTGTTTCCATTATTTTTTCACTTCCGTCTCATATATACGTCTGATCTCCGGAACATAAGCTCTTATCGCATCTTCCATCTCATAAGCCGGCTCATATCCCAAGCCTGTTCTACTTGTCTCGATATCTGCTTCTGTGTGAAACTGGTATGAACCTACAAACGGATTTGGAATATATTCACACTCATATGAGGTTCCTAGTTCTTTTTGTAGTATGTCAACGATATCTTGGAAAGATCGTGCCTTACCCGTTCCGACGTTATAGATGCCGCTTTCTTTTGGATGCATCGCTTTAATGTTTGCCTGGATGATATCTTCTATGTAGATGAAGTCTCTTAAAATCTTGTCAGAGCCTTCAAAAAGTTTAGGATTCTTACCTGATAGAAGCTGGTGTCCAAACTGTATTACCATTGAAGCAGTTGAGTTCTTAAAATACTCATGAGGACCATAGACATTGAAATAACGAAGTCCTACTATGGAGATAGCTGCTTTTTTCATATACTCGCGTGAAAGATGATCCATAGAGAGTTTAGAAAAACCGTATACATTTTGAGGGGCTTCTCTGCCTACACGCTGCGGCGAAGGAGCGTCCCCGTAGGTCGCAGCCGAAGAAGCATAGATCATGTTTGCCCCGTGAAGCATTGCAAGCTCCAGCAGGTCTTTATAAGCATTTACATTTGTCTGTATCATAAGATCTTGCTCAAGTGCCGTCGTATCCGAGATGGCTGCTTCATGGAATATATAATCAAATTTATAGTTATCTCTGAGGTTTTTCATGCCTACTGGATCATTAATGTTCCCGCTAATGATCTCGCCTGTGAAGCCTAAAAGGTTTTTAAAATGTCCGAAGCTTTTAAGGTTTCCATTTGAAAGTGTCTCACCGCTACGAAAACAGTCATATACGACAACATGTGCATCAGGGTGATTTTTTTGAAAATAGAAGGCCAGATTAGAGCCGATAAAGCCTGCTCCGCCTGTGATTAAAATTGTTTTTCCGCTGAGATCTTTGTCTGTATACTTCATGAATGCACCTTATGCTTGTTCTATTATATTAGTTAATACGCGATTTTAACAAAAAGGAGTTAATAAAAAAGTAAATGTTCTATAATTAAGGTCTGCAAAGAAGAGATAACCCTAAGTAATATACTCCAAAACCTATCATATCAACAAGAATATCCATCAGATCAAAAACACGGTTGGGTAGAAAATGCTGTACAGCTTCAATGAAAAAACCATAAATGAAAAGTATTAAAAAAGCAGTCTTCAACTTTGGAGAAAAGCCTTGGTCTAAAAAGACACTCAGTACAAAAAATGCGAAAAAGTGGTTTAGGATATCACTTACAGAGGTAAATTCAGGAAGGTCATTATAATTTGGCAGGAAGGCGATATATGAGATGATGATGACTAGTGAGACAAAGCCTATCTTTGACAATAGTCTTAGTGTTTTAGTATGTTTATTCATAAATACTCTAAGATTATTCAGGACGATACTCTTTTTTACGGCGCTCTTTTTCAGCGGCTTCATTCAGGGCATCTTCTCCATCATCAAGAACCGAGTTCATCATCTTATCCTCATCATCAAACTGACCTGTTTTAATCGCCCACATCACACCAAAAAGTGCCAAGGCTCCTAAAAGTAGAGAGATTCCTATCATCATGATTACTATGCCGTTATCCATTATCTGTTCCACTTCCATTTTATTCTTATTGAGTTAGCTACCACAAGCAGAGAGCTAAAAGACATAGATGCCGCCGCGATGAGAGGAATGATATAACCTGCCATTGCCAGAGGTATTGTTATCATATTATACACCAAAGAGATAGAAAGGTTCTGTTTTACAAGCCTAAACGTACGTCTTGAGATTAAAAAAGCCTCTTTGAGGCTCTTCATAGAATCATTAAGAAGTACCACATCACTCACGTCTATAGAGATATCCGAGCCTGAGCCCATAGCAATACCGATGTTAGCGTGAGCAAGTGCAAGTACATCATTAACCCCGTCGCCGACCATCACACTCACCTTGTTTTCATGCTCTTGAACAAAGTTGGCCTTATCCACAGGCGAGAGATCACTATGATACTCTTTTATACCAAGCTCATCTGCCAGACTTTTAGCCGAGGCCTGATGATCTCCCGTAAGCATCACCACTCTTATCTTATTTTTTTCACACATCTCCAAGAGCTCCGCCACACCATCTCTTGGTCTGTCACGCAACTCATAATAGGCCATTAATCTATCTTCAACGGCAAAGAAAAAGAGTGAGAAATCAGAGTGAATATTTATATTTATGCCATTATCTCTCATAAACTCGGCATTTCCACCCAGTACTTTTTTACCATCATATACAGCTACTATACCGCGTGCTGGGACTTGCTTAGAAGAGAGAAGAGTATAGGTCTCAAGTCCCTTATACTCTTTTTTTGCATAGGTGGAGATAGCTTGAGATATGGGATGTAAAGAGGATAGACTCAGGGCTAAGAGCAAGGAAGGATCAAAACCTTCAAAGAGTTCAGCCTTGATAACATTGGGCTTGCCCTCTGTGAGAGTTCCTGTCTTATCTAAGATAAGCAACTCTGCCTTTGCCATCGTCTCAAGTTGGGATGCTTCTTTAAAGAGTATCCCTCTTTTTCCACCAAGACCCAGACCTATAAGCGTTGCCACGGGCGTAGCCAAGGCAAGAGCGCAGGGACAGGCGATAACGATAACAGAGATACCTACCATAAAGGATCTATCAAAGCTATGAGGCCAAAACCACCATACAAGAAAGGTCGTCAGGGCTAAGAGTAAAATAACAGTTGAAAAATAACCGGATATCTTATTTGCCAATATCTCTATACGCGGTTTTTTAGACATAGCATTTTCTAACATGGAAACAAGGTTCGATAAGGTTGAGTGAGAGAAATCTTTTAAAACTTTATAGCGAAACAGACTGTCTACACAGATCGTTCCGCTGATGATCTTATCACTATGTTGTTTATAGATAGGATGACTCTCTCCACTCAGACTGGCTTCATCAAAATAGCCTTCACCTTGAATGACCTCACCGTCAAGAGCAGCTTTTTCACCCGGCTTGATCTCGATAATATCCCCTACTCTCACTTCATGAACGCTGACTCTCTCAATCTCTTCATCTTTAAGGATATTAACCTCGTTAGGGACATGTCTTCCAATCACATCAAGAGTATCAGCCGCTGACTTCTTACTAAGGACTTCTAAAAACTTACCCAGCAATACAAAGGTGATGATCATCGCTACAGAATCAAAATAAGCTTCTCCCTCTTGCAAAAGGGTGATATAGATAGAATATATATAGGTAAGAAGGGCCCCTGTTGCCACAAGTATGTCCATATTTACGATTTTGTTTCTGATCCCAAAATAAGCACCCTTAAAAAATATCCATCCGCTGTAAAAAAGCACAGGAGTAGCCAGAATCCATTCACCGACATTAAGTATGGTCTTCATCTGCTGATCCATACCGGAGAAATAACCTGCATACTGGGCAATGGCTATCCACATGATGTTCATCGCACCAAAAAAGGCCACTGCTATGCGAAGGTAAAAATCTTTTCTCTGCTTATTGGCTTTCTCTTCTTGGATGGAAGGGTCGTAGGGGTAGGCGTTATAACCGATGGAGCGAATCATATTTATGATAGAAGAGAGTTTTATGATGTGGTCTGCCCACACAAGTTTGGCCTTGTTATTGGCGTAGTTTATACTGACTTCAATAACACCCTCAAGTCTGTGAAGGGCTTTTTCATTTAGCCAGACACAGGCCGAACAGTGTATGCCTTCGATGATCAAAGAGATCTCTTCAAACCCCTCATCATTTTTTCTTACAAACTGCTCATAAAAGCTAGGGGTGTCAAAAGAGGAGCTATCTTCAAAACTGTGAGAGGGGGCAGAGAGTTTTTTAGATCCTACTTTATCATAAAAGCCCTCTAAGCCAGAGTCAGAAAGAAGATGAAATACGCCCTGACAACCTGTACAGCAAAAGTAACGAATAGTGGTCTGTTCAACAGAATTTTCTTCAGAAAACAAACCTTGGCGGTCGCTTTGCGATGTTTCTTCAGAAAACAAACCTTGGTGGTCGCCTTGCGATGTTTCTTTAGAAAACACTACTTCTTTGATAAGAACTTCTTCATTAAAATCAAGATGACAGTGACTGCATTCAATCTTGGACAAGTTCAAACTTCCCTAATGCCCTGTTTTTTACAATCTTATCATGTTTGGCAAGGCTGCCTTGCATACAGATATAGACTCCCGGTTCTGCTTGACTTTTGGCAAAGCCCAAGGCCATAGCTAAATTACTCGTTGCTTCTATGGGGTCAATTTCAAAAGGCACCATAGCCCCCGTAAGAATAATGACTTTATCATCCAAGACCTCATTTAAAAAGGCTGCACTCATATCCATAGTATCTGTTCCATGGATGATAATAAAATGCGTATCAGATGAGGCAGATATAATACCCGCCATCATCTTTCTATCCTCTATATCCATATCTAAGCTATCTTTATAAATAAGACCTGCCATATCAATATCATAGGTGAAGCTTGAGAGTATCTTTTCCACGGCCAGATTATCAAAAGGGACTTCAATCTCTCCATTTAATGGGTTATAGCGCTTATTGAAGGTCCCGCCTGTATTAAGGATCAGCATACTAGGCTTCTTAGTGAGTGTATATTTTTGGTGGCTTTGGTCTCTTTTTCTTTCTCAGAGAAGAGATAGGTCTCTTTTAGCCCTGCACTGTGAGCTGCTAGTATGTCTCTTTCGCTGTCACCGATTAAGAGAGAAGTTTCCAAGTCTATATCTAAGTCCTGAGCCGCCTTAATGAGCATACCCGGTTGCGGTTTTCTGCATTCACATTCACCCGAGATATCAGGGTGATGAGGACAGTGATAGACTTGAGATATATCTATACCTTTTTGAGAAAAAGCATCTATCATCCAAAAAGTCAGGTTTGCAAAATCAATCTCAGAATAATATCCTCGGGCAATACCGGACTGGTTTGTCACAACTACGATAAGGTAACCCTGCTTTTGATAAAAATCACACAGTTCAAAGATCCCGTCAATAAACTCGAAATCTTCTTTTTTATGCAGATAGTTCTTTTCTATATTGATAACACCGTCGCGGTCTAAAAAGAGTGCAGGCTTTTTTTTTGTTTAAAGAGATTGGCATATTATTCTTCACTCACTCCATTTCCAAAAAGCTCTTTTTCAATAATATCGCAGATCATATGGCCGACTAAGATATGAGACTCTTGAATACGAGGCGTATCATTTGAAGGAATAATAATCGCATAGTCAGCCAATTTTGCCATCTTTCCACCGTCACGTCCTACTAAGGCAACAGTTTTCACACCCTTTTCTTTGGCCGCAGTAATAGCATTAATAATGTTAACTGAGTTTCCAGAGGTAGAGATACCGATAAATAGATCACCCTCAGCCCCCATACCTTCCATCTGACGTGAAAAGACTTTGTCATATCCATAGTCATTTCCGATAGCAGTAAGATTTGACGTGTCCGTAGTCAAGGCAAGAGAAGGAATAGAAGGTCTGTCAAAACCATATCGACCGACAAGTTCTGCTGCGATGTGCTGAGCATCTGCCGCGGAACCGCCATTTCCTGCGAGTAAGGTCTTTTTACCATTTCTATAAAGTTCAACACATTCACGTCCAACACTTGCAATGGTCTGCATAAGTGCTTCATCATTTAAAATATTCTGTTTTGTATCAATTGATGCTTGAATCTGGTTTTTAATATAGTTAATCATTCTTAATCCTCTGTATATAATGCGCAATTATAACATTGAATTACTTGCTCCAAATGAAATCCTCTTTTAGAAATATTTTTTAACGCTTATTATTCTTATTTAATCATTATGATTTAAACTTTTCATATATATTTTTTGATAGAGTTAATAAGAAGCATTAAACTAAATATTTTAATAAAACACATTATTTAATATAAATATTTAAACTATATATTTCAGAATAAAAGGGATGTCATTGTTAGTTTTGGGGACTGAATATAACTTTACCGAATTTGAACTTGTACATTTGAAAAAACGTGTCTCTTCGGATCTTATCTGCATACCCGTATTTCTTCGAAATGAAGATGAAGTTATTTCGGAAGTTCAGGAGCATTTGGAAAATAGTAAGAGCAGGGTCATCGTATTGAACCTGTGCCAAGAACCTTCTGATAAGCTTCTTAGCTATCTAATCCATATTGAACTAAGTGGAATCAAGTATTTTACCTTCGATCATTTTATGGAGAAGATGTTAGACAAATGCTTTGTGCCAAACAATGATCTAGATGATCTCTCCTTTCTCGAAGAGGTGTCCAAATTTAGTAGATGGCAATACATTCAAAAGCGTATTTTCGATATTACTGCTGTACTTACCTTGTTTACATTTATTTGGCCTATCTTACTCTTTTCAGCCTATAGAATTAAAAAAGAGTCCCCCGGTCCTATCTTTTTTAAACAATCTCGTGTCGGTTTAAACGGAAAACCTTTTATGTGTGTAAAGTTTCGTTCTATGAATCTAAACAGTCACTTCGATCCATATACCCAAAAAAATGACACGAGAATCTTTCCTTTTGGAAACCTGATGCGAGAAACACGTATTGATGAGCTTCCTCAGATGTGGAATGTGTTAAAGGGAGAGATGCACTTTATAGGTCCGCGCGCTGAATGGGACATCTTGGTGAAGGGATACGAAAAAGTCATTCCCTATTATAATGAACGCCATATCGTATCCCCCGGTATCACGGGTTGGGTACATTATCCATATGGACAAAACGAAGAAGACACCCGTCAAAAACTCATGTATGACCTCTACTACATAAAACATTGGAATCTTCTAGTAGAGTTCAAAACCGTCTGGAAGACCTTCGAAGTCGTATTGGGGAGGAGGGGTTTATGACATGGTTAAACGATATGCGAATTTTAGCTGCTCTTGCAATTATATTTATTCATGTTACACAAAGTTTTTATTCTACAGTTGACAGCACAAACTCTTTTGAGTGGTGGACTACTAATCTCTACCTGTCATTTACTGTATGAGGTGTTCCTGTATTTGTAATGATTAGCGGAGCGCTCTTACTCTCACCTGAACGAAAGTATCTTGGCCTAGCAAGTTTTTATAAAAAACGTATAAGTAGATTATTACTCCCTATACTTTTCTGGACAATTTTTTACTTATTTTGGTCTTGTTTCAAAAGTCAGATATCGGAAAATACTTTTGACATTAATCTGATGTTTGCAAACTTATTGAGCGGAAGACCTTTCTATCATATGTGGTATCTCTATATGGTAGTTGGTCTATATATATTCACTACTTATCTGCGAAAATTGCAAAACATTCAAGGGAACGTGAGATTCTTATATTATCTATTATTTTACTATTTATATCAAGCCTGAGTTTTATATCACATGAAAATCCACACCATGCAACAATCTTTATACAGATGTCTCCCCTATATCTTGGGTATTTTTTTGCAGGCCACTTGATCTTTAATTCAAATATTAAGATTAAAACCTACTATTTAGTAGCAGGTTTTGTACTGTTTGCTCTGCTGACTGCTGTCGGGAAATATTATGGGACACTGTATAATCTAGGGTACAATTTTCATCAAAACTTTAATATCACTATTATTCCAATGTCAATACTCTTAATGTTTTTTATTAAAAATATTCATCATACGATACCGTTCAATCTAGACATTAGAAAAATCTAGCTACTTTTAGCTTAGGGGCTTACCTTATTCATCCTGCTGTATTGGATATCATTAAAAAATTTCAATATTTTGGCTTTCAACAAGAACTAAGTTACTGGTTAATTATTCCACTAACCGTCTTTTTTATCACCTTATTATCACTGTTGATTGCTTATGGTTTTTCTAAGGTTCGTTTATTGCGAAGAACAATTTAAATATAGTTGTTTTCAAACACTTCTTTTAAGCTCCCTAAATTCAACTCTTCTCATTTTTTTACATAATTCTTTCTTTCTCAAAAAACGGCACCTCTAGTTTTGTCTTATAGAGTGCCTATAATTTATTGTTACGTTAAT
>CBFDAB010000063.1:0-12126 GCA_965602745.1 uncultured Campylobacterales bacterium
ATAATGAAAAATTTGAGTCTTCGATCAAATCGGCCTACTTTAGCAAACTAAAACTACGGTAAGAAGACTTTATCAGAACTAAGGCTTATGACGGATTTATCTGGGGATCTGTCATCTTGCAAATAAAGAGATGAGATTGTGTAAGCTTATTACCTTGTATGCGAGATCACTCTTTATGGGAAACATGCTTTGAATATGAGTACAACACAAATGCAGGGGTGGAAACAAAAGGGAAGGTCCTATCCCCTCAGGCAGAGGAAGGAAAGGTCTTAGAGCTTAATAATCTACAGTTATACCTAATTGATCCATGACCTTATCCACAACATCTTCAAGCAGCTCATGGTCATAACCTGCGTCCATAGCCTTTCTTAGACCGAAGGTAATAGACTGATCTGAGAATGGAGCGTTGAGTGGTATAATCGTTTTTACGATGTTAAGTGCTGTTGAGTACTCTTTTATCTCTTCAGGAGCTTTTTGATAGGTGTCTGAAAAACGTATCATCTCAACAAAGGTTTCATCAAAGTTCCAATGCTCAAAGATTGCGGCTGTTACAGTCGCCGTTGTCTCTTCAACATAAGAAAATTCTACTTGAGGTATATTATTTGTTGTCTCTATCTCAGACTTAAAGTTAAATAAGAGGTCTTCTTTGATGATATCTGAGGCGATGATGATCTTTCCCGTTTCTTGGAGAAAAGAAGCGAGGAAAAGATTTTCCATCTTTTTTCTATCAATCTTAGAGTACCAGTTATGCATTAAGATAGCTTGTTGGTTAGAGATATCTGCAAATTTTTCTGAAGTAACACCATAAGGTTCCATGTCAACATTCAGAAGTTTTCTAACAGAGTTTCCAATGGCAATAGAACGCGTCATACTCATCCCAAAAAGAGAAACAGCCTGAGCTACACTTTTGATCTCTTTTCCAAAGCAATATAACGGAGAGTTCGCAGCCTTCAGAAGGTTAGCCACGATCATTGGATCTTTTTCAACGACTTGAACAAGATCAATGATACCAGCCTCTGGGTTTGCGCACACCTGCTGCATTTCTACAATTGTTTTTGGCAGTGCAGGAAGAGATTTGATACTGTCGACGAGAGATGATTTCATAGATAAACTTCTTTGCTATTATTTTTAGTACTTATTGTACCACTACTTTTTTGTTTTTTTATGTAAAGCAAGCTCTTTTTTCAAAAATTCGCCCGTATAAGAACCCATTTGCTCATGATTTTCGGCTAATTCTTCAGGTGTTCCTATACCGACAATACGTCCGCCCTTAGCTCCGCCTTCTGGTCCCATATCAATAACATAATCGGCATTCTTGACCATATCCAAGTTATGCTCGATTACCAGTACAGAGTTACCCAGCTCTACAAAATGATGGAGTACATCTGTTAAGCGATCAACATCGGCGAAATGCAGACCTGTTGTCGGTTCATCTAGAATATACAGAGTCTTACCCGTGTCTTTTCGGCTTAACTCTTTAGAGAGCTTAATACGCTGAGCCTCTCCGCCCGAAAGCGTTACCGCATTTTGACCTAAAGAGATATACCCTAGTCCGACATCATTAAGTGTCTGCAGTTTCGCCTTTATCTTAGGAATCGGTGCAAAAAAGTCCAAGGCCTCTGAAACAGACATATTAAGGACGTCAGAGATAGACTGTCCCTTATATAAGATCTCTAAAGACTGGGGGTTATAACGCTGACCATGACAAGAGTCACACTTGACCATGATGTCCGGCAAGAAGTGCATCTCTATCTTGATCTCACCCTCACCCTGACACTTCTCACAACGTCCGCCTTTTACATTAAAACTAAAACGTGAAGAGGTATATCCGCGTATTTGTGCCTCTTTAGTCTTGGCAAAAAGCACACGCAGTTCATCCATAAGACCGGTATATGTTGCAGGATTTGAACGTGGAGTACGGCCTATAGGACTTTGATCAAGATAGATGACCTTATCAAGCTGTTCAAGACCCTCGATCTCAACACCCTTGACCTTCTTGACCTTGCGGGCATGATTTAGCAGTTCACGCGCTACAGGGAGAAGGGTTTGAAGGATAAGGGATGACTTTCCGCTTCCACTTACTCCAGATACACAAACAAGGTTATGCAAAGGGATCTTAACAGACAGGTCTTCTATATTGTTGATTGTCACATTCTTGATCTCTATCCAATCTTCTTGAGGACGTCTGTAAAAATATTCTATCATCTTACGTCCGTAAAGGTAATCAGAGGTAAGAGTCTTAGCTTTCTTCATCTGAGAACGCGTTCCCGAAAAGACGACTTCACCACCGTACTTACCGGCGCCCGGACCGATATCAACGATATAGTCTGCATTTTCTATGGTCTCTTTATCGTGTTCTACAACGATAACCGTATTTCCTTTTTCCTGCAAAGAACGAAGGGTACGGATAAGTTTAAGAGTGTCTCTTTCATGAAGGCCGATACTCGGCTCGTCAAGGACATACATAACACCCGTCAGGCCTGAGCCGATTTGAGAAGCGATTCGAATACGCTGTGCCTCTCCTCCGCTTATTGAGCGGGCATCACGAGAGAGTGAAAGATACCCAAGACCGACATCATACAAAAAGAAAAGACGCTCTTTGACCTCATTCAAAATCGGCGCACCTATCATCTTTGTCTGATCAGAGAAGTGTTCAAAGTTCTTATCATCGATAAAGAAGGCATAAGTGTCTTCAATAGGCATCTTCATAAGATCAAATATCTTCTTTCCTGCGACATCAACGGCTAAAGACTCTTTTCTAAGACGGTTTCCATCACACTTTGAACAGGTCTTTTCACTCATATAGTCTTGAAGCTCTTTTTCATCTTTGAACATATCATAAGCGATCTTTGTGATCCCCGGCCAGACACGTTTGATAGGATGACCCTTCCACTCAAAAGGGACTTCATCAATACTACCGTGAAGTATAGCTTTTTTCTGATGTTCTTCCAGTTCAGAGAAAGGTTTAGTAATAGAGATCTTCTCGTGAGCACAAAAGCCCTTTAAAAAGGTAAAATAGTAGCCCTTGTTAAAACCGTAAACAATCTTAACCGCGCCCTTCTCAACACTTAAGTCAGCATCAATGATCTTATCCGTATCTAGAGCAAAACGAATCCCCAGACCGTCACATTCAGTACATGCACCCTTAGGTGAATTAAAAGAGAAAGAGAGAGGTTCTAAAGGCTCAAAACTCACCTTACAGTCATGACAGGCAAGGTGCTCACTATAATGGATCATCTTTTCAGGAAGTCCAACTTCTTCATGATTTAAGATATCTATCTCAAGTTCACCGTAAGCCTCTTTAAGAGCCTTTTCAACGTCTTGAGCAATACGTTCTTTATTATCTTCTTTTATGACAATACGGTCAATAACGACCTTTATCGTATGCTTTTTAGTTTTAGAAAGTTCTATCTCCTCATCCAAACGAACCATAATCCCGTCTATCATCGCACGTACATATCCCTTTGCCGAAAGAGACTCTAGCATCTCGGAAAAACTTCCTTTTTTCTCACGAACAAGAGGGGCGAGAATGACCACTTTTGAGCCTATAGGAAGCTTTGCAACCTGCTCGATAATATCAGCCGCATTCATTTGAGAGATCGGTTTAGCACAGATATGACAATGTTGGACACCCACCCTTGCATAAAGAAGACGAAGATAATCATATATCTCCGTGATCGTTCCTACTGTTGATCTTGGATTTTTAGAAGTTGTCTTTTGGTCAATTGCAATAGCAGGTGTCAGGCCTTCTATCTTATCTACCTCAGGTTTCCCTATCTTGTCTAAGAACTGGCGCGCATATGAAGAGAGAGATTCTATATAACGGCGCTGACCTTCGGCATAAAGGGTATCAAAAGCAAGGGTGGATTTTCCACTTCCACTCAGACCGGTAAAAACAACAAGCTTGTTTTTCGGTATCTCTATAGAAACATTTTTTAAATTATTTTCGCGTGCGCCGGTAACTTTGATCATGAAAAATTCCTAATAAGTAAATATGTTAATACTAAAATATAAAAGCCCAGAAGAAGCCGTTTTTGCAGTTTACTCGGGGTGATGTGATTAAGATGAACCCCAATAAAGACACCTATCAAAGAGGCTGAACCGATAATTAAACCGTCAAGGTACTGTATCTGTCCGGCGAGAGAGAGGCTCAGTAGTCCCGAGATAGAAGAAAAAACGACAAAAAACAGACCTGCCGAAATCGCTTTTTTCAGCTCAAAATGCAAGAAACCGACCAAAATCGGCACTAAAAGAATAGACCCTCCGACCCCTATAGAGATAGCAAACACTCCAAGAACCGTTCCTATTAAGAATAGTATCAAAGGATGTACTTTTCGACTTTTTTTATATAGAGCAGGAGTATATGCCATTCTCAACAGGGCAAAAACAACAAAAGAGAGAAATGTATATTCAAGAATTCGTGCATCAATAGTAGATATCACCCAACCGCTAAAAAGTGCCCCGACAAATCCACCTATCCCAATGGCTAAGACGGTGTCAAACTGAAGAGAACCCTTTTTAAAGTTTAAAAAAGAGCCGTAAATAGACGAAAAAACCATCTGCACGATAGATATACCGATAGCCACCTTGATATCATAACCAAGGAAGAGAAGTATAGGCACTAAAATAGTCCCCCCTCCAATACCGAAAAAGCCGGAAAGTGCACCTATGCTAACACCTAATACAATTAATTCTATAATCATAAATATATCGATAATTTTCTCTTTTATATTTGTTTCTAAAGAAACTTTTCCCTCCGGGAAACCGCTTTCATCTAGTTTTGAAATTGTACTCTAGTTTCATTAATTAGGCCATTAAATATCAAATTTAGAACACTTTGAGCATTCTTTAACTCAAAAAACATTTAATTAGAACTTATATTTGTGTTTTATTGGCGTACAAAGCCAAATCTATTCATGAAGAATCTAATGTTAAACTCTTCTTAATCAATTTTACCTATAATTTAACTTTATAAACATTAAATCAATACTACATAATTTAGGGACAACACATGATTTCTATTATCATCGAAGCTGCCGAAAATTTTCTACATAATCAAATTGACTTAAATACTAAGAAATCTGACTCTTTATCCAAATTGAGAACAGTTATTGCTTCTATTGATGTAAAGATGGATAATGGTGAGATAAAAACAGTCTATCTTGGTTTTAATGAAACACTTATTAAAGAGATTGTCTCTGTTTATCTTATGGAAGATAATGCAGATGATCAAACGATGCAAGACATGGCTTTAGAAGCGACAAATATGATAGTTGGAAGTGCTAAAGTTTTAGCTGAAGAGGCTGAAAAAGCACATTTTATGATAACCACACCTAAGTTTAAAGCAATTGAAGAGTTCCAATCCTGTGACTGCAAAGAATTTTCAATACTTCAAACATCAAAAGAGGCACTGATTATCGGTATCAAGGGATAAGGGGAAAGCTACTTAATGCCAGAAGAAGAATTTAAATCACTTGAAGATCAGATGGCAGAAGACCGTCTTGACAGCCTTGACCTTAATGCAGATGAGCTAGAAAAACTAGGCTGGATGGATTATGAAGGTCTACTTGATATGAAAGTAGAATTCATTGCTGACTTAGGCCAAACAAGCCTTAGTATCAAAGAGATTCTTGCCCTTCAAAAAGGATCAGTTATTGACCTTGGAAAGCCTGCGGGTGAAAGTGTTGAAGCCTATGTCAATAATCGTATTATTGGCAAGGGCGAGGTTATGGTCTATGAAAAGAACCTTGCAATTCGCATCAATGAAGTACTTGATTCCACTTCTGTAATTTATTATCTATCAAAAGAGCGTACATGAAATATCTGCTATTATTACTTCTGCCTTACCTGCTTTTTGGGTCTAAAATACTTTCATATAATGTATATGAACGTTCAAACCGTGTGGATGTCATGCTTACCTTTGACACACCCTTTGACGGAAAGCTCTCTCAGAATATAAAAAACAATAAAATAATCTTAAAACTGAAAGGCGCTTCCATAGAGGCACCAAAGATTAAAAATATCAACACCTCTTATCTGCATAAGATGACACTTACTCCTATAAATTCACATACAGAGATCATTTTACAAACTGCGACAGATGTACATATGAACGCTTCCAAGACAAGTGACTCATATGGACTTCGCCTACGTTTCTTTAAGGGAACACCTGTTTCTCAGGCTCCTGTAAAAAAAGCTTCTGTTTTTGCAGATAGTACTTCCCTTCCGACAAAACAAGCTAATGAGTTTAATAACTCTTATTATATTGTTATTTCTATTTTACTTCTTGGGATTGTCATTATGTTATGGCTTAAAAAGAAGATGGGTCTGCCTCAAGCCAAAGGAAAGCAGGCATGGTTGTTTAAGGGTGGTGCTAAAAAAGAGGGTATTTCTGTACGTTTTCAAAAGCCCCTTGACCCGAAAAACAGAGTAGCTATGCTTGATTATGAAGGCCAAAGCTATCTTGTTATCCTTGGAAACTCAAATATTTTACTGGATAAATATAGCGGAGGAAAACCGGTAACTACGCAAAGTGACTTCGATAAGGTACTTAATGAAAATAAGAGTGAACTTGACTCTTATCTAAGACTTGATAATACCGAAGAGGTTGAACCCCTTCAATCCTATAAAGAGAAGGCTTCCGGACTTATTCACGAACTTACATAGTCCCTAACTCCATACAAGTTTACTTCAAAACTCAATATTATTATAATTATTTACATTTCTCTTGTATAATCTTCTTATATTAATGATTAGAGGATTATCTATTGGGTAAACAATATAAGACACTCACAGATAAAGACATCGTCTTTATTAAAAAACAAAAACTTTTTTATATAGCCTCTTGCTCAAGTCATGAGGTTAACCTCTCCCCTAGGGGCTATGAGAGCTTACATGTCATCAATCCGACCTCTTTATATATGATAGATTATCTTGGAAGTGGAAATCGAACAGCAAGAGATATATCTGAAGATGGAAAAGTGACTCTCTTGTTTAATGCCTTTGAGGGTGATCCGAAGATATTACGTTGCTTTTGCAAGGGAGAAGTGATTCTTAAAGAGAGCGAGGAGTTCAATTCTGCCAGCCAATATTTCAGTGAAGACATGAATGCCATCCGCCATATTTTCAAGTTTAGTATCTATGCACTTGAAACAAGCTGTGGAATGGGTGTTCCTATTATGGAGTATAAACAAGATAGAGATGAAGTCCAAAAGTATGCCTTAAAGATGTCTAAGCAGGGCATGTTTAACAAGTATGTTCAAGACCATATCCAACCCCCGGATCTTCATAAGCTATAAATAAATTATATATGTCTGTTAATTAATGTATAATAATCAATATTAGGAAAAAAGAAATATGAATATAAAAAACTCTCTCTTTATTATTTTACTTATTTTCAGTTCACAAAATATTTATGCAAAAAAAGAGACACAGACCTTATTCTTACTCAAAGCTACAGATGAGACCTCTTTTATGAATTATGAGTTCCATAACCTTGCCTATGAAGCAGCTCAAAACAGACATTATGAAGATGCCTACAGGATCTATCTAAAACTTGCCAACAAGGGTGATAGCAGAGCTGAATATAATATCGGTATGATGTATATGAAGGGCCTTGGCGTTGAAAGTAAAAAAATGGATGCGTATAAATGGCTGCGTCGTGCCTCAAAACATGGGAATAAAGAGGCTATTCTCTACTTTAAAGAGATGACTGATAGATATGATACAAAAGCTCCGACTCATGTAAGTAAGCCTACGGAGATAAAGAAGACAATACTAAAAAAGGCAGAGAAGCCTAAGGAAGTTGAAAAGAGCATCCCTTTTTCTATTATACAAAGCCCCGAACCCCTGAAAAAAATTGAAAAAGTGCAACAAACAGAAGAGGCTCCACAAGAGAGCTTTTCTCTTTTATATCTTATTATCTCTTCTCTTGGCCTAATACTTATTCTCGGATTCTTCTTTACAAAGTCAAAAAGTGCTGAGAAAAAGCCTGATAGAGATGCAAATAAACTGCCTAAACACAAATCACAGATGTACCAAAGTACTTATGCCAATATATTAGACTATCATACGGAACTTCTTAAACAGATCAATCTTCCTCAGTTAAAAGCGGATAAAAACAATATGCAGATCTATTATATGTTCTTGTATGGAGTGATTGATTATTTTTGTCAGCTTGAAAAGTTTACGGACACGGAACAGCGCCGTATCTTTACTACACATATGGGAGAACAAGAAGGTCAGGAAAATCTTACTGCTATTACACAAAGTATCTTAGAAGGTCAACGTGATCATTCTATGTATCATTACCAAGCAGCAGGGGGAATATCTGCTAAAGCATGGCATGAAGACAACTTAAAAGATGCTCTTGGAATGTTGAAAAAGTTGATATTGGAGAAAAATGGCTAGGCCTCTTTCGTCGTATTATAAAAATCTTCCAAGATCTTTCTAAACTCGTCTATCTCATTAATGTAATTCACCTGATTTCTGAGAACAGATGCTCCCTTTAAACCCTTACAATATGTGTGGATATGTTTTCTAAACATAGCCACACCATGAGCCCCGTAAAACTCAATCATCTTGTCATAATGCTCTAATACTATCTCTTTTTTTAGCTCAATAGAAACGTTTTGCTCACCTGTTTTTAGCTGATGAAAGATCCAAGGCTGACCGATGGCTCCGCGTCCTATCATCAGTCCGTCTGCCTTAGTATGTTCCAAGACCCATTGAGCCTTCTCATAAGAGGTAATATCTCCATTAGCAATAACCGGAATACTCAAGGCTGCTTTGACTTCTGCTATAGCGTCATAATCAACCTCAGACTTAAAACGTCCCGCACGAGTACGGCCATGAACAGCTATAAAGTCTGCTCCGGCTTCTTGAACGACCTTTGCGATCTCAAGGTGATTATTCTCAGAAAACCCAAGACGTATCTTTACACTTGTGTATTGTTTATTTGAGGTCTTCTTGATAGTCTCTATAAGACGGCCCATCTGGTCTAGGTCTCGAAGTAAAGAAGAGCCTGAGCCTCCACCGACGACTTTAGGAACAGGACAGCCGCAATTAAAGTCAATAACGTCAACCCCCTCTTGGGTGTTAATAAACTCCACCGCGCCTCTTACAACATCTATGTCTGATCCTGCTATCTGCACAGAATACGGGTCTTCAATAGCATTTTTCTCAAGCATCTTTTGTGATTTTTCTGAGTTATGGATAAGAGCGTTTGAGCTCACCATCTCTGAAACTGTAAGATCTGCACCAAATTTTTTCACAACAGAGCGAAAAGGAAGGTCTGTATAGCCTGCTAAGGGAGCTAAAACATAAAGAGTTTTATCAAAAGAAAGTTTCATTTTTCACCTATATTATTATTTAAAATACCTCAAATCAGTAAGGCCCATTTAACTACGTTGCTTGGCTATAACCTGACTTAGAAAAGAACTAAATTCTTTTCTGAACGCTATATTCCGTTCAGCACGGAGTACATGCACAGCTGAAGTGTACTTTATATTCATTAATTTTGGAATTTTATCCAAGATATCCCATATCTTTGGTAAATTTATTTTTCTAATATTCTTATATAGCTATAATACGGGCAATTAATTAGAAAATGAGGATACATTTTATGGGTAGAGCCTTTGAATATCGTAAAGCATCAAAACTAAAACGCTGGGGAAATATGTCACGTGTTTTTCCTAAACTTGCGAAAGCCATTGAAAAAGCGGCTAAAGAAGGCGGTGGCGAACCCGACATGAATCCAAAACTCCGTGCGGCTATCATTAATGCCAAAGCGGAAAATATGCCAAAAGATAACATTGATGCGGCTATCAAACGTGCTAGCGGCAAAGATGCCAAAGACATGGTTGACGTGTTCTTTGAAGCTAAAGGACCGCATGGTTCAATGTTTATCATCGAATGTTTAACAGACAACAATACACGTACTGTTGCCAACGTAAAAAACCCTGTAAACAAGAACGGCGGAGAGATACTGACTAAGGGTGCATTAGACTTTATGTTTACGCGCAAGGCGATCTTTGAGTTTAAACTTCCAGAAGGTGCCGATGCTGAAGAGTTAGAGATGGAGCTTATAGATGCAGGTCTGGAAGAGTTAGAAATTGAAGAAGGTGAATGTATCGTACATACTGCTTATGCCGACTTTGGAAACATGAGCACTAAACTCGAAGAGATGGCTGTAGAGATGACAAAAGCGACATTAGAGTTTATCCCGAATACACCTATCTCTGTATCAGATGAGCAGATGGATGCTGTCAGTATCATCCTGAATAAGCTAGAAGATGACGATGACGTTCAGGCTGTATATACAAATATCCAGTAGTTTATATGCCAAGACCCTCCAAAAAGGGTCTTTTATACCTCTTTCTACGCACAACACTTCATCATTTGATCTTGCTCATATATATCAACACAAAAGATCAAGTCTCTGCCATTTAATATCAGTTTTTTTGAAAATGTATAACACATATTGCCCGATGCTCCAGATATATATCTAGCTGTCATATGAGATGAGTTTATCGAGACTTTGGTCATATAGACATATTCTTTTAATGAGTGATCTTCTCCCTCTATAGAAGGTTGATAAAAGCATTTAGGGACAACACTCATCATAGTCTCACCGATCTGCCGAGATGTTTGTGCATCGATGACATAAACTGCCTCTACATTTATCTCATTTTGAATAAGAGAAGCAAGTCGAGTTCGGTTATCTTTTTCTCCGCTAATACAGACTTCTAAAAGTTTATCAGTAAGCTTGTTCGCCTGCTCAAACAAATCTTTTTTTATCTCTGCTTTAGCACGTCTCTCTCTTATAAAGTCTTCTGCCAAAACCAGTATCTTTTTAGGTATCAATCCTGATTCTAAGAAATTTCGTTCGGGCCGTGCGAACCAGTATCCCTGGTATACATCGATACCGCTATGCATACATTCAAGTACTTCATCATGAGTTTCGACCCCTTCTGCCAAAACCAAGCTCCCGATCTTTTTGCACATATTAGAGATTGCCTTCAATATCTCGGCATTAATATAGTTATTGTGTATATTATGGATAATAGAACGGTCTACTTTAACGATAGTTGGCATGATTACTGAGAGACGGTCAAAAGAAGAGTTCCCTGTTCCAAAATCATCTAAGGCGATACTGAAACCCAGACTTTTATAATACTGGCAAAAGCTTTTTAAGGCATCTATGTTTTGGATTTCATCTTCTTTGACCTCTAAGACGATATTTTTAAAAGGGATGCCAAGCTCGTTTAGCTTATCTTTGAAAACATACTGTTTTATATCGAAGTTTCGATCAATACTGCTCGATTCAAAGTTCAAAAAAAGCAAGAGCTTTGGGTTTTTATCAAAATATGATTTGAACTTTTCTATGGCTAAAATTCGGGCAGTCTCATCCAGCAGAAAGCTCAGGTTCTCTATTTCTGCCTGTTCAAACAGCCACATAGGGGAAAGTATCTCTCCATCATTGTCATAAGCACGCAGCAAGGCTTCAAAAGCAAATACTTTTTTGTTTTTTATACTGATGATAGGCTGAAAGAAGATGTCCAGTCTATTCTCTTTTATGATCTCATTAAGCATCTTATACTTTAAACTTATGAACACTTTTCTGCAAGGTATTGAGTTGTTCAATAATGATCTTAAAACGCATCTCTAACTCATCTGAAATATTTAGAACAGTCTGAGATTCGTTCATAAAACTCTGAATATTTTTAACCATATGTCTTGAGTCGCCTTGAATATGTGAGATAATATTTTCTATATTTGTCGTAGATTGCTGACTCTTTTCTGCCAACTTCCGTACTTCATCTGCAACAACGGCGAAACCGCGTCCATGTTCACCTGCACGAGCCGCTTCTATAGCAGCATTAAGAGCCAGCAGGTTTGTCTGATCAGAAATATCTTTGATTAATTCAACAATGTTTGATATCTCCGAGATCGATCCTTCTAAGGTATTGGCTTCTTCACCTACTTGAGACAGAGTCGGTATAAACTGATCATGACTCCATGCATTAAGGCCTTCAAGCTGCTTAGTCGTCTCCAGAGTAGAAGATTCTGATGTCTTAAGTGCGCTTTTTATCTGTGATATGATCTCTTGAAAGTTTTCTATAATAA
>CBFDAB010000064.1:0-12115 GCA_965602745.1 uncultured Campylobacterales bacterium
CCTGTTAATAAAATTTTTTTAATTGAGTTACTTGATCAATCTTTCCGTTCTCATAATCCTGACAGGGTTGCTGATCAATTGGAACATATCTTTGCAAAATATAAGAGTACAGATTTCTTTTCTCAATTTGAACAGATTCTTATCTGGCTTTTTAGAGATGTAGGTGTTTATGTAAGTTCTATCTCGATCCCTATGTTTATTAAGTACCTTAGAAATGATATCTCTAGTATCGTTATTCAAGGTGAAGACCCTGTTCTTTCAAAGCATATGAAAGAGAGGAAAAATGAGGGGACACGTGTTAACATTAATGTTATTGGTGAGATTGTTTTAAGCCATGCAGAAGCTGATGAAAGAGTTTCTAAGTATATTAAACTTTTACAAAGTCCTGATATTGATTACCTCTCAATTAAGATTTCAAACCTTTTTTCTCAGATAATTCCTCATGCTCATGAAAATAATATAGAAAAAATCTCATTACAACTTGAAAAAGTCTACAGAGCTGCCATACAAAACCCATACATGGATGAACAAGACAAAGAACACTCGAAGTTTGTAAACCTAGATATGGAAGAGTATAAAGATTTAGAACTTACTATTGATGTGTTTAAACAGGTCTTAGATAAAGAAGAATTTAAAAACCTATACGCAGGTATCGTGATTCAAAACTATCTTCCTGACGCAATTATTTACATTAAAGATTTAGCTATTTGGGCCAAAAAACGTGTTGAAAATGGCGGGGCTCCTATAAAGATTCGCATTGTCAAAGGTGCAAATCAGGAGATGGAACTTACGGAAGCTTCTTTGCGCGGTTGGCCCAGTGTAACCTATGCGTCAAAAGCAGAATCTGATGCTAACTTCAAGATTGCAATGGATTATCTGTTTGATCCTGAGGTTGCGCCTTATGTGCATACAGGAGTGGCTTCACATAATCTTTTTGATCACGCGCTTGCTATGTTACTTGCTAAAGATAGAGGTGTTGAACAGTATGTGAGTGCTGAGATGCTAGAAGGTATGAGTGAAGCCGCGTATCAGGTTTTAAAAGAGCAGGGCCTAAATGTAATTTTATATGCACCAACGGCGACTAAAGAAACGTTTACGAATGCCATTGCTTACCTTGTAAGACGCTTTGATGAGAACACAGCCGACCAAAATTTTTTACGGCATAGTTTTGGGCTTGAAGTGGATACACCTGCTTGGGAAACACTTGTGCAATCGTATGATGATGCTATTGACCTTCTCCCTACAGTTGATCAAAAACCCTATAGAAAACAAGATAGAAATCAAGAAGTCATTAAGCAAAGTATAGATGTTAAACATTATCAGTTTGAAAATGAGAGTGATACAGACTTTGTTCTTCCTGCAAATAGAAAATGGGCACAAAAGATACGTGATAAATGGAAAAATATTTCTGATGTGGGTGGGTTTAGTGCTTATCCAGTAGTGGGCGGAAAGATAATTCAAAGGGATGAATGTATAGAAGTGATTGATAAGTCACAGTTTCACGAGAAAAAATTAGCAGGCACTTATATTGAAGCGAATGAGAAAGATATGAAAATCGCCATTGCTACGGCAAAAGAAGACCCTGATGGATGGCGAAAATTATCCTCAGAGCAAAGACAAGAGGTCTTAATGGACGTGGCTCATGAGATGCGTGTTGCACGCGCGGATTTGATTGGGATAGCGGCTGCTGAAGTGGGAAAAGTGCTTACAGAAACGGATGTTGAAGTATCAGAAGCCATTGACTTTGCAAACTTTTATCCTTATAGTGTAGCTAAGATGTCAGGGCTTACTGGAGTTGAAGCTAGTGGTAAGGGAGTAGGGCTTGTTATTAGTCCGTGGAATTTTCCTATTGCCATTCCTGTAGGTGGTATAGCGGCTTCATTATCAGCAGGAAATACGGTTATCTTAAAACCTGCGGCAGATTCTATTTTATGTGGCTATAGAGTGTGCCAATGTTTTTGGGACGCGGGGGTAAGTAAAAATACCTTACAATTTATTCCTGGTCGTGGTTCTTTAGTTGGGGAACATATGATTCCAAGCCCTGATATAAATTTTACAATCTTTACAGGGGGTGAAAAAACGGCTTATGATATCATCAAGTCTCGTCCTGATATAAAACTTAGCGCTGAAACAGGTGGTAAGGATGCGACTATTGTAACTTCGATGGCAGACCGCGACCAAGCGATAAAAAATGTAGTTGTTTCTGCCTTTCATAACTCAGGTCAAAAATGTTCAGCTACCTCATTGCTTGTACTTGAGCGTGAAGTATATGAAGATGAAAGTTTTAAAAATACGCTCAAAGAAGCAGTTGAATCACTTGAAACAGGTTCGGTTTGGGATTTTAAAAACCGTATAGGAACACTTTCAAACCTTCCCTCAGGTGATCTTAAAAAATCATTGACGTATCTTGATGATGGTGAAGAGTGGTTGGTTAGACCATCTTACGCAGATAAGGAAAATCCGTATATGTTAAAACCATCGGTAAGATGGGGAACTTCAAAAGAAGATTTTTGTCATATGCATGAGCTTTTTGGCCCCGTTCTTTCGGTGATGTGTGCTGAGAATTTAGATGATGCTATAGAAATTGTAAATGCTACAGGGTATGGGCTTACCTCGGGGATAGAGTCTTTAGATAAAAGAGAAGTTGACCACTGGAGAGATAATATCTTGGCCGGTAATTTGTATATTAACCGTGGAACCACAGGCGCGATTGTGATTCGTCAGCCCTTTGGCGGGATGCGAAAGTCTGCTATTGGTTCGGGTAAGAAGGCAGGTGGTTTTAATTATGTGGGTCAGTTTATGGATATACATTATAAAGAGACCAATCTTTATGAATCGTGTTCAAGTACTTACATAGACCAAATGCGTATTTTTTTGACCCGAGATACAGTATTTAATGACGAGTGTGAGTCTGCTATGCGCTATATCTGTCATTTTGCCCACTGGTATGAGGTAGAGTTCTTAAAAGAGCATGATTATGCTCATATCCGAGGCGAAAGTAATGTGATCCGCTACCTTCCTGTTAAGAGTGTGATGTTAAGACTTAAAGATAATGACGCCCTTGATGAGATTATCACAACGATAATGGCGATTAAAATGATAGGTGCACATATCTATATATCAATTCCTAAAAAATCAAGACGTGCAGAGTTTATCTGGCTAGAATCAAAACAATCCTCCTTTATAGGTAAGGAAGACTCTTTTACACGAGATGATGAAAATGAGGTGATAGAACTGGCTTCTAAGGCGCAAAGACTAAGATACTTAAGTCCTGAGAATGTACCTATGAGTGTGTATGAAAAACTTTCTTCTACTGCGAGGTATATAGCCTCAGACCCTTTTGTTTCACATGGAAGGATTGAGCTAATGCACTACTTTATAGAACAAAGTATCTCTAACTCCTACCATAGATATGGAAACTTGGGAATACAAGGGTTAAGTATTGAAGAGATATAAAACTAAGTTTTATGTTAGAATAAGTTTATAAATAATATAAAAGATGCATATTTCCTCATCCAAAATATTGTGGATGCACAAGAAAATCTAATAGTTGTCGTGGAAGATGCCCGTCCTATTTTGATGAATCGTGCTTGTAATAACTTTTTCGGGGTGAGTTGATTTGAACAGTATGAAAATGATTTCGGGGCCTTCAGCAACAATTTTGTATCACATCCTGCTTATTTTAATATGAGCAAGGTTGAAGAGGGGCAAAACTGGATCGAAGTACTTGAAGGTCTTCAAGAGGCGAAGAAGATAATCAGTATGCTCAATACCTCTCATGAACCTCGTGCCTTCGGTGTAAAAATAGACAGCTACATTCAGACTATACAGTTCTGAGCTTGGCAGATATCTCAGCGACTCTTATCAAACGTATCATGATAGAAAATGATGTGAGTATAGATAAGAAAAGCGGTGCCTATAATAAAGAGTATTTTCTGCATACTTCGGAGATACTTCAAGACGGTGCCAGGTTTAATGAAAAAGAGATCGGACTTACTTTGATCAATATTATCGACGCGGATAATGAGGTCTTAGCTGACTTAGTCTCCAAAATAAAACAGAGTACAGGTGATAATGAATATGTTAGTTAAGTGGTCATCTCACAGTCTCTTGTTAGCGTACATGGTGGATAAAGAGGATAATGCTGTATTGTTGAGTAGAAAGCTTGAATCCTTGATTGATAAGGAACGTTCAAGCGGACTTGATTTTAATCTGTGTGTGTCTATTGTGAGAAAGAGAGAAAATATTGCTGCAGCAATAAAACGATTGAGCAGCACGGCAGACGAACTCTGTGAACATGAGCTTCGTCTAATATAAGTTAATGTCGGCTTATTTAAACCAGCCTTTTACTTTGTCGAATGCAGACTCGAATGTACTCTCATGGGGCTTAGACTCAATCCCGAATGACTCTTGCAGCTCTTTGAGTAGTTCTTTCTGCTCATCATTTAATGAACTTGGATAAGCCAGTCTGATCTGTGCGACCAAATCACCTTTTCCATGTCCGTGAACATCAGCAACACCTTCATTTCTAAAGTTGAATTGTGCCTTGTCCTTCGTGCCCGCAGTCAGTACAAGATCAAGTTCACCTGTTAAAGACGGTATCTTGATAGTCTCACCTAAGACAGCTTGGGTGAAAAACACAGGTACATCAAGGTAGATATCATTTCCATGACGGATAAAGGTATCATCTTCTTCGACTTGGAATGTCACATACAGATCACCGCGTGAACCGCTCTTACCCTTATTTCCATGTGCTGAAACACGTAAACGGTTTTCACTGTCAATTCCGGCAGGTACTTTGATCGTAACTGTGTCTTTTACCTCTGTGAAGCCTTGACCCTTACAGTCGCCACACTTATCAGCAACCTCACTACCCGCACCTTGACAAAGAGGACAGGTCTGAGAAAATGTCATAAAACCTTGTTTTACATAAACCTGACCCTGACCGCCACATTGTGAACAGGTCTTGAGCTTTCCGCCCTTAGCTCCTGTTCCCTTACATGTTCCACAAGAGTTCTTATATTTGAAGTCCAGCTCTTTTTCACATCCAAATACGGCTTCTTTAAAGCTGATATTCATGTTAAGTCCAAGATCAAGAGGAAACTTGTCTTGATCACCGCGTTTTTGACGACGACCATTTCCTCCGCCGAACATCTCTTCAAATACAGAGCTTAGGTCATCAAAGCCGCCTCCGCCGCCAAATCCGCCACGGCTTCTACCGCCACCGCCTTGAAGACCCTCTTTTCCGTAACGGTCATATACACCACGTTGCTGTTCATCGCTTAAGACCTGATAGGCCTCGTTACAGAGTTTAAAATTGTGTTCAGCCTCAGCATCACCGGGGTTTTTATCCGGGTGATATTTTTTAGCCATTGTTCTGTAGGCTTTCTTGATTGTTGTTTTGTCAGCGCTTTTTGTAACTTCTAAAATTTCGTAATAGCTTAATTCGTCCATGATGAGTAAATATCCAAATAGTTTTTTTAAAGAGGGCCTCTAGAAGAAAGAAACTTTCCACTAAGCGAGCAACATCTTCGATTAATACTGGAATTATACCAACTTAAGCGTTATAATACAATTATGAAATATATAAACTATCTACTTGTAACAGTACTGCTTCTTACAGGCTGTGTTCAGCCCCCAAGTCCAAAATTAAAGTCCATATCTTATGGAAATTATGAAGAAGTTTCCTTTGAAGCTATACCCTCTTGGGAGAAAGAAGATTTTTTAAAAGCCTTTGAACTTTTTACTAAGACTTGTAAGAAGACTTCTTCAAAGGAGTTATATAAAGTCAGTTGTGAAAAGGCTCATATCCTCTTTGCACATAAGGCTAAAGCTGTAAAAGCGTTCTTTGAGAAGAACTTTACTCCCTTTGTCTCTCTTTCATCCAAGTCTCTTGCAACAGGATATTATGAGCCCTTTCTTGAAGGTTCTTTAGAAAAAACAGATGAGTTTTCTTACCCTGTATATGGAGTTCCCCAAGACCTTCTTCACATAGACCTTCCAAAAGCATATAAAGAAAGATTAAGACATCCTATTCGCGGACGAATGGTAAAAGATAATGTAAAACCGTATTTTACGCGTAAGCAGATCAATTCCAATGCCCTTGGTTCGCAAGTGCCGATCTGTTATGTAAATGATAATGTAGATCTTTTTTTCTTACATGTTCAGGGCTCGGGTTGTGTGAAGTTAGAAGATGATTCTCTTCTATACTTAGGATATGCAGACCAAAACGGTCATGCTTATGTGTCTATTGGAAAAGAGATGATCAAAAAAGGTTTGATAAAAAAAGAAGATGTTTCGTTAGAGAGTATTCGTTCATATTTATACGAGTATCCTCATCAAGCAGACTCTATCTTAAACCTTAATCCTTCGTATATCTTCTTTGAGAAACGTCTTCATAGTGCAAGCGGAGCTTTAGGCCTTACCTTAGAAGAGGGTCGTTCTGTGGCAGTTGATAAGAATAATATCCCCTTAGGTATGCCTCTGTTTATAAGTACGACAGACCCTCTTAATGGAGATAAATATGAAAAAATTGTATTTGCCCATGATACAGGCGGCGCTATTAATGGTGAGGGGCGAATAGATATCTTTTTCGGCTCAGGAAAAGAAGCTGCACAAAGAGCAGGAAATATGAAGGACAAGGTGAAAATATGGATGCTTGTCCCAAATGAGTACCTAAGCAAGCAAGAGGTAAAATTGCGCTTATGAAACGCGGATTAGAAAAATTTAATATATTAGTAGAAGCATTAGAATCCTTGCCAAGCATAGGAAAGAAGTCAGCAACGCGCATGGCCTATCATATGGTTATGCAAGATAATTTTACGGCGATCAAGATAGCCCACGCCATAGAAAATGCCTTAGGCTGCTTGCGTAAGTGTATAGAGTGCGGTGGTCTTTGTGAAGATGAACTCTGCGGTGTCTGTTCAGACGAGGGACGCGATAAAGAGCTCTTGTGTATAGTTGAAAATGCCAAAGACATCTTGACCATGGAAGAGGGAGGTGTCTTTGACGGACGTTATTTCGTCTTGGCAAACCTGGACCGTTTTGACTCTACACATCTGGTTGATATGGTTGATGCAGGGGTAAAAGAGATCATATTCGCATTAACACCTTCTATTGCAAATGACGCTGTAATGCTCTTTATAGAAGATAAGCTTAGTCTATGTGATGTGAACTTCACACGAATAGCCCAGGGTGTCCCAACGGGTGTAAGTCTTGAAAATATAGATCTTCTCTCTTTAAGCAGAGCAATAGAAGACAGGGTAAAGGTATAAAAGCATAATGTCTATACGAAAAAAACTGCTTATCTTCTTTTTAGTACAACACTTTATTTTTTTAATGACGGCTCTGATCTTATACAGCCTTGTCATACGTCCTCATAATCTTGAGATGGAGAAAAAATATTCTCAGGAAAAAATTTCTCAAATTTCTAATGTCTTTCATTCAGAGATGAAGCATCTAAACCTAGTCAATATTGACTGGTCCGTTTGGGATGACACTTATGTTTATGTGCAAGAGCGCAATGATGAATATATACAGAGGAACTTTACCCAAGACCTTTTAGATGATATGAATCTTAATCATATAGAGATATTTGATATCTCAGGGAAGAGTATTTACAGCACAAATGACGGTCAACTTGATATAAGCAGCTTGATGCAAGATTCTAAGACATTAAGAAAAGAGTTTCTTTTTGCAGATGCGAAGGAGAGTAAGTATGGGATACTGGCTTTTGCAGATAAGTTCGCATTAATAGCAATAAGTCCCATTTTACAAGGCGATAGACAAAAGCCTTCCGTCGGTCTGTTTATGATGATAAGAGAAGTTAATAAAGAGATGATTGAAAATATCAATAAAAGTACAAATGCAACTGTCTCTCTTATGAAGGCAGAAAATCTTTCTTTAGATGATGGACTTGAGAATAAAGATTTTTTTATGGAAGCTGTAAATAAAAAAAACCTTTTGGTTTATAGCCCTTTAAAGGGCCTCGACCAAAAGGTTTCAGTTCTCATAAAAGCCGGCCTAAGACGTGAGCTGATAATAGAGAGTGGGAAGTTGATACTTTTCCTTTTTATCTTTGCAAGTATATTAGGAATACTGAGTCTGCTGGTCTCTTTATATTTAATAAGAATAAGTATTACTCAGCCTCTTAAAAGATTAGTCGGACATATTATAAAAATTCGAAAAGACGGTACTTATATCAATAGTGCTTTGGCGCATAGAGAAGACGAGATTGGACTTATGGCAAAAGAGTTTAATCTTCTTTTGAAAAAACTCCATAAGACGAATAAGTCACTTCTAAAAGTTGCACGAATTGACGCTCTTACTGGTCTTGCAAACCGGTTGGATATGGAAGAGAAGTTTGAAAAGGAAAGAAAAATATCCATTCGTGAGGAGACGGAATTTACTATTCTACTTTTGGATATTGATTATTTTAAAAACTATAATGACAGCTACGGGCATGTCAAAGGGGATGAGGTCTTGAGACTAGTGGCGCAAGAGATCAATAGCTCAAGCATGAGACCGGGTGATTATTTTGCACGTTATGGAGGAGAAGAGTTTATCGGTTTATTGGCTAATACTGATAAAGAGGGCTCTGTAACGGTTGCAAAAAGGATATTGAAGCGTATTGAGAGTTTGAATATTGAGCATCAAGCAAGTATGCTGGAAAAAAAGATCATCAGTGTGAGTATAGGATGCTTAAGTCTAAGGGTCAAAAAAGGTGATACTCAAGAGTCTCTTATAAATATGGCAGATGAGGCTTTATACAGGGCCAAACAAAAGGGAAGAGACGGCTACTGCATATATCAAGACTAAAGCGCTACTCTTAAAAAAGAAAACTCTCTTTCATAATGTCTTGTATCTCTTGAGGAGAAAACTCTTCATGTGTAAAGTAGTTGTTTGCCAAAACACCCTGTCCAAGAAGCATGTCTGCCCCATCTTTATAAGTAATATTCATCTCTTTACAGAGCTTTAAAAATGGGGTGAGCTTTCCGTAGATCGCGTCCGCACAGTAAGAACACTTTTGTAAAAGTTCTGTAAGAAGCTCTATGGGAGCCGGATATTCCTCATCACTAAGACCCGCCGAGGTAGTGTTTATTATAAGGTCATACTCTTGTATCGGACAATCTTCCCATGAATAGCTTTTGAAACCTGAGTCTTTAAAATAAGCTAGATTCCCTTTTGAGCGATTTAAAACACTTACATCAAACTTCTCAAGTTTAAATTTCTTTGCCAAGGCCTTAGCTGTTCCTCCTGCTCCAATGATTAAGACCTTTTTGACATCTTCAAAGGCCTCAATAGAAAACAAAAATCCGTCCGCATCAGTGTTATATCCTATCAGTCTTCCATCTTCATTGATAAGCGTATTTACAACGCCTATCTCTTTAGCAAATCCGCGTACTTCGTCACAAGCCTTAAATGCGGCTTCCTTATGGGGTACTGTCACATTAGCACCGGAAAGTTTTTGAGCAAAAAAAGTCTCTTTTAGTTTTGAGCCGTCTTCGAGGAGAATACGAGTATAACAGGCCTTAAAGCCGAGCTTTTTAAAAACATGGTTGTGCATCAAAGGAGAGCGTGAATGTTTAACGGGATTACCAAAAATAGCAAATAACTTTTTTTCTGTAGAGTTCATTATCGATTCTTTAAAAATTTTTCAGATTATAACATCTTTACTTTTCATTAACTCTGGAGTTACCCTGTGTTTCTTCTTTCTTAGTATCATTAGTTAAAGCAAGATGGGAGATAAGATGAAATTATTTAATAATTTATTTGGTTCAAAATTTTTTATAGGGATATCCCTTGATATCAGCAAGTATGACGTTAATGAGATGAAAGATGCAAGAAATATTTCGCATAAGGCTCATACCGACATGAAAAACAGCTCCATAGCTGCTGATCGCCGTGTTGTGATGATGTATGAGAAGAAGTTTATGCAGAAGTTTAAAAAACTCGGAAATCTTAATCAAAAATGCCCCTGTTGTGCCCAAGAATATAAGTCTTCACATGTGGGCGAAAGAAAGTGCATTTCTTGTAAAAAAACATTTTTAGTACAAAAAAGAGTTCAGGATATGGCTACAGCCGCTTATACTTTTGAGCAAAAATCTCTCTTTGATTATCAATGGAAGGTCATGAGTCATATCAAAAGATTTAAGTTTTATCTAGCTCATGAATATGAATATATTGCAGCTCAGTTAGAAAAACAAGGTAAAAGACATCTTCATGAGAGTGTTGTGATGCACTCAGTTATTAATGCTTATGCTAAAAATTCTATCTCTTGCGGACATTACCGCTTATATGCGGCATTGATGTTTCATAAGGCTGAATTAATGCGCTCAGAGCAGCGTTTTGCCGAAGCCCTTGTTTATTATTTTTATGTGCATTTTTTACATACAAACGGAGTAGATAATAAGGCAGGCTTTCAAAGCAATTTAGCAATGAATACTGAATTAAGAGAAAGAATATCTGAGCTTTTGGGTCTAGCAAACTTACAAATGAAAAATATAAAAGACCTTTATGATTATTCTATAGAACAGCTAAACATGTTTAATATGATGCAGATGAGTGTCTCTTCACATAAGAGTTATGATTTTCTGGTAAAAGAATTTAAAGATGAGGATGCAGAAAAAATAGAACAAAAGCCAATGCGTTCTTTTTTCCTGTTTACAAAGGCTTCTTAGGCCTTTATATTGACTAAGACTACTGCTTTAGATCATCTAAAGAGCTAAGCAGGGCGCCTAGCTTGTTTTTTACTTCCAGATATTCCAGTTCAGCAATGGAGTCGGCAACAACACCTGCACCTGCTTGAAAAACTATTCTGTCGTTTTTAATCATTGATGTACGAATAGTGATAGCAGAATCCATATTCCCGTCAAAACCGAAATAGCCTATAGCTCCTGAATAAAAACCTCTTTTTATACCCTCATACTGAGCGATTAGCTGCATAGCACGAATCTTTGGTGCGCCTGTCATCGTTCCCGCTGTAAAGGTGGCAGCAAAAAGATCAAACATATCCTTATCATCTCTTAACTCAGCGATAACATCTGTGACCATATGCATAACATGAGAAAATTTTTCAACATGCATCATATCATGGACTTTTACAGATCCCGTCTTCGCAACACGAGAGACATCATTACGTCCAAGGTCAATTAGCATTAAGTGTTCAGCACACTCTTTTGGATCATTTATCATCTCTTCTTCCATCTCCATGTCTTTAGCAAGTGTAGAGCCGCGTTTACGAGTTCCAGCGATCGGTTTAAGAAGAAGCTCTCCATCTGTAAGACGAACCATAACCTCTGGTGAACTTCCCACAATAGAAAAGTCTTCAAACTCAAGCAAGAACATATACGGAGAGGGGTTTTTTGTACGCAGTATCCTGTAAAAACTAAAAGGATCGACATCTGCAAACTCTGTATATCGGTTCGCCATAAGGATCTGAAAAACATCTCCGCTCTTGATCATCTCTTTTGACTCAGCCACCATCTCAAAGAACTTCTCTTTTGAAAAGGAAAATTTTCCCTTAGACTCTTTAGTAATAGGTTTAAGTGGAATATAATCATAGGCTGACTTCAGTACTGCTTCTATGTCAGTAAAGTTATCTGCCATCTCTTGCATAGAACTGACAAGACTTATCTTATGCGTCTTATGAGAATAAACAACAATAAGCTTAGGACGGATCAGGTCAAGATCAGGAGTATGCAGCTCATCTTCTAGTGCATCCATCGTTGATTTCAGTACAGGTTCAAATACCTTAACCATATCATAACCGATGTAACCGATAAAACCGTCAATGTAACCGATTCCAAGCTCTTGAGTCTTTTCTCTATAGGCTTTTTGGTCAATCTTTGAATAATATGACTTTAAAAAAGAGAAGGGGTCTTCTTGTAGCTCTGTGCTTTTTCCTGAACCGTCCGTATAGTTGCAAATATTGTCTTTAAAACTCAGGCGCTCTTGAGCACCGATAGCAATAAAACTATAATTTCCTTCACTATTTCCGGCACTTTCAAAAAGGAAAGAGATCTCATCTTTAAAATGTGTCTTTAGCTTGTGATACACCGCGATGGGTGCAAATTGATCGAGAGTAAATTGAGAAGAGTGTACCAAATGTTATATC
>CBFDAB010000065.1:0-11955 GCA_965602745.1 uncultured Campylobacterales bacterium
ATATTTTAAAATATTATCGAAACGATAAGTTATCTTATTGAAATAATTAATTTTTATACATCCCACAATAAACATCTCTCTTCTGTATTATTCTAAAAAACAGTAAGGAATAATTATGAAAAACCTAAGTATCGCCTTTTTTATGGCACTTATCCTTTTAGGATGTAGTTCTAAAGAAGCAGATAAAAACATAGAAGCAAAACTGCTTATACAAAAGAGTGTAGAAGACCTTAGACTTAATGACCAACATGAAAAAGAACACAGCATTGAAGCCGATACAAAAACGCTTATCTTTGCATTTTCAAAAGATGTCGGACATACTTGTAATGACTTTTTTGCCACTAAGAGCGAGACCTATCTAAATGACAATAAGGCTGTGTTTGTAGCTGATGTCAGTGGGGCACCTTCAATTATTCGAAGTATGTTCATTATGCCGGGTCTAAAAGATTTTAAGCATACTGTCTTAGTCATTGATGATAAGAGTGTATCAAGTGGGTATAAGGCTAAACAAGAGAGCGAAAAGATCATAATCGTCTCTCTTCAAAACAAGATTATCACTTCTATTAACAGTGTGAGTACTATAGCTGAACTAGAAGCCAAGATAGAAGCCAAGTAGGCATTAATTCCCAAAGGTAGCTTTGGGAATTATATAAATTTCTATATACTATCCACTCTTTTTCCCTTGTGTATGTTAATAATCTTTTAATGAGCTAATTGATCGCTGATCTTAACTGTGCACCTCTTTATAAAGAGAACCTAGCTATAGATAAAGGGCCCTCTACAAAACACTCAAAGCTTTTTTGAATGATTAAGAGTAAATATAAACTTTTAATCTCTATATAGTCTGTAATCAAGTAAAATTGCATAGCTAAATGAATAAAAAACTATAAAAAGAAAAGAGCATATGAATAATTTATTTGAGTATATGGAATACTGGGAACAGTCAAAATCTAAGATATTTGAAATTGAAGAGCTTGAGGTTTGTATTACTGATGATCTTGATAATGAGATCAAGTCTAGATATATAGAGATAGTAGGTAATGGCTTGGTAGCAAAGGCTACTCAATGGGAAGATGGGTTTTTGGAGCTTAATGCCGTGGATGAAGAGTCGAAGAAGAGCCTTATAGAAGAGTCTTCTAATCTCTCCCAAGAGTGGGAATTAGAGGAGAGATTAAACTGGTTTTTGAGTGAACTTAGCTCTTATGAAGATTAAGAGAAAGAGGCAGATAATCAGGGCACGTTTTCTTATTTAAAGAGGTCCAGAAGATCTTTTTCATTCATCTTTGAGAAGCCCTTCTCTTTTCCTTCATATATGGCTTCTGCCAGGGCTTTTTTACTCTCTTGCATCTGCACTATCTTCTCTTCTACGCTGTTTTCAACGATAAGTTTATAAACAAAAACGGGTTTGTCTTGACCGATGCGGTAGGCCCTGTCGGTTGCCTGATCTTCAGCGGCGGGATTCCACCATGGGTCATAATGTATGACGACATCCGCCTTTGTCAGGTTTAAGCCGACTCCGCCTGCTTTTAGACTGATCAAAAACAGCTCTGTCTTATCTTCATTGAACTTGTCTATCTGCTCTTGTCTTTTCAGGGTCGAGCCTGTCAACTTGGAATACGAAACATTGTTCTTAATCATCTGCTCTTCAATGATATCAAGCATACTTGTAAACTGCGAGAATATCAAGATACGCCGTCCCTCTTCTCTTAGTTCTTGCACGAGGTCTAAGAGCATCTCAAGCTTGGCAGACTCTTTTATCTTCTGAGCCTCTTCTATCTTTAAAAGACGTGGATCACAGCAGACTTGACGTAGCTTTAAAAGAGCGGCAAGAATTGAGATATGACTCTTTGCCAGACCCATGGTCTTGATGCTCTCTCTAACCGACTTTTCCATAGAGACTCGTATCGTCTCATACAGCTGAGCCTGATTTGACTCAAAACTAACAGATCTTATTATCACTGTCTTCAAAGGCAACTCTGTCGCTACCTTGTCTTTTGTACGTCTGAGCATAAAGGGAAGCAGTCTATGGTTCAACCGTTCTGCTGCCTCAATACTGTGCTCTTTTTCTATAGGATTTTGGTAGAGAATCTTAAACTCTTTTAGTGAGCCCAAGAAGTCAGGCATCACCGTATCAAAGATAGAGTGCAATTCCCCAAGATGGTTTTCCATAGGTGTTCCGCTAAGCGCGAGATGATACTGAGTATTGATAAGCTTCGCGGCCTTTGCAGATTCAGAACGGGCATTTTTTATCTTCTGTGCCTCATCTAAGATAAGATAATAAAACTTCTCTTTTTTCAGATCTTCAATATCCAGATTCAGTAGAGTATAGCTTGTGATAATGAGGTCATATTTATTGATATTATCTAATATTGAATCTCTGCTGTTTCCGTAGTAGAGGACAACTCTTAGGTTTGGCGTAAATTTCTTCGCTTCTGCCTTCCAGTTTCCTAAAAGAGAGGTTGGAGCTACAATAAGTGCGGGCTTCTCAAGTCGTCCTGACTCTTTTTCTATGTCTAAATGCGCCAAGGTCTGCAAGGTTTTTCCAAGACCCATATCATCTGCCAAGATACCGCCAAAGCCGTATCGTCTTAGAAACTGCATCCAGGCAACACCCTCTTCTTGGTAGCTTCTAAGCTTCGCGTTTAGCCCCTTGGACTTATCTTCTAAAACATGTTTCTTTTGTATCTCGATAGAGAGCTTTTTCAAAGAGGTCTTATCTTCTATTTTAAATCTATCTGTAGAGAAATTCTCTAAGACCTGAGCCTCATACTTACGAAGTTTAAAACCTTCGCTGTTGGGCTTGTCTAAGAGCTCATAAAAGGTTTTGATTATAGGTTCTAGTATCTTCGGTGAAAGAGTTATATATCTGTCTGTATCTATCTCAAAACAGATCTCTTCTTTAGAGTTTAGGTCTATTCCCTCATTTAAAAGTTTAGAGACTATGGGAAGAAGAGGAAGTCTTTGATCCTCAACCATGATATGCATACCCACTTCAAACCAATGCGAACTCTGCTCGACCTTCACACCGACTTGCTCAACAACATGAAAGTTCAGACTGAAGTCTTTCTCTTTAATGAGCTCAAAACCCTTCTGCTTTAGAATATCTTGGGCATCAAGAAGAGACTTCCATGCTTGAATATTTTGTGCTACTAATTCGCCGCCTTGCAGTTTAAAACCGTAGTTTGTGAGTATACTTATAAAATAACTCTCTTGAGCCTCATCTCGTTTAATCTTGAGACGCTGCGACATAAAGGTCTGTGTCTCAAAAAAGGGGAAGGCTTTTACGGGGAGATCATTATAGATAAAGCTTAGGACTAGCCTATAATGCTCTTTACTCTGTTTAAGATGTATGCAGGGCCTTAGACGGGGATGTTCTATTGTCTCTAGTTCAAGAGTCTGCGGTTCTTTGATAATGAGTTGAGGGATCCGTGCAGAGACTTCTAAGGCGATATCTTCTATCTCTTCTGTTAAAAACTTTGGGGCTTGTGAAATAAGGTCTAACTGCAAGCTACTTAGATCTGTTTGAATATGTCCGATCTCCTTGCTCTTAGTATCTATATAGAACAAGGGATCAAGCCTAATAAGAAAACTGTTCTCTCCCAGTTCAAAACTTAAAGAGCTGTTCTTCCCCTCTTCTATCCAGGCCAAAGAGAGGGGACGTTCATCTGAAAACGCCAAGGCTTTTTTATGCCCTCTTTTCCAAAAGCACCTTCCTGTTGAGACGGCACCCTCAAGGATTAAGGCACCAAGCTTTCCTTTTAGAGTAACAGTTGTCTTTAGTCCTTCTGCCCAGGCCTTAAATAGAAGAACAGTCTCTTTGTCGCCTTCTTTAAAATATTCAGGAGGCTTATAGGTGTTAAAGACCGTATTTGCTCTGGCTCTGTTGACCTTTCCGTAACCCCCTGCTTTTAACTCTCTGGCCGTATATAGACTCATCTCTATCTCTTTTTCAGACTTTGAAAAGTTTAACTCATAAAGAAGAAGACTTGATTTTGTAAAGTTATCTGCTTGGAGTGGTAAGAAGGCAGACTCTAAACGAGTAAGCCAGTCATGCTGTTCATCTTTACTTACATTTTTAGGCCGTGAAGGCTCATCCTGCATAGAGGCCTCATCCAAGTAAGCAAGAGCAGAAGAGATAACATGTTTACAATTACGGCCTACTTGACAGGAGCATTTTCCAATGATCTTTATATCCTCATCTTGGGCATAAATATTAAGTGTCTGTTTGTAAAGCTTAGTGCCTTGGGTTGTAGAGAGTATCTGCATGATATCATCGCTTATCATGACCGCACTTTTTATCTCGCTAAAAGAGGCTTCATTATAATCATATCCACGCGAAAACACGGAAGGATCGGCTATATTGCGAACGTCGCTGAGGCTAAAGGAAATCATATTTGGATTATACTATAATAAGTGATAAATCTTGGCAAAGTCCCATTTCTACGCTAGCGCTGAGCTCAGTTGGACACAGACACTTATAATATCAAAGGATAAATATGGATGACGAACACCTATTTGTAATGCTTGAAGATTGTATTGAATATGCAAAAAAGATCTTGACCTCAGATAAGAGCTTAGAATCATTTGCCATGGTCTTGGAACCTGACAACAATATACGAACTGTTTCTATACAAGACAAAGACGGTGAAGAACGTTATGAGGCACTTCTTGAAGTTCTAAGGAAAGAGGCAAAGGCGGATAAGATAAGGGCTATAGCTCTTCTTGCAAATGTGACTATCCCTGATAATTTTTCTCCGGCCGTATCTAGTGGTATTCGTATTCATATAGAAGAAAAAAGTTTTGAAGCAGACAACAAACTTTCGGCTCGGCTTTTGTATGTACCTTATCAACTCTTCAAGTCAAAAGAAGATGAAAAGATCCATATACATCTTCATGATCCTATCCCTGTAGGTTTTGCTTGTGAGATCTTTATTTAAGGATGCTCTTTAGCCCCGCTAAATACTTGCACAATCCTCATCTTCAGACTATCTTTCCTCTTCTTATGACTAGTCCCGGCATCCCTTATATTAGAAAAGAGTTTTTCTTTGAAGACGGAGATTTTACTGAGATAGCATGGAGTAAAGAGCCTCAATATAAGCAGTATAAACATATAACTGTCTTTTTTCATGGTCTGGGCGGCTCTATTGATTCGCACTATATTCAAGGGATGATGAAAAGTTTAGAAGAGATAGGTCACCTCTGTGTGCTTATGCATTTTAGAGGATGCGGAATAAAAGACAATAATTTTATACGCTCTTATCATGCAGGTGAGACTGAAGATGCGAGAGAGTTTATTGCTTATGTGAAGGAGAGCTTCCCTAAGGCCAGACTTCATGCAGTAGGATACTCTCTGGGGGGAAATATGCTTCTAAAACTTCTCTCATCTTATGCAGATAAGTCGCCTCTTAGCTCTGCCGTTGCTATTTGTACACCCTTAGAGCTTGAAACCTGTACCCGCCATCTGTCTGAGGGTTTTGCAAGGTTCTATCAAAACTACCTTCTCAAAGATCTAAAATATAAGCTTTTACAAAAGTCTAAACATCTTGACTTAGAGACCTCCTTGGGACTAAGTGCTTCACGTATAATGGATATAAAAAGCATTTACGAGTTTGATGATGTATATACGGCCAGAGTGCATGGTTTTAAAGACGTTCTTGATTATTATGAGAAGAACAGTTCAAAGCAGTTTTTAAAGAGTATTCATACCCCTACTTTGATGCTGCATGCTATAGATGATCCCTTTATCCCCTCTTATGTCTTACCAAAAAAAGAAGAACTTTCACCAGTGATAGAGTTAGAACTTAGTGAGAATGGAGGTCATGTAGGATTTGTCGAAGGGACTCTTCTGCGCCCGAGTTTTTGGCTGCACAAGAGAGTGAAAAAGTTTTTTCAGGAAAAGGCCTAGAGAGCCTACTTACTTTCAGCGGAGCTAGAAGCCTTCATAAAACTATCTCCTATCTCTTCAAACTTCTCTTCTTCGGTCGGAGAAGTCAAGAGTTTCCACGCCTCTTGCGCCTTTAAAATCATGCTGTCTATATCTCTAAACCACTCTTTTTTAGCATCTTCATCACTGAACAGATAGAGTCTGTCATTATGGATAGCCCAGTACTGAGGGTCACTTAAGACAAGTTTTGCATCTGCCATCTCATAAGCACAAAAACCGCCAAAAGCAGGGATATAAGCATCCGGATTAGAGCTAAATGTCTCAAGATTTGATTGAGATTGGAAGTTCCAGTCCAAGTTTTTATAAGTATATGCATATGATTTACCCGCTTTAACTGCCTTTGAAGAGACAAAATACGATACAGGATCATATCCATCAAGAGCGGTCTCATTCACACTCATAATACCTGCGGGCTCAACACTCTTCGCACATCCTGCAAAACCTAAATATATCATAGTTATTAGAATCGTTTTTATCATTATCTTAGTCAGGTTCATAATTATAGTCTGCCTTTATTTTTCTAAGGTGTTATTATACCAATCTTATTTATAATTCGCCATGACAAATACAAATACAATTAACGGCCTCTTTCACATACCTGATGAAGGAAGTTTCCTCAAAAAACTCATTCTTAGTTATCCAAGCGTTTATAATCCGGATATTGTCCTTGCCGTTAAGGCCCTTCAAGAGATACACCCTAAGCTAGAGCTTATCCATAAAGATCATTATTTTTCTCTCTCTTTGCCGACTCAGTCTCCAGGGCTCTCTTTAGAAGCCATGCTTATCACTACCGAAGATAAGGGTGAAAAGCTCTTTAGTATCTATCATAGACTTCATTTTGATGAGAAGATGTATCCTCAGGGTCCCCTTGTTATCGAAGAAGATGCCTTTTTGCGTCTGAGTGCCGTTCTTGTTAATGCGCCTATAAAAAACCGTCTTGACGGATTAACAAGCCTTCTGAATTATCAAGTCCAAGAAGCTCTTAACATAGAGATCACCATGTTAAGTCTTGCCGACAGTGATACAAGTATCGTTGAAGAGAATATTCTTCCTTTTATTAATAATGCTATCGGTCGTTATATGCTTGCGAGTCAACTTGATGATAGCGAATATGTACGTCCTATGAGCAGTGACGATCTTAGCCGCTTGGTGGCGGGATATTGTGATATTCCTCTTGTCAATGTGATCACAGGGATAGAAAAGCTTGTTGACTTCAGCTCAGACATTATCAAGTCTGAAGATGTTTTTATCCCTCAATACGCCTCTTCGACCCTGTGTCTGATGCTTCTTCTTATTGAAAAGAAGACATCTTCTGCCATGCTTGAAAAAGGAAGTTTTAAGACTATCAAAGAGTTTTTACTTGATAACAGTGAGATTTATAGCTTAAGAGATATAACTGCAAGCGGAGAGATGCTTGGGAATTTCGAGCAGCTTAGACAAGAGTAAGAGCTCTTGTTCTAAGAGATTTAGAGCATAAATAAGAAGTAGTAGATAGCCACACCCTGTAAAATAGTCACAAAAATTCCCACAATCAAGATACGCGCAAGTTTTTTATGTCTTTTTGCTTTTTCACCTGTCAATGTCCCTTTTCTATAGGCTTTAACAGATGTTATAAGTTGGTAAGACCAGAGATTAAAGGTCGCAATAGCAACAAGTACATGCACGATTAAAAAAGTAATAAAGAAGCTGTATGAAACAGGACTGGCCTTGATATACTCCTGAAATCCACCTGCAAGACGCATCCCCGTTTCAAAAATAACAACAAAGATCAGAGTCAAAACAAAGATAACTGTCTGAGAGATAAAATGCTTTTTGATCTCTCCCTTGACGGCGTAACGGATTGAGAAGAAAAGTAAAAATGGAAGTAAGAAAAAGAAGACTCCGACAACATCTAAATACATTGGGGCACGCGTGCCCATAAAACCTGGTTCAAAAAACATAAATACCCTTGATTCGGGCATCTGAACATGCCCGTCTATAATTTTGTAAAATGATACCAAAACTTCTTTATAATCTTTAGATTATCATTAAACTTCTCACATAAATCACCTGCAGGGTTTTTATCCGTGTCTTATTATGCTAAGATAAATCTATGCAAACAAAGATAAATACAATCATTAATGAAGTTGAAAAATGTATTAAGGGTAAAAAAGAGAAGGTGCAACTGTGCTTATGTGCTTTTTTAGCAGACGGGCACCTTCTTATTGAAGACCTTCCTGGTGTTGGGAAGACATCTTTAGCCAAGGTATTTAGCCGTGTTCTGGGTCTGGACTACTCTCGCGTACAGTTTACTTCTGATCTCTTACCAAGTGATATCTTGGGTATTAACTATTTTGACACAAAGAGTTCCAGTTTCATCTTTAGACCGGGACCTATCTTCACGCAATTCTTACTTGCTGATGAGATAAACCGTGCTACTCCCAAGACCCAGTCTGCTCTTTTAGAGGCTATGGAAGAGCATCAGGTCAGTATTGATTCCAAGACGATGAAGCTTCCTTACCCATTTTTTGTAATGGCGACTAAAAACCCTTATGAAGATGTGGGAACCTTTGAGCTTCCCAGCTCTCAGCTTGACCGTTTTGCCATCTCCTTTTCTTTGGGCTATCCGGATAAAGAGTCGGAGAGAAGTATCTTAAGCCTTAGCTCACAGCTTGACGTAGGTGAGCTTCAAAGTATTGATATAGCTGTAATTCACAGCTTAAGAGAGGCTGCTAAAGAGGTACATATATCAGATCCTCTGCTGGACTATATGCAAGAGATTCTCAGCTTTACACGAGAAAGCGGTTTGTATGTATATGGACTCTCAACACGAGGCGCAATAGCCTTAAGCAAACTATCAAAGGCTTGGGCTTTGATACAAGGAAGAGATTATGTCATTCCTTCTGATATCTCCTTTTTACTTCCCTTTGTGAGTGCACACCGGCTTAAATCAAAAGAGGTTTCAAAATCACCAAAAGATATTGCAGATGAGATACTTTCACACCTTCATCCTGATACTTAAGGGCATAGACACCAGGCCGACTAAGTACTTTGTCTTTTTAGTACTAAGTATTGTGGGTCTATTTTTTCTTGCCTATATGCATAATTATAATATTGTATATTTGATGATGTTCTTTATCTTCTCCCTTGCGGGTGCGTCTAGTATTATCGGGAGACTGAACCTTTATGAGATTCAAGCCTCCGTCTTAGTTTCACAAGATTTTTTTGCCAAGACCCCTTCTGCTTACACCCTCACTGTTTATAACCCAAATCCTAATAAGGACAGTTTTTCTCTGGAATGCTCTAATGCAGACTCATCTGTTATCATTCATGAACTACGAGCAGGTCAGACAAAGACCATCTCTCTTGGCCTTATTCCGCAAGAACGCGGAAAGATGGAACTTCCACCCCTAAAACTCGGAAGTCATTTTCCCCTTCCTCATGAACTTCTTTTTAAATACATCAACTTAGAACATGAAAGCCTTGTCTTTCCTCAGCCCAAGGGTAAAAGCTTGGAAAGTTTTTCCAGCAAGCATCTTTTCCATATTGGAGAGTATGATGATTTTGAGGGCATACGGACATACAAGCAAGGAGAGGCACTTAGTCTTATTTATTGGCCCTCTTTAGCCAAGGGAGATAGATTGATGGCAAAGGAGTTTAGCTTACTGGAAAAGAGCAGACATCTTCATTTTGACTTTATAAAAGCGGCAGATAGTGATGAGAAGAGACTTTCTCAGCTCTGTTTATGGGCACTGGAGTGTAAAAAAAAGAATATCAGCTATACCATGCACTTTCCAAACACTTCACTTAATTCAAACGCTAGGAGTCATTATGAAATTCTTCAATTTCTTGCGCTCTACTAGACTCAATAAGGCTCAGCTTCTTGATATAGCACTTATCTTAGCGCTACTTCCGCATCTTCTTATCCTAAAACTGCCTATGCTGATTTACCTGTTTTTAGCTCTTATCTTTATCATCAGAAAAAAAGATTCGCGTACTACTGTTCTTATATTCGCACTTTTAGGCATCATTTCTATAGGACTGAGCTTTTTTGCGGAGTATAATTTTTCTAATTTTTCTCGCCTTCTTGTTTTTATCTCCCTTCTTATCTCTTTACTCTCTTACGCCGTCGTCTTGCAAAGGCTCACACGAGAGATAAACATTTATCTTGTTCTCTCTCCTGCCATGCTGATGATCTTGTCTTTTTTCTTTTATAATTCCATAGGAATGCTCTTTTATGCCCTCTTCACCCTCTTTGTATTTACACTTTTAATACTTTATGAACGTATGCAAAGTTCTTTAAAGAACGTGCTTCGGGTAAATGGACTTTTGTATCTTTTTTCCCTTCCCATCGTCTTGCTTCTCTTTCTTGTTTTTCCCCGCATATCTTATAAAAATGCGAGTTTTGGTTTTAAGGCAGAGGAGATAAAAAGAACGGGGCATGACGGGACTATGTATATTGATTCAAATGCCCTTCTTGTACCCTCTTCAAAACTTGTTATGGAAGTGAGTTTTGAGAAAAATGTTCCTCCCGGAAGGTATCTGTATTTTAGAGGCTCAAGCCTATATGTCGATAAACAGAGCCAATGGATTCACGGGGAAAAGAGTCCTCTGGCTACAGCCAAGGTCTTAGATGCAAAAAACATCATCAACTATACTATAAACCTTTATCCTCACAAAAAACGCTTTTTATATATGCTTGACCTTCCTTTGAGAATACCTGAAAACAGCTCAAGAAACAGTGATTATATAACTATGTCTAAACAGGCCTTGTTAACAAATATCTCTTACAAGGCTCAATCTTCCTTATCTTATAAGACACAAGAGGCGCATAAAGAGGATCTCAAAAAAGCACTAAAGGTAGATATCTTACGTGATCCAAAAATCTATGAAAAACTTAGAAACAGCATTGATACTAAAGAATATGACTACATAAAAGCTCAAAAACTCCTTGAATTCTTTATCTCTCTTGATCTTTCTTACTCTTTAAGACCTAAGCCCATAGACCTAAGACACCCTCTTGACTCTTTTTTACTCGACTCGAAAATTGGATATTGTGTTCATTTTGCCTCCTCATTTTCCACAGCAGCACGTATGCTCGGTCTGCCTTCTCGTATTATCACGGGATATAAGGCGGACTTAAAAAATGCCATTAACAACTACCTTATCATCACCGAGGCAGACGCACATGCCTGGGTTGAGATATATCTAAAAGACAGAGGCTGGGTAAGGTTTGAGCCCACAGCAACTGCGCGTCATTTTATTCTTCCACAAGACAGAGCTCTGTCAAACTCATATACAAAAGTCTCTGCTCTAGGAGCCCTTTTTAAAGAGATCAATATCTATTATATGTACACCAGACATGTCATCAACACATGGATCTTACAGTATGACAGAAGTAAACAAGTTGCCCTCTTAAAAGAGATACTTTCAAACACCATATTTATGCTCAAGTTTTTATCTTCTATTCTTGGCTTTATTCTAGTGTCTATTTTCATCTTTATAATCTTGCAAAAAAGAGTCTGTGAAGATGAGCTTTTATGTGAGATGCAGACCCTCTTGAAATTTTTAAAGGCCCAAGGCTTTGTAAGATCTCAAGGTGAGACTATGTTTGAATTTTTAAAAAATATTGAGATGAAAGATAAAAAGTATGAGGGGATTAAAGATATAAATATGCTGTACCATGAAGAACGTTATGGTAAAAAAGCAGATAAGCGATCTTCTTCTCTAAGAGAGAAGATCAACTCTTTTAAGATAAAGATTATGAACGGCTAGTCACTTCAACAAGATGATAACCAAACTGTGTTTGAACAACATGAACAACACCGACTTCATCATTAAAACACACCTTGTCAAATTCAGGGACCATTTGACCCGGAGAAAATTCGCCTAGCTCTCCACCTTGTGCTTTTGAAGGACATGATGAGTTTTCTTTTGCTGCTTCAGAAAAATCTTTTCCTGCTTCGATCTCTGCTTTTATTGCTAAACATTTTTCTTCACTATCTACTAAGATGTGACGTGCGCTTGCTTTT
>CBFDAB010000066.1:0-11809 GCA_965602745.1 uncultured Campylobacterales bacterium
CGACCCCCTGGTCCCAAACCAGGTACTCTAACCATACTGAGCTACGCCCCGACACATTTCAACAACTTATTGATGAGGGCGAAATTATATACAAAAGGTTCTTTAATGTCAATAGCTTTTTGAAAGAATAAGCAAAGAAATATAAAATCAACTTTTTTCAATATGTATTGTGTATAATTAAACATTATTAAAATGATATGAAAGAAGTTTAATTATGAAGATTGCACGTTTTACCAGAGTGGGATTTATTTTGGCAGCGGCAGGCTCTGCTGTGGGCTTAGGGAATATTTGGAAGTTTCCTTATATAGCCGGAGAGTACGGAGGTGGAGCCTTTGTCCTTGTTTATCTGATTACAGTTATTGCTATTGGCTTTACGGTGATGATTGCTGAGATGCTTATTGGATATGTAGGACGTTTAGATGCGGTAGGCTCTTTTGCCAAACTTTCTACTAAGGAGAATAGTCCTTGGAGATTTGCAGGCTTTATAGGAGTCACAGGTCTTCTGATATTAACTTTTTATTCTGTTGTTATTGGCTGGATCTTCCATTATATATCCCTTACATTAACAACTCTTCCTTCTTCTGTTAGTGAAGCTGAAAAAAGTTTTCATCTACTTCTAACCGCAGATATAGGTACGCAGCTCTTTTACCATAGCCTCTCTTTCTTGATTATTATTTCTATTGTTATGCGGGGTATTAAGAGTGGTATAGAGAAAATGAACTATATCTTGATGCCGGCTCTGATCTTGATTCTTCTTGGTATGTTCTTTTATGCAACGCGTTTAGATGCTTTTTCGCAGGCATGGGATTTTATGTTTGTTCCGGATTGGTCTAAGATTAATTCTGAAGCCTTGGTAACGGCCGTGGGGCATGCTTTTTTCACTCTGTCCTTAGGTATGGCCTCTATCTTGACCTACTCGGCCTCTTTGCCTAAGGAAGTGAATCTAAAAAGAACTTCTTTAATCGTTATTGGACTTGATACCGGGGTCGCCTTGGTCGTAGGACTTATGATGTTTACATTTTTATTTGAATACGGGGCAGAAGCATCGAAGGGTCCGGGACTTGTTTTTATCTCCTTGCCTGCGGTGTTTTATGAGATGGGAAGCACAGGAACTTTTTTGGCTCTTATATTTTTTATTGCCTTGGCCTTTGCCGGATTGACCTCGGCTGTTTCCTTGCTTGAACCGATGGTGCAGTATCTTATAGACAGGTTTAGTCTTTCACGTATAAAGGCAACTGGTCTGGCTGGTTCTTTTTTCTATATTCTAGGTATCTTTGCTCTTTTGGCAAATAGTGATGATTTTGGCAGATACCTAAGCTTTGGAGGTAAAAACCTGTTTGATTGGCTGGATTTTTTAACGGCTTCTATTCTTTTGCCTTTAGGGGGACTGCTTATGTCAATTTTTGTTGGATATATTATGCCTCGTACTCAGGTAAGGTCTGCACTAAAAGACTCCATGTCAGATAGATTTTTCTCTTTTTGGTACTTTTGTCTTAAATATCTTGTACCTCCTGCCTTGGGTATAGTGATGATAAACCTACTTGAGATTGTCCCTTCAGAGTACATTCTTCATATGTTTGCCGGCGGATATCTTCTCACTGCCATTTTTGCCTATACAAACCACGTAAAAGCGAGAAGGCTCTAATGAACTTATGCCAGAATAAATCAAATTAAGTCAAGGAAAAATAATGAAGATGCAAGCAGTTTTCAAGGGCCTGATCTTAAGTACTATATTATTTATGAGTGGATGTGCAAGTAAGACTGTTTATCAAGAACAAACAGGCTTCTTGGACAGGTATGACAGCTTAACCACTAAGAACAGCTCTAAGGATAAACTTGTGCATATATATTCACAAGAGGATCTGCGTGCATTTAAAAAGGTGAGAGTGAAGAGTGTGCGTGTGATATCCGGGATTTCCCAAGATGAACAGACAGATGCACAGAAAAAACTGTATAAGACAATCTCTGAGTACCTCTCTAAGGGTCTTAAAAAAGCTATAAATGAAGATCCTAGTTTAAAATTAGTTGACTTGTCTGATGAGGAGAGCTTAGCTCTTGAATTTGCCCTGTCGGCTGTTGAAGTTCATTTTAATGATGCCCAATGGAATCAGTTCTCCCGAACAGATCTAGGTGTAAACGTAGTGAGTTATGGTGTATATTTGGATGAAGCAGTAAGACTTTTAGTCGAAACCCGTATCTCTGCTAAAGAAAATTTACAAGCAGAGTCTATGGAAATCCTAAAAGATCATGTTATCCGTATTGAAGAGAGTCACTTAAGTTTTGCAGATGTAAAACCAGCCTGCGATGCTTGGTTAGAAGGTTCCGTAAAAAGTTTGAATGAAATTCGAAAAACCTCTCTTAAGTAAGAGAGGGAGAAAAGAAGAACTCTTTTCTCTTTAGAACTGTATCATGCCATCTACAGGTGAACTTGCTGTAGCATATGGGCGTTTTGGGATTCTTCCAGCCAAGTAAGACATACGTCCTGCTCTAATAGCATGCTTCATCGCTTCAGCCATTATCATCGGGTTTTGAGCCTGAGCAATAGCTGTATTCGTTAAAACACCGTCTGCTCCCAACTCCATTGCATAAGTTGTATCTGATGCACAACCGATACCTGCATCTACGATTACAGGTACATTAATGGCTTCACGAATAAAGACTATATTGTATGGGTTTTGAACACCAAGACCTGAACCAATTGGTGCTGCTAAAGGCATAACAGCAGCAGCGCCTGCATCTTCTAAGCGTTTTGCCATGATAGGGTCATCTGAGGTATAAGCCATAATAGTAAACCCTTCTTTAGAAAGAACCTCACAGGCCTTTATAGTCTCAATAACATCAGGATAAAGCGTCTTTTGCGTATCCCCGATAACCTCAAGCTTGATAAGGTCGATGCCCGTTGCTTCACGAGTCAGGCGAAAAAGAGTGATCGCCTCTTCTGCAGTTGTACATCCTGCGGAGTTTGGAAGGAACTTGACATTTGTCCCTTTAAAAGTATCTCGAAGGTTTTCTTTATTCGGATCCGTTATATTTAGTCTGCGTACTGCAACGGTGATTAGTTCAGAACCTGAGGCTAATGTAGCTGCCTTAGTCGTTTCAAAGTCTGCATATTTCCCGCTTCCTACGATAAGACGAGATCCTAATTCATAGTTTCCAATTTTTAATATATTATCCATTTACTGTTTTCCTGATTATCTGTTTTTAATTTAATAGCATATCGTTTAACTCTATGCAAAGTACGGTATATCTGTGTGCTAAGTGAAACTTTTCCTTAGCATAGTCAAGTGGAATTGAGCTATTTGTCGTATTTGAAGTGATTTATAACACAGACAATCTAATATCTTATTTAAGAATATCGATTACAGTCCGTGGCAAAAGCTCATATTCAAGTAAGTGAATCCTGTTTTTAAAGGACTCAAAACTTTCTCCTTCTATTCGATGGAGCTCTTGCTGGGAAATTACACAGCCTCCGTCAAGTTCTTCACTTACCCAATGAACGGAGACTCCGGCAGGTTTATCAGGGTTTTCGTAACTCTGCTCAATAGCCTTAGCCCCTTTAAAATGAGGGAGCATAGAGGGATGCAGGTTAATAGACCTGACGTTTTGAGTGAAGATAGGCGTTAAGATACGCATAAATCCGGCAAGAACAACAAGGTCAGGCTTGTAGTAGCTTATGAGATTGACTAAGTCCTGATCAAAATCTTCTCTGGAATCATAATCTTTATGATTTATGATATTAAGGGGAATATTAAAAGGCTTTATCTTCTCAATACCCTTTGCCTCTTTTTTATTGGTGATAGTCGCTGCGACCTCAATATGCTCTTCTTTCTCGAGCTCCTTAATGATACGAAGCATATTATTCCCTTCGCCGCTAAATAGAATTACAATTTTTTTCCGAGTCGGCATTTTAAGCCCTTTTATTTAGTTAAATATTTGCATCAGACTTTAGTCTGGAAGATGCCTCTGTCTACTGCGTTTCATACAAATCATTTAGTGATTTGTTGCACTGCATTTTAAGTCTTGTAGTTCTTATCATAAATGACAGAGTCCCTGGATAATATCTTCAGGCACAAGGGAATAAGAATTTTTTTGCACAGACGCAGCACTTAAGGTCTGCGCAAGAGAGGCTTGAATAGCTGCTTGCAAAGGTGTATATCCCTGCGCAAGAAGAGACCCGCATAAGCCTGATAATATATCTCCGCTTCCGCCTTTAGACAAGACTGAACTCCCGTGTGGATTGATATAAAATATATTTTTATGCGAAATAATAGTATTTGCCCCCTTTAAAACAAGAACGATATGAGGATAAGTCTTTGAAAAAAGTTCTACATATTCAAATCTTCTGTCTTGAAGTTCATGTACGCTGATGTCAGCAAGGTGGAGAGTCTTTAATATATGGACAAACTCTTTAGGATGGGGCGTGATGATGATCTCTCTGTGCAGGAGGTCGTAAAAAATTGAGTGATAAAAGATATCGGCATCAAGTACAAGAGGAATATCATGGGCAAAGACCTTAGAAAGGCGATCTCTTTGAAAGTTTTTCCCTAATCCCATACCGCAGGCAATAGCACTTGTGTTTGAAGGAGGAGTTTCATCTTGCATCAGTGAATAAGGAAGAGTGCTTATCTTCTCTCCGACGAGTGTGACCAGACCACAGCCATAATTCAAAGCAGATAAGGAAGAGATGATAGCCGCTCCCTCTTTTTCTCCGTGCAAAACACTAAGGTGTCCGAAGCTTCCCTTGTGCGTGTTTTTTTTATCTCTAAAAGGAGGTCTGATGTCGCTCTTATCCAAAAGCTTCCAATTTGTACTTGTCTCATAAATATCTTTATGAATGCCAAGGTTTATGCGATAAATCTCACCGACACTCTCTTTTGCCTTGTCTGAGAAGAGTCCGCGTTTGAGTGCACCCATGCTTAAAGTCACGTCAGCAAGAAAGGCATGTTTGTATAGATGTCCCTCTTTGTTAAGACCTGAGGGCATATCACAGGCTAACTTTACTCCGGTAAATAGGTTAAGCTGCTCAATGAGTGTAGAACTATCCTGGTCTAACTCACGGTTCAGACCCGAACCAAAAAGCGCATCAACAATGATATCTGTATCTTCAAGGACTTTAGTTGGCTCTAGGCCGATAGCCCTTGTTCGTTGAAGCTGACGTTGCCCAATCTCTGTAGAAGGGTCTTTATGAAGATAGAGCCTTACATCATAAAAGAGATGCAAAAGACGTGCTAGAGCGATACCATCGGCACCATTGTTTCCTGAACCACACACAATTAAGACAGAGGTAGAGTCCTTATACTGCTCTTTTATGTATGTAAAGATACCATTGGCAGCGTGTTCCATAAGAAGATCTTCACTGAGGTGAAAGTTGTTTAGCGCGCGTGCATCAAGCGAATCAACCTCATAAAAAAGATTCTGCATTACATAAGACCTTTGTTTTATATAATTATAACGAAGCTTTCAATCAATAAAATTTAACTTTTTTAATATAATAATTTATTTTACTTAAGTATTAAAAGAGATTATAATTGTGCAAAATAAACATAATTTTTAAGATTTCAAGGAATTAATATGGCTTTTTCAAAAGAAAAACGTAAGGGAACGATTAGCGGAATCATATTTGTTGCCCTAGTCGCAGCAGCCGCTACTTATATAGCAGAGCTTGCACCTATTGCAAACTTAGGAATCTCTCCTCTTGTTGTTGGTATCGTTATCGGTATTTTTTATGCCAATACCTTACATAATAATTTCCCCTCAGCCTGGGAAAGCGGTATTACTTTTTCGGGCAAAAAAATCTTGCGTTTTGCCATTGTGTTTTACGGATTTAGGATCACCTTTCAACAGATTTCTGAGGTAGGACTTGAAGGTTTTATGGTTTCTCTTTTGATGCTTTCTTCAACGATGATATTAGGAATTTTGATAGGTCAAAAGCTCTTTAATATGGATAGAGACACCTCTATTCTCTGTTCTGCGGGTGCTTCTGTTTGTGGTGCGGCAGCCGTTTTGGCAACAGAGCCTGTACTGAAATCAGAAGAGCATAAGACGGCAATCGCTGTTTCTATGGTCGTGCTTTTTGGTACGATATCTATGTTCTTGTATCCTGTTTTATACACGACAATTATAGAACCTGCCACGGGTATTATGCATATGAGTCCATCAACTTTTGGTATTTATGTGGGTGGAACGATTCATGAGGTAGCTCAGGTCGTAGCTGTTCCTGCTTCTGTTCCGGGAGCTTCTGAATCTATGGCTAACACAGCGGTTATTGTAAAGATGACAAGAGTTATTATGATTGCGCCTATGCTTATTGTCTTGGGTCTGTTCCTCTCTTACTCAGCTAGACGTACGGGTGCTCAAAGCGGTAAGCTCCAGCTTGTTATTCCTTGGTTCGCAGTTTATTTTGTAGGTATGGCTGGTGTGAACTCACTTATTCACAACTATCTACAAGGTTCATCTGCAGATATTTCGGACATGATTAAGATGGGAATTGAGAATATTAATATCATTGATACTTTTTTATTGACAATGGCCATGACGGCTCTTGGCATGGGAACGCGTTTTGCAAAGTTCAAAGGTCTTGGACTTGCTCCTGTATATACGGCAGGTCTTATGTTTCTTTGGTTGGTAATCGGCGGTTTCTTTATCACACAATGGGTTGTTGCAACATTTTAATTAAATAGAGGAAAACTCTCTCCTCTATTTGTCATAATTCTTTTATTTCACTCCTTTTTTTATGTTTTCATGTTAATATTTTATATGTTTAACTCCTCAAAAATACCCAGTTCAAAAAAATCTAGGGAAAAACTCTTTAAGCAGATGCAAGTTCTTGTCTCAACATGGAATCTGACGCAGATGCATGAATATGTGATGTGCAAGAATGAAAAATTTGTCTGTACGTATATTGGCTTTAACGTGATATTGGATAAGTTTAATCATAATAAGAGTGAAGATAAAGATTATTCTAATGGAAGACGAGAATTTGAAGCGACAGATAGACCAGAACGCTTGAAAAAGGCTTTTGACTTAGTTGTCATAATGTGTCGTCATCCCCGCTCAAATGTCAAGACTATGCAGTCTATCCAAGTTTTTTTAAAATGCTATATGGATGTGATTACAAAGTATGATACAGATAATTCTAAAGAGTATAAAAAGACGCTTTTAAAGGCATTTCGTGTAGGTTTGTTAAATATTGAAAGAAGAATACAGGAAAAGAAAAGAGCAATAAGATCTGCTCAATAAAAAGTTATAGATTGAAAAAGAAAGTCTTAAGCATAGATAGTAAAGATCACCTCCTGCGATAAGAGAGAGCTTCTAGTAGATGCTTTTTTTGAATATATGGCGAAGCTTCAAGATCTGCAATACTCCTTGATACTTTCAATACCTTGTTTATTGATCGAAAACTAAGGCCAAACTGCTCACTTGCTTGAGACATAAGCTGATTCAAGTCGGGACTTAATACACAATACCTCTGAATGTCTTTATCTTCAAGCTTTCCATTGGGTACTTCTTGATTTCGCTCTTCTTTTACTCTTAAGGCAGAAAAAACATGCTTATGCATCTCTTGTGAAGATATGCCCGGCCTATCAGTACTCCTAGTTGCTTGCATCTCAACGCAGACGTCTATACGGTCAAGAAAAGGCTCTGAAAGACGGTTCTTGTATCTCTGTATCTCTAGGTCGGTACATCTGCAAGATTTTAGTTGATGATACAGATTTCCGCATGGACAAGGGTTCATAGCCGCTACAAACATAATATCAGTGGGATACTCGATTTTCGTGTTAACCCTAGAGATCATGATTCGTCTGTCTTCCAAGGGTTCTCGAAGAGCTTCTAAAACACTTTTTGAAAAAGATGGAAGCTCATCAAAAAATAAGATACCCCCATGCGCCAATCCTACCTCACCTATTTTTGAGCTTATTGAACCGCCTCCAAAGATACTTGCCGGAGTGGAAGTATGATGGGGGTGTCTGAATGGTCTTAGGGGGCTAAAATCAGGCTCAATGCCTTCTAAGGCATTAAGTTTTGCATTTTCAAGTATCTCATTCATATGAAGGGGCGGAAGTATATAGCTCAGACGTTTTGCTAACATACTTTTTCCGCAACCGGGACTTCCTTCTAAGAGTATGTTATGCATCCCTACTGCACAGATAAGAGCGGCGCGCTTTGCATTATCTTGACCTTTTATCTCTTTAAAATCAAGGGGATAACTCTTTTGATAAAAAAGTTTCTCCCTACCGCTTAGAATAAACGGATATTCAAAACTACTTACACTTGCCGGAATCCTAATCTCATCTGATGTGAAAAAGTCAATGCATTCTCTTAAATTATTTACCCCGTAAAATTCTGCATTTGGAATACAAGAGAGTTTATCAAGTGAGCAAGTCGGCACTATAGCTTTTGTCAACTCACCTGTTTGTGTTAATGATAAGATCAATGCAAAAAGTGAAGATGTCTCTTTGACCTCTCCGTCAAGACCAAGTTCTCCAAAGATAAAAAAGTCTTTAAAATCTGCTTCTCTGTTTTGTAAGGCAATAAGAAGCGCTCCGCAAAGGTCAAAATGCGTTCCCTCTTTTTTAAGATCAGAAGGTGAAAGGTTAATAATAACCCGCATAGGAGGGAAGGTATAGTCATTTGCATATAAGGCAGACTTTATTCTTTCTTTTGACTCTTGGATGGAAGCATTTCCTAATCCTACGATGGAAAAAGAGGGAAGACCTTTACAAAAGCTTGCCTCAACAGCAACAGTTTTGGCATGTATGCCTTCAAAGCTTGCGGAATATACTTTTTTCATAATATATTGTAAGAAAATATATAAAAAATAGAGAACTTGTATGAATTTTATGAATGATATTTAAGTTTCGCAAACGAAATTAGCTCTAAAATCAAATTTGACTAGTATTCAATATCGTTGACTAGGGAAGGAGTACAAAATAAATTATTTAAGAACTATAAATAACATTTTATGTTAGAATTATCTCGTCTTTTATCCACAATGTCTGAGGGACTGCCGGTTTACTTGTGACATGTTTTATATGCACAAAAAGTAGAAAACACAAGGAGTTAAAGATGACTGAAACGCATCTTGTTATTGGCAGTATTGTAGCTTGTATAGTATTGATAGCTTCGGCAGTTGATTTATATAAAGTGACCCACTCAGAATGATTTATCCCCAGGAGGGATAATGTCTTCAATCTTCCAAAAATACCCGACTTTACTTGTTTATTAGGAGTTTTAGTCGGTTCTTTTTGATTTTAGCAGTTTTTTGTACTCTTTTTCAAACTTTTTTCTGCGCATGTAAGAGAGTTTTTCGATAAAAAGTTTTCCATCTAGATGATCTATATCATGCTGTATGGCAACAGAGAGCAAGCCTTCTGCCTCTAATTTATATGTTTTCCCATGTCTGTCTTGATACTCTAAATTTATTTTTTCATATCGTTCAATATCTTCATAAAAACTTGGAACGGACAGGCACCCTTCTTGATAAACGATTGTGCCTTGTTCATTTGAAATAACAGGGTTAATGATCTCTAAAAGATCTTCATAATGTTGTTCACCCTCTTCATCAGGCATACATAAGACTAAGATACGTTGAGCTTTAGCAACTTGTATCGCAGCAAGACCAATACCGTTACTTTCGATCATTGTGTCATACATATTATCTAAAAATGAATGTAAGTCTGAATTAAACTCGGTGACGTCTTTGGAGACTAACTTTAAACGTTTGTCTGGATATACAACAACAGGTAACTTCATTACTCTTCGCTATCCTTCTCGCAGATTATATAATCTTCAGCATCATTTCCATTAGCAGATTCCATCGCATTTAAGCCACAGACTAAGGTCTCTTCTACAGAACGATCAGCATTGATATTGGCAATTCCGATAGAGATCTTTAGTTGAATCTCTTTGTCAGAAAGGAAAAAGTTACTTGAAGAGACCAGTGCACATAGACGTTGACTCGCGCGCTTAGCATTCTCAATATCAGTATGCTTAAGTATCATAGCAAATACACCATCACCGTAATGAGCAACAACATCACTACGTCGTGAAGTCTTCATCAATAGACGCGCGATAGTACGGGTCATAAGAAGAAGGGCTTTTTGATTATCGACACTCTCTTCTATCTCTTTTGAAAGTTCAATAGTGATAAGGGTAGAAGTATGTTTGAACTCATCAATAAGATTTTTCTCTAGTTCAAGCTTATTAAGAAGATAACGTTTATTGTAAATACCAAATTGATTGTCATAAATAGTCTCATTCTCGACATTTTTAACGATATCAGCCGTATCTTGGTAGAGGTCTTTCATATGATCGACCTGTTTTTTTAAGATATTAGTGAGTTTTTCAACATCTTGATCTAAAGCTGTAACTACGGAGACTATAGGCTGTGCCTCCGAAGAGTCCCCTAACTCCGCGCGACGTTTTACTAGAATTTTTTGCATTAAAGACATATTTTTATAAAGGTTTGCAGTCACTTGTAAGATTGACTTGACAGAAGAAAAACCTGATTTTAGACTCTTCTCTAATTCAATACTCTTCTCATCATCGCTATTATCTTCAAATTCTAAAATAGTATTGATCTGTTTTCTAAGTGATTCAGACTTGTCTTCTAGGAGACGGTCAAAATAGAGAGAAAAATTGTTTGGGGTAGGCGGAAGATTATCGTGAATCAGTTGGGAAAGGACTTCTTTAGAGTACATTTCCAAGTCACTAGTCGGTTCGCTTAGTCCGGAAGTAGAATCATTACCTCCAAATGAAGGAACTTCTTCTTGGGAACTCATAGCAGTGATGTCACGTCGTTTGCGAAGATTACCTGCCATTTTTACACCTTACTTTTATTTTTTAGAATTTTTTGATATTACTTCATCAATCATACCGTATTTTTTCGACTCTTCGGCTGACATGAAGTTGTCTCGTTCAGTGTCTTCAGCAATTTTTTCTACTTTTTGACCCGTATTTTCAGCAAGTATCGCATTTAGGTCATCTTTCATACGCTGGATCTCTTTTGCTTGGATCTGAATATCTGTTGACTGACCCTGAGCCCCGCCTGAAGGCTGATGAATCATGATACGTGAATTAGGAAGTGAATAACGCTTTCCTTTTTCACCTGAACTTAGTAAAAAAGCACCCATAGAAGCTGCTTGTCCAATACATATCGTCGAAACATCAGGTTTTATGTAGTTCATCGTATCATAAATCGACATCCCTGCAGTGATAACACCGCCTGGCGAGTTGATATAGAAATAGATGTCTTTTTCAGGATCTTCTGCTTCTAAGAAAAGAAGTTGGGCAACGATAGTTGAAGCAACCTGATCATTTACCTCACCGCTCAACATAACGATACGGTCTTTTAGAAGACGTGAAAAGATGTCATATGATCTTTCACCACGACCAGTTTTTTCGATAACATAAGGAATATAACTCATTGAATGCCTTTTAATGATTTAAAAAATAGTTATTTTTAGTAGGGTATATATAAAACTCTTGTATTGTATCTAATCATTTTTTAAAGCACAACACCCATTGTGAAAATGGGCGTTAAAAAGGATTAATTTTTAAGTTCCTTTAGAAACTTTGTCATAAAGTTTTCTAAAGTTCACTTTGCTTTTCTGACGTCAGCTTCGCTTTTCTAAAGAAATTAATCTTTTAATTTTGCGTCGATTAACTTAGAAAGTACCTTATCTTCTACCATTGCCATTTGAATAGCCGGAAGGTAACCTGAGTTTTTGTAGTTTTCATATACAGCAGCAGGATCTTGACCCATTTGCATAGCTTCCATATAGATAGTCTGCATTACTTCATTTTCTTC
>CBFDAB010000067.1:0-11601 GCA_965602745.1 uncultured Campylobacterales bacterium
CAAATGACTGAAAATCATTGTGTCCTTGGTTCGATTCCGAGACGAGGCACCACTTATAAGACCCTTTTCCCCTTATTATTCACTAAAGAAATCTTTACTTTCTAAATCGCTACAGCTAGTTTTCTTGTCAACTAACTCACATACAGATGTATGCTTCGTTAATTTCCGCGATTAAAGACAAAACGGTACTAAAAGCAAGCTTATTATTGATTTCTTTTGCTATCATATTCATAATTAATTTTTTGGAAGATTTTTATATGCTTTTTTACATTTCGCTTATTTTTATTGCAATGGGTATATGGATGATACTTCTAACCTATTTTTCTAAAGATAACTCCATGGGTATGGGTGCATTTTTAGGTGCCGTTATAATTGCTTTTGGTTTTGTGCTCCTTTTGTTTTCAGATATACCTAAATTTAAGAGTTCCTCATCTATTGAGGATTTAAACTCAGTTAATGTAGAAGCACCTCCTAAAATAAATGAAAACTAGAAGTCCTCTTAATTAGAAACTTCTGAGCTTGTAGGGTCAATGACTCTTTGGACTTTTGATATTTTATTTTCTGAAAAGCCACCTTTTTCTGCATGTTCACGTACTGCTTTTTCATTTGGAGCTACATAAACACAATATATCTTGACATTGGTCACAAAACTTTCTAACCATTGTGTTTTTCCACCCATTTCCAAAAGAACGTCACAAGACTTTTGTGAAATACTTTAGCTCAGTCGGTAGAGCAAACGACTGAAAATCATTGTGTCCTTGGTTCGATTCCGAGACGAGGCACCATCTCATTTATTTAAGATTCTTATTATTTAAACCATTTCATTATAAACTAATTCAAAGCTAGCTAATTATTTACGTTTCTTAATATTTTATGCAGAAAAAGTACAAAAGAGGATGAGCTTTTGTTGTTTATAGTACAGCGTAGTCAGACTAGTCTTGATTCTTACTATTTAAACTAATTGCTAGAAAGCTATACGGGCATACGTTCTAAAGTTCCATTCATCGTCTCTGAACTCTGTTAGACCTACACCATTGACAGGTTCATAAAGTTTTAAATTATAACGATTATATTCACTATTTATAATGAACTCACTGTTTTCAATATAACGACTCAAATCATAAATGAAGTCCAATTTGACCTGATCTTGAACCCAAGTCTCATCTTCGCGCCATTGCTGTGCAACTGCCAAGAACTCTAGATCTTTGTTTAGGTCAACACGTACATTGCCTTTTAGGCTATACACAAGAGATTCATATTTTGCATACTGTGCAGGATAACCAATCGATTTTGGAATATCATCATCCCATTCATGATAATAGTAACCTCCATATAGACCTATTCCAACAGAATAACTCTCTTCTTTATATGATGCTATCATTCCCGGGAGAGCTCTGTAAAAAGCTTCTATTGAACTGACTGTGTTGTATCTCATTTCACTGTCAAAACCCCAATCTATATATACATTATCATTATAGTTCATAATCGGACCTGTAGAGGTAAAACCTGCTTGAAACCAGTTGCTATATCTGTCATCATCTATCTCTTCATTATCGTCGTCATTAAACCAGTCAAAATAAGCCGATGACTTTATTTTAGACTCACTCTCATGTTCAGCATAAAGACCTAACCCTACACCAAATGTATGGTGGTCTGGTCCTGGAAGATAATTATCATGAAGTCCTACTGTACCTTTAATATCCAAAGCAGAAGCAGTGCCAGACATACCCACTATTAACAATATTGCTGATAACCTTGAGTGGTATATTGTCATCTAAACGTTCCCAACACATAATATATTATAATCGGATTATACCACTTTAAATATTCCTTTTAAAAACATACCTAAACATAATACATTCATAATTGTTATAACTATTTATTAAATGCTTATAGAGTATTACGTACAAAAGCCAGACAGGGTATGATATATTTATACCTTATGGAAGCGGCTTATTGTTTTTGTTGAATTTTTAGTTACCAACTTTAAAACATATAAAAATGAAATCCCTACTATATGGAATTTATTGGATAGTTTACGGTAGAAAGACGAGGCACCACTTTTTACACTCTTTTTTCCTTACTCTACGTTATCAATCAGTTCGAGTACAGATGTACACTTCACTAATTTCCGCCTTGACTAAGATAAAAATAGTGTGAAAACCCCCTTTTTCTGTTTTGGAAATCTTACCTGCTTCAAATAACCTTAGCTTATGCTTTCTTTTAATATAAATCTTACTTTAATAATTAAATTAGTAGAATCACTTAAATATACTATATAGATAAGGTGATTTATGAACTTATTTTTAAAAATCAGGCTATTTGTTATTTTGTCGCTTATTCTTCTTGCTGGTATACTCCTTGTCTACACGGGGAAAGACAAAGAAAAGCGTGTTGAGTATATCCTTAAGCAGAGTATCAGAGACCTTGATATTAATTATCGCATAAGCGATAACCATTTTAAGACTATCTCAGAAAATGTATTTTATGCTATCAGCAATGATAAGAATGTCCTAGAACTTCTTTATCAGGCTAAACATGCGAGTCATACGCAAGAACGTGAAAAGATCCGTAATCAACTCTATACCAAACTTGAACCCTTTTATAGACAACTCACCAAAAGCGGAGTCAACATCACCACCTTCTCTTTTGAGAACAACCATACCTTCTTGCGTCTGCATAAACCGAGCAAGTTTGATGATGACCTTTCCCCTATCCGATACAGCTTTACCTATGTGAACGAGCACAAAAAACCTGTTCATGGATTTGAGCAGGGAAAGGTGGCTCATGCCTTTAGGAACATCTATCCTATCTTTTATAAAGAGGAGTATTTAGGAAGCGTGGATATTGCCTTCTCAACTGAAGCGCTTCAAGAGGGGATGCTGATGATGAATGAAATTGACACCCACTTCATTCTTAATAAGAAGCTTTTCAAGCCAAATATCTGGGAATCAGAAAAAAAAGTTATCTATGCTCAAAGTAAAGAGCATCAAGACTTTCTTGTTTCTCTGACACAGAGCCATCCAAAAGGAAATTTTCATTATGAAGAAAATAGTCTCTCAGATAAGATCAAAAAAGATATAGATACGAACTTAAAATATGGAAAAGCCTTCGCCCTTTATCAAAAGCTTCATAACAAGGTCAATATAATCACCTTTTCACCCATTAAAAACATTAAAGACGAACAGGTCGCAGCCTATCTTGTCTCTTATACTGACAGTCCTTATCTAAAAGATATACTGAGTGACTTTGTCTTGGTAAGCAGTACCATCATTCTGGGGACTCTGATCTTAGCCATACTTATTTGTAAACTTATTCGGAACCATTTTTTCCTACAAGAAGAGGTCAATAAAAAGACTCAAGAGCTTAAAGAGTTTAATGAACATCTTCAGCATAATATTCAAAAACAGTTGAAAGAGATAAGAGAAAAGGACGGTATGCTTCTTGAGCAAGCCAGACTTGCATCCATGGGAGAGATGATAGGAAACATCGCACATCAATGGAGACAGCCTCTAAATGCCTTGGGTCTTTTACTTCAGAAGCTCATTTTATTTCAAGACAGGGGGCTTCTAGATAAAGAGAAACTTCAGACAAATATAGACAAGGCAATGGTCTTGATCCATCAAATGTCTTCTACCATTGATGATTTTAAAAACTTATTTAAAGAAGATAGAAAACCTGATTCTTTCAAACTGATGGATACTCTAAATAGTTGTCACGAACTGGTCATTACAGTTTTAGAAGATAAAAATATAGGACTTCATATCGAGCAAGAAGATGAGATCATCGTAAACGGTTTTTCAAACGAACTCTCTCAAGTACTTTTAAATATCATTAATAACGCTAAAGATGCCTTAGTGCAGAACTCAGTTGAGAATGCTCTTGTCACCGTTTCATCTGAGCATAATAAACAAGACATCGTCATAAGTATCTGTGATAATGCAGGCGGAATTCCTCAAAAGATTATCAACAAGATATTTGAACCGTATTTCTCTACAAAAGAAGAGGGAAAAGGCACCGGCATCGGTCTATTTATGTCAAAACGAATCATAGAAGAGAAGATGCACGGACGCCTGGAAGTCGTTAATATAAAAGATGGAGCGAAGTTCAGTATCATACTGCCTCAAATCTGTTCTTTATAGAACTTATGCTATTTTTTCATCTATATTTACATTTGGAGATTTTTTGAAACAAGCACTAAAACGCTATTTCCCTTATATGAAAAGTTATGGATTTTATTATTTTTTAGTCTTCATCGGTATTTTGATGACGGTTTCAGCTACCCTGGCAACGGCTCAAATCGTTCAGCCGATGATGGATGAGATGTTCATTGCAAAAGATGAAAAGATGCTGGTGTACATTCCACTGGCCTTTATTGGTATCTTTTTTGTCAAATCAATAGGGCGTTATATTCAAAGTGTTTATATGAACTATATTGGGCTTCACATCGTCTCAAGACTACGTGAGACCTTACTTGAAAAAATGCTTTACATGGACATGAAGTTCCTACTTTCAAACAGAAGCGGTGATTTTATCTCACGTATTACCAACGACATCACAAGAGTCCAATACTTTGTCTCAAACATGTTTCCAGAGCTTTTTAGAGAAAGTCTAACGGCTATTGGGCTTGTCGGATATATTATCTGGCTGAACCCTCTTCTCTCGTTTTATTCTCTTGTCGCCATGCCTTTGGCTATATACCCCTTGATTGTCATCGCAAAACGTCTAAAGCGTCTTTCTCACCGCTCTCAAGAGAAGAATGCCGATGTTGTTACACGATTGACAGAAGTATTTAACAATAACGAGGTCATTAAGGCTAACGCAACAGAAGATTTTGAGTTAAAACGTTTTCATGATGACAACTGGATGTTTTTTAAGATCAATATGAAAAATGTTTACACAAATGAAACTGTATCACCTTTAATGGAAATTTTTGGTGCCTTGGGCTTAGCCTTTGTAATATATATGGGCGGAAGAGATGTATTTGACGGAAAGATGACCCCCGGTGAGTTTTTGGCATTTTTCACCGCAGTCGGACTCAGCTTTCAACCACTCAGAAGAGTCAGCTCCATCTATGGAAAGATCCAAGATGCCGTTGCTGCAACTGAGAGGATCTTTTTACTTATAGATAAAAAAGCAGAAATCATTGACGGAAGAGATGAACTCGATAAAGACATAAATTCTATACAGTTCAAAGATGTCACACTCTCTTATAACAATAAAGAAGCCCTAAGAGACATCAACTTAGAAGTAAAAAGCGGACAGAATATTGCTCTAGTCGGTGATAGCGGTGGTGGAAAAAGTTCTCTTATCAATCTTTTATTACGTTTTTATGATGTAGATGCAGGGGAGTTGCTTGTTAATAATAAAGCTATTTCTAATTATACACAAGATTCTCTTCGCCATCATATCTCCGTCGTTTCCCAGCGTGTATATATTTTCCAAGATACACTAGCGGCAAATGTCGCTTATGGGCAGGAAATAGATGAAGAACGGGTCAATGAAGCGCTAAGACTTGCTGATGCCAAAGAGTTTGTCGAAAGCCTTTCTCAAGGTATAAATACGCAAATGGATGAAGCAGGTACGAATCTCTCAGGTGGCCAACGTCAACGTATCGCCATAGCAAGAGCCATCTACAAACACGCTTCACTACTTATCTTTGATGAAGCGACCAGCGCCTTGGACAACGAGAGTGAAAAACGCATTCAAGAAGCTATTGTAAATTACACTAAAGACAAGATCACTTTTACAATTGCACACAGATTAAGTACGATCGAGCATGCAGACATAATTTTAGTATTTCAAGAGGGCAAGATAGTCGCAAGAGGAACGCATCAAGAGCTTTTAAAAGACTCTGCCGAGTATCAAAAGCTTGCAGGAGTTATGCAGTAGATATACCTTTATGAAAGAGCTATTACAAGAGTGTCATACAATGTTTTAAGTTGCAATAACATACAATACTCATTCAATAGCTACAATATATAGGATTTCACTTGTCTTTACCAATCTTGATCTCAAATCGTCTCAGCAAACTTCTGGGAAACCTCACAAAACCGTTCTCATATATCTTTCATCTTCTTGCTCCAAAGAAACGTTTTACTATTCCTGAATATTCCAAACCACTTATGCATTCTAAAAAAATATCAAAAGTTCCAAAGATCATTTGGCAAACGAATTATACAAACCGTGTTAGTTTACCTATGTATTTAAATTATCTTTTTAATCGCCTTATGTCGCTTGATCATGAATATCGATATGTCAGCACAGAAGCACGTTTATCATATATAGAATCAAACTTTTCAGATGAAATCATATCAGCATATAAGATGCTAGTCGACGGTGCTTCCCAAGCAGATCTATGGCGATTACTCGTTTTAAATAAAGAGGGTGGAGTTTATATGGATATTGATGCCCACCTTGTCTGGCCGCTCTCAAAGATTGTAAGAGCTGAGGACAGTGAGGTCTTTGTATTAAATAAGCAACACTACACAAATTATTTCATAGCAAGTCAAAAGAATAATCCGATTTTAGAAGAAACAGTAAATATTATAATCGATAATATAAAGAATAAAAAAATCGAGGGAGGGGTTTATAGCCTCACCGGTCCAACCGCTTTAAATATCGCACTGGAAAATAAAGATTTTAATCATAGATATTATCGTGAGACTTGTGTTCAAGGCAGTTTCACGAATGAATACTTTCAATATATTGACAAACCAAGAGGGAAATGGACACATATGAAAAACTCTGACCTTCTTAATGAGGCAGAAAAATAAAGATCAACCTTTCTTTCGAAAAAAGCTACTATTATAGTGCGCTTTTATTCGCCTTCACTCTTCCCTTATCCCGCGCAGCCGTCAGTTTTTTTATTATTTGGTTCGTCGCGATGTTTATTGCCCAAAGAAATTATAAACAAGCATGGAATGAACTCAAAGAGATCCATGCTCTAAAAGTCATGGGAATCTTTATTGCCTTTTTATTTATTTCCACACTTTGGTCTAGTGATCTTGCAGTTGCTCTTAAGCAGATGAGACTCTACTCTTACTGGATCATCATTCCTATCTTAGCGATAAAACTGGATAAGAGATGGCTTCGAGATATAATCACCGCTTTTTTACTGGGGATGCTAATTAGTGAGGTCATCGCTTATGGTATCTTCTTTGAAATATGGACATTTAAAGACCGTATACCGGAGTACCCATCGCCCTTTATGTTTCATATTCATTACAGCGTTTTTTTGGCGACGACTTCGATTATCCTTCTTAATCGTTTATTATCAAAGCACTATTCTCTGCTCGTTAAACTTCCCATACTAGTTTTCTTTTTGACTTCAACAGGAAACCTTCTAATCTCAACAGGAAGAACGGGCCAGCTTGCCCTTTTTGTTTCTATAGCCGTAGCCGTCATTATCCATTATCGCCTTAGTGTAAAATCATTTATTATTTTTATTGCGCTTACAACTTTCTTGTTCTTTGGTGCCTATAAGACAATCCCATTATTTGAGGAACGTGCTGATCTTGCCATATCAGATATAAGTAAATTTCAAAACAATGACTATAGAAGCTCCTGGGGTCTCCGTGCGGCCTTTTGGGTAGTGACTTATGATATATTAAAAGAACATCCTCTCCTAGGTGTCGGTATAGGTGATTATGGTCATTCAGCAAAAGAGGTCTTAGAAAAAAATGACCATAATTTTCATGAGTCTGTAAAAAAATGGTGCTCATCCACTCATTTCCATAATCAGTACCTTATGATCTTAGCCCAGACTGGATTAATAGGGTTTGCCTTGATGATCTGGCTTTTTGTGACGCTATTTCGTCTGAAGATTGAGGACAAAGAGATAAAAGAACTTAGTGTATTGATACTCACCGTATTTACAGTCAGTGCTATATCCGAGCCTTTATGGATACTACAGTTTCCGATAATTTTATTTGTTTTTATATCTGGTATATCTTTAGCTGCTGTAAAGAAACCTATTTAAAATTAAATTCCTTATCAAAAAGTATCACATCTGCAAAGTGATCAGAAAAGATTATTGTCTAAAGCCCTTTTAAAATATTTCCTAGTTTTTTAAACTGTTTTTCATTTGAAAAAAGTTCATCTGCTCTTTTTTTTCCCTCTTTTGCCATTTCCATACGCATCTCTTCATTCTCATACATATAATTCAATTTTTTATAGAGTTCATTACTGTTATCAGCTTCAAAGAGTAATCCGTTCTTCATATCTTCTATGATCTCCAAGGGACCACATTGATTGGCAGCAACAGCAGGAGTTCCTACCTGCATAGCTTCAATTAGAACAAGTCCGAATGTTTCACATTTTGTAGCTGAGACCATGACATCACATGCCTGCATAAAACGCAGAGGGTTCGTTGTAAAACCTAAAAATACAATCTCATTTTCTAATCCCTTATCTTTCACTATCTCTTCTACTGTCTTAAAATAACTCTCTTGCATAACATGACCGACAAAAAAAGCTTTTATCGAAGCACCTTTATTCTTGAGTTTTTCTACGGCTTCGATTAAAAGATATTGTCCCTTTGCTTCTTCTATGCGTCCAACCATACCGATAACAAACTCATCTTTAACGCCTATCTCTTTTCTGTAGGCTTGAATATCTTCTTCATTCAATGGCTGAGCCTTATCCGAGCCAATATAAAGAACTTCTACCTCTGGTCTAACAGATTCTGGAATAAATTTTTTGATCTGATCTGCCAGTTGAGAAGTCACTGTTAAGATCATATCCATCTTTTTATACAAAAAACGGTGATAAAAATCATTTTTAAAGCGTGTCATATTCATATGGCGGGTCTGAACCAATTTTGGTCTCTTTTTTGACATCATCTTTGCCATAACCATAGTCGGAAGATCGCTTGTCCAATGTATATGAATAATATCTATATTATTTTCATCTATGATCTTTGCTACTTTTCTCGCTGAAATAAAGGAGCTGTTTCCCTTATGTTTAATACTTATGCATCTGTACTGTGAATCTTTAAAGTAAGGTTCAAGCTGCGCACCTGAAGCGACAACAGAAGTCACATTAAACTCATCATTCAAGGCCTTAGCCGTATGCATCATATAAAGTTCAAGCCCTCCAAGAGAAGGAGAAAGGCAAAGTTCCAAAAGATTTTTATTAGGCATATATAAGGTTCTCATTTTAATTTAATTTTTAAGATTATATCTAATGCTCATTAAACCTAAGTTTTGCTATTATTTCGCAAAGGGATTAGATGCAAAATTTCAAATGGGAGATCAATCCCAATTTTAAAGAACTCGAACCGCTGCTGCTAGATATTCAATCTTATTTTACAAACAGCAATAACTTTATCCATGATGCGCGAAATAAACTTAAAACTATTCAATATAATGGTCTGGACATTGTTATAAAATCTTTTAAAAAACCAAATATCATCAACCAGTTTGCCTACTCTTACTTACGTGATTCAAAAGCAAAAAAGTCTTATAGACATGCCTTAAAACTTGAAGAGCTTCACATCACCACACCTGAACCAATCGGATATATAGAATTTTATGCATCAACCCTGCTTCAAGACAGCTATTTTATCTCTATACAGACGCATTATGATTTTACTATCCGTGAAGTTCTTTTAAATAAAGATTGGCCGGATCATGATCTGATCTTTAAGCAGTTTGGAGAGTTTTCTTATCAGATTCATAAAAAAGGTGTTCTGCACAAAGACTACTCACCGGGAAATATACTCATCTCCAAGCAAGAAGATCAAGATTATCGATTTGATCTTGTTGATATCAACCGCATGGGTTTTACAGAACTATCTCACACTCAAAAGATGAAAAATCTTTCTAAGCTCTGGGCAGATGAGGATGACATGAAGCTCATTGCCTCTGCCTATGCTAAAGCTGGTGGCCTTGACCCTGAAAAGACAGCTGAAGAGATGATAAAATATGACCTTGAGAATAAAAAAATAAAGAACTTCAAGAAAAAACTCAAGGGTAAACAGTGAATCAGATCTCTATTGTATTAATTACAAAAAATGAAGAACACTCTCTAAAAAAATGTCTAGATTCTCTGCAAGCATTTGACGAAGTCATCATATATGACAATGGTTCACAGGACAAGACCTTAGAGATTGCAAAAGAGTACAGCAACGTTGTTCTTTCCCAGGGAGAGTTCTTTGGTTTTGGTAAGACAAAGAAACACGCTGTCTCTTTGGCGAAGAATGAATGGATATTTTCTATAGATGCAGATGAAGTGATGAGCGATGAACTTTCTAAAGAACTTTTATCTATGGACTTAAATACCAACACCATCTATCAAGTCAGAAGAGACAACTATTATAATAACAGACATATCAAATGCTGCGGTTGGTATCCAGAGAGGATTTTTAGACTTTTCAATAAAAACAGCACAGACTTCAATGAACTTGCTGTTCATGAAAAAATTGAAGAAAAAGATCTCAAACAAGAAAAGTTGATACATCCTATCAATCACTACTCTTTTCACAAAGTGGGAGATTTCTTAGATAAGATTCAAAAGTATTCGGAGATCTATGCAAATGAGCATAAAGGCAAAAAATCATCTTCTGTTTTAAAAGCTATTCTTCGCGGAAAATCTATGTTTATTAAATCATATATCATCAAGGGTGGATTCAAATGTGGTTTTGAAGGTTTTGTCATCTCTTTCTTCGCCGGTCTTGGTACCTGTGTTAAGTACCTAAAGCTTCGTGAAAAAAACCTATATGACAATATTGACTAAGGAAATATACATACATGCTCTTTAACAGCTATGAGTTCATATTTATATTTTTACCCCTTAGCTTTTTTATCTACTTTTATTTGTTAGAGAAGAGACTTATAACAGGGGCTAAAGGCTTCTTAGTCTTTGTATCACTGTTCTTTTACAGCTGGTGGAATATCTCTTATCTTCCTATCATTCTCTCTTCAATGTTGTTCAACTTTGTCATAGGAAATTCGTTAAACGAGAACTTTAAAAAAGTCCGTATTCATAAGCATTCTCTCTTGGCCTTTGGAATCATTTCCAACCTTGTTTTACTTGGATATTTTAAATACACTGACTTCTTTCTTGAGAACTTTAATCTAGTATTTGATGGGTCTGTCCCTTTATTACACCTTGCTCTACCTCTAGCTATCTCTTTCTTTACTTTCCAGCAAATAGCTTATCTGGTGGACTCTTACCGTGGAGAGACAGCTGAGTATGACTTTTTAAACTACTCTTTGTTTGTGACTTTCTTTCCTCAGCTTATTGCGGGACCTATTGTACATCATGGGGAGATGATGCCTCAGTTTGCATCTAAGTGGAACCTTGCAAAGAACTATAAAAACATCGCTATGGGTCTGTTTATCTTTTCTATTGGTCTGTTTAAGAAGGTGGTGATTGCCGACACTTTTGCTCCGTGGGCGACTTCTGGATTTGATCAGGCTCAGACTCTAAACCTTCTTGAGGCTTGGGCAACATCACTCTCATATACCTTTCAGCTGTATTTTGACTTTAGCGGATATACGGATATGGCAATTGGTGCAGCCTTGCTTTTTAATATCAAGCTGCCTATTAACTTCAACTCACCCTATAAAGCCCTTGATATCCAGGACTTCTGGAGAC
>CBFDAB010000068.1:0-11350 GCA_965602745.1 uncultured Campylobacterales bacterium
TCGGCTTAGTTGCTCTAAAGTCTTCAGCATTTGCCGTAGGTGCTAGAGCAGCTACTGCTGCTAGTCCGCTTAGGCTTAAAAATTTTCTTCTTTGCATTGTGTTTCCTTTGTTTTATTTACCAGAGATTAAGTAATCAACCACTGATTTGAATTCTGAATCTGATAAGCTTGATCCACCTTTAGCAGGCATCCCGCCTTCTGTACCATTGATTCCGTTAGCGTAAACTTTTGCTATACCTTTACCAGTATAACCAGCCCAGTCAGAACTTCCAGGTGCTAGGAAAGAAGAGTGACACATTGCACAATTGCTTTCATATGCTTCTTTAGGATCAAAGCCGCCTTCCTTTTTTGGAAGGTCTCTGACTGTTGAGATAGGTGGTAGGAAATCTCTAATTCCACCACCCTCTTTAATACGAACAACTTTAGCACTTTCTTTTTGACAGTCTTTCATACAACGCTCAGCCGGCTTAACCTTGATAGCACCAAAGTTAGTCGGGTTAGCGTAATATGCACGAACATCGTCAAGAGCAGTTGGGCCATCGATATTTGGCTCAAAACCGTCTTTGTTCGGCATTTCGATTTTTAAGAAATTATCTTGGTTAAGAACAAACTCATCATCTTCAACAACTTCACCGTCAACTCTTAACTCATTGATGCTTAGCATATATGCAGTCAGTGCATATGTCTCATCATCGCTTAGAGATTTAGTGTTTGGATGAGGCATACCTGATTGGATGTACCACCACATAGTACTAGCAGCTGGCCAGTAAGAACCGAATACACGTACCGGACCATCAGAATTGTCACCAACTCTTTGGTTTGTCAGTGTCTTTTGGTTTTCGTAAGCATTACCTTTAGACAGTGACGGATATCCACCGCCGCCTGAACCGAAGTCACCGTGACACATAACACATTGTGCTTCATAAAGTTCTTCACCCTCTTCAACAGAACCGCTTCCCTTAGGAAGACCAGTACCGTCAGGCATTACATCTTTATCCCATGCTGCGATCTCATTGTCAGTTGGAACACGACCATATGAAAAACCACCCTTAAGTGTCTCTTCATTGATGTGATATACACCTGTTTTACCGTTTGCAACCGGACTGTATGTACCACCGTCAATAGTCGGTTTTCCATTTACAGTAAGTGCCGCTGCTGGTGTAGCATCACCCTCTACACAACCTGCTGCAAAAAATGCAGCTAGTGTAGCTGCAGTAGCAGAGATGATTAATTTACGATCTAATTTGAACATGGTTTACCTTTCCTTCTGCTGTTACTTCCCAAGTCTCTACACCATTTCTGTGGTAAACACCTTCTACACCCAGCATTCCTGTTTCTTCGTCAACAGTCGGCTGAATAAAGCCTGCATCATCCATTGCACGAGATGTAAGTAAAAGAACTTCACCTTTTTTGTATGTATGCATAAAGCTCCAGCGCGTCCATGATTTTGGAAGAACTTGACCTTTGATCTTAGCTTCAGTATAGTTTTTTCCACCGTCGAATGAAAGATCAACAGTAGTAATAGTACCCATCCCAGACCATGCAAGACCTTCGATTTCAACTAAGTCGCCATCTTTAAGATCTGTCCATGGTTTTTCCGGAGATGGATAAACAACAGTTGAGTTAACTTCATTTGCATAAAAGTGCTGGATAGCTTTACCTGTTTTCTTAAGAGCAGTATATTTAGCTGTCTCTTCTTTACAGTAGAAAGGCTCAGAAGCAAATTCTAAACGCTTAAGCCACTTAACACATAAGTTACCTTCCCAGCCTGGAACAAGAAGACGTACCGGGTAACCTTGTTCAGGACGTAGTGCTTCACCATTTTGTCCCCAAACTAGCATTGCATCGTCAAGTACTTTATCAATTGGAATAGTTCTACCCATCTCAGAGTTATCAGAACCCTCAGCTAGCATCCATCTTCCTTCTGGCTTAAGGCCAAGGTCTTCAAGAATAGTCTTGATGTAAACACCAGTCCACTCAGCAGAACTCATAAAACCTTTAGCAAATTGTAAAGAGTTGAATTGAGGTCCACGCCATTCTTGTCCACCGTTGGCAGGACATTCGATGAAGTGAGTACGAGTTACACGCGGGTAACGCTTAAGTTGATCTAATGTAAGAACGATGTCTTTTTCAAGTTCACCGTGAATCATCAGTCTAAATTCTGTTGGATCTATGTGAGCAGTACCACCGTGACAACGGCTGAAGAAAAGACCATTTGGTGTAATGATACCTTCAGACTCATGGATAGGACATACAGCAATAGAAGCTTGGAAGTTACCAGAAGACAGTAGCTTAGTATTTCTTCTAACGTTGTTATGCTCGTAAGCTGATGGGATTCCGTAACGGTTCTTTGTTACAGGATCTCCTAGTTTTTGAGCCCATTTCGGATGGTGCATAATTGCATGATCGTCTGCCATTGCATCGCCGGTTAAAACAGTTGCTGCTGCAACTGCGCCCATTGAAGCAGTCTTTTTGAAAAAATTTCTTCTGCTAGAATCTGTGTTATCGCTAGATAAGAGTTCTACTTGAGAATTTTCATTTTTCATTTTTTCTCCCTTTCTAATTTTTATAGTTTGTATTTGCATTAAAAGAACTCTTTTGATCAAGCTCAGTTATATGATGATTAGATACTTGATAAAATCGTAATTTGTGAGCACATTAACTGTAAAATACTCAAAATTTTCACACTTGCTTTGGTCACATGAAAATTGTACGAACGTTAGTGTACTGAAATAATTATTTAGAAGAAATAATTTTGCAGATCAACCTAAATGGTCTTGTTACAAAGTGAAACACAAGGAGACTTGTAAAGCCTATATTGACGGAAGTATTGGCTTTCTTTTTGCATATCTGTGAAAAATATTAATTCTTAGTTTAGACTAAAAGGTTAAGATAAAATTAATATTAATTTAAAGTATTAGTTTTTATTATGCCAAGGATTACATAGTATTCGTTTTCTTTATCCATGTAAAATGGAATCGTATAACCTTGATGCTCTATATCTTTTATCTCTTCATCATCAAAATAGATAGACTTTTTATATTTATTTGCCTTGCTTGGTACATTTAAAATGACAGTATCAAGATAGAGTTTGAAATCTTTTATTGCTTTGAAGTCACTTTGAAGATAGGGTTCTACAATGGCTTTAAATTGCTCTTGATAAAGTTTTGAACTAAATATTTTCATATCTTCTCACCTCTGTCTTTTAACCAATTATCCATCTCTTTCATATCTTCATGATAAGGAGGAAAACTATCTTTCTTGTTTTTAAAGTTTTCTAGCTCTGCTTGAAATTTTTTTTGAGTGTCTAAAAAGTTTTGATCAAGTACTCTAACCTTATCTTTAGGAAGCATACTTAAAAGATCTTCAAGAAAATCATCTTGAACCTGCAGGTGTACTGTTTTCATATCTACCCCATAATTTGTTTAAATTATTATAGAGAAAAACATCCTAAATCAACTTGAATTTAACTCTATATCATTCTATTAAGAGGATTTTAAAAAGGAGTTTCTTAATATGTGTACTTTAGAAAAGGATGAGTAAGATGAGAGCTGTTTGTATAGGATTTATTTGTTTGATGTTTTTAGGGTGTTCCCCAATGCTCAAGAAGGGTGATTATGTAAAATACAGAAGTGATGAATATATTTTTATAGAAAATGATTTTATAGATAAGAGTATGGACTGTATATATCTTGAGAAAATGAAAGAAGATGAGCTTGGTACTATGTACTGCCTAGGTACTAATTATGCTTCACAATTTGTTGAGGGATTTATCTTTGAACATTTGTACAAAGATATAAATGAACGTCTTATCGGCTCGACTCTAAGTTTTCAAGTTAAGGGTAAATTTGCTATTTCATGTAGTTCTGAGACTATAGATGGAAAAAGCTCAGGCAAAGAGTATATTAACTGTATGATGCCTCGTAAAAGTATAGACATGTATGCTTTCATCATGAGTTCAAATAAAGATATTGAGACTGTGCTTAGAGCAAGAGTTGGAGACGAAAGAGTATATAAGAATGTTTTTGACAAAGGAACTAAAGCACTTTTACATAAGTTTTATAAAGATAGGGCGCAGAAGAATGTAAGAGAGTGGAAAAGCAAAAAGCTTTAGAACTCTTTTTAAAGGTTTATTTACACTCAGCCTTACTTGGGCTAATATACCCTTGGTTTACCCAACCAAATTTTCCCTTATACTCAACATAACACCAGCCCTCTTTGGCCTGTGCTAAAAAGGATTTCACCTCGTCTTCATGCATATACATCATCGCTTCTAGTCCAATGTTCTTGCCGCATCCGTGATTTTTGAGACACTGGACATTAAAAGGGATACTTGAAACCTTTTTAGACTTATGGGTTGATAGGGCGCGAATACTCAGAGTATCGTTTGATTTTACTTTTTGAACCTTTGAAAAAGAAGCAGCTTCTGCAAAAAGTGAACTTGCAAGAAGCAGGGATAATATAGCTAATAGTTGTTTCATATGGACTCCTATGAATAAGTTTGCCTTATTATAGCTAAGAGTTTAAGAAAAATAGATAGAAGTTAGAAAACTTGCTTCAGAAGAAGCGAACAGGTCTTATAGACCGGCTGCTTTGATCTTTTCAGCTTGAAAGTGAGCTTGAAGGGGTTCAACGATCTCATCCATCAATCCTCCGTTGAGGATCTCGTTCAGACGGTAGAGTGTAAGGTTGATACGGTGGTCTGAGATACGGTTTTGAGGGTAGTTATAAGTACGGATGCGGCCTGATCTGTCACCTGTTCCTACCTGCTCTTTACGTGCAGCACCATCGGCTAACATCTTCTCTTGCATCTCTAAGTCAAAAAGGCGTGCTTTTAGAACTTTCATCGCCTTGTCTTTGTTCTTGTGCTGAGATTTTTGATCCTGATTTGTTACAACAAGACCTGTTGGCAAGTGGGTGATACGAACGGCTGAATCGGTTGTATTTACAGACTGGCCGCCACATCCGGATGAACGCATAACGTCTATCTTAAGGTCAGTTGCATTGATCTCGATCTCTACATCATCAACTTCTGGCATAATAGCAACAGTAATAGCTGATGTATGTACACGCCCTTGAGATTCGGTTTGAGGAACACGCTGAACACGGTGGGTTCCGGACTCATGCTTTAAGTAAGAATATACTTTTTCGCCCTTAATTAAGGCAATTATCTCTTTAAATCCGCCTGCATCACCATCTGATGAAGACATGATCTCTATCTTCCATCCTTTTAGTTCTGCATATCGTGTATAAGCTGCAAATAGATTTCCAACAAATATTGCTGCCTCATCTCCACCTGCACCTGCACGTATCTCTAAGAAGATATTTCTATCATCATTAGGATCTTGAGGAACAAGCAGACCCTTAAGTGCATCTTCTACTATTGGGATACGAGGCTCAAGCTCTTTTATCTCTTCTTTTGCAAGTTCATCCATTTCTGGATCACCTAACATCTCTTTATTATCAGCAATATCTTGTATAAGGTCTATATACTCTTTTGCTTTTTCAACAATAGGTAAAAGGTTTGATTGCTCTCTTGAAAGATCTGTCATCTTTTTTATATCAGAAGTAATGTCGGGTGCGCTTAAAAGTTCAGTGAGTTCATTATATCTATCAAAAAATGGTTGAAGTTTGGATTGTAACATGGGAGTCTCCAGTCAAGGGTGAAGAAGTTATGCTTAGTCCAAATGGACTAGCATGGTGAAGAGGTATGTGGAAGGAAATATGTTTGGCTATTAATAGCACACTACCTCTCACCACAGGTGCTTAAAGCACCCTGCTTAATCTCTTTTAAGCGATTGCGTTAACAGCAGCGTGTAAACGACTAACTTTACGTGAAGCAGTCTCTTTTTTCAAGATACCCTTGCTTACAAACTTATGAATCTGCTGGTTAGCAATTTTAAATGCTGCAGTAGCTTCTTCTTTGTTACCTGCATCGATTGCAGTACGAACATCTTTAACGATGTTTTTAAGACGAGTACGGTAGAAACGGTTACGTTCAGTCTTTTTGATTGTTTGACGAATACGTTTTACTGATGATTTATGGTTAGCCATATCAATATTTCCTTCATAGGTGCTCTATACTGGCCCTATATTTTTTTTAAGAGTAGAACTTTACCTGAAAGATAATTAAAAATAAGTTAAGGATAGTATATAAATTTAAAAGAATAATATTTCAGAGACATTTAAATTACTTTAAAACCCATTTTTCATAATTATCAACTATAAAAAAGATATGGTAGAATACCGTAAATTATAATATATAGAGTATGAGCCCATAAAAGCTTATGTACGGTGATTCAGAGGTTTTAAGCTTGAACTGCCAAAAAGGAAAGATATGAAATTATTTGGTACAGACGGTGTTCGCGGTGAAGCAGGTGGTTTTTTAAATGCCTCAAGAGCTATGGAAATCGCAATTGCTGCAGGAATATTTTTTAAACAATATGCTAAGACAAAAAAGATCCTTGTTGGGAAGGATACCCGCCGTAGCGGATATATGATAGAGAATGCCATAGTCAGCGGTTTAACTTCTATTGGTTATGATGTTATACAGATAGGACCGATGCCTACACCGGCTATCGCCTTTTTAACTGAAAATATGCGTTGTGATGCAGGGATTATGATCTCGGCCTCTCATAACCCTTTTGATGACAACGGAATAAAGTTTTTTAATGCTCAAGGTGACAAGCTTTGCGAAGAGGTTGAAGAAGAGATTGAAGCTATTTATAATGATAAGGCCTTAATGAGCTCTTCATGTGCCAAAGGCAAAGAGATCGGTAAGGCCCATCGTATTGATGATGTTATAGGACGCTATATTGTTCAGCTAAAGAACTCTTTTCCTACGAAGCTTTCTCTTCAAGGTATGCGTATCGTGCTTGATACGGCAAACGGAGCAGGTTATCTTGTCGGACCGACCGTCCTTGAGGAACTTGGAGCCGAAGTCATCGTTATACATGACAAGCCTAACGGTTTTAATATCAATGAAGATTGTGGAGCCTTGCATACAAAAGACCTCTCTCAAGCAGTGATCAAGTACAGAGCTGACATCGGCATAGCCTTGGACGGAGACGCAGACAGACTTGTTGTTGTCGATGAAAAAGGTGAAGTAGTTGACGGAGATCAGCTTCTTGGTGCTATGGGAGTTGCTCTTCATAAAAACAAGATGTTAAAAGGCGGCGGGATTGTCGCAACGGTGATGAGTAATCTTGGTCTTGAAGAGTATATGAAAGAGAATAAACTTAAGCTTTTTCGCTCAAATGTCGGGGATAAACATGTTCTTGAGATTATGAATGCCAAGGGTATTAACTTTGGGGGTGAGCAGAGTGGACATATAATCTTGCACGATTTTGCCAAGACGGGAGATGGTCTGATGTCAGCACTTCATATCCTTTCTATCATACTAGAATCTGGTAAAAAAGCATCTGAGGTTCTTCGTCCTTTTTCTCTTTATCCTCAACAGCTCCGTAATCTTAATATTAAAGAGAAAAAGCCTCTTGATGAGATAGAGGGTCTAAAAGAACATTTGGATCATGTTGAAAAGCTTCATATGCGCCATCTTATCCGCTATTCAGGAACAGAAAACAAACTTCGTATTTTACTTGAGGGTAAAGATGCTAAAGTTTTAGACGAAAAAATGAATGAATTGGAAAACTTTTTTGCAAAAGAACTCGCTTAAGAATATACTTCATATCTTCTGGCCTATGGCGCTTGCTATGGCCGGTGTCTTTATCATCGATCAAAATATCAAACAACTTTTTTTAGATGGTTTTCGCTATTACACAGACTGTATAGACCTGATCCTTGTTTTTAATAAGGGTGTTGCATTTTCTATGTTCGCCTTTCTCAAAGAGTGGCTTAAATGGATACAGCTTGTTATGATCTCAGGTGTTGTTCTTTATACACTATATTTAAATAATCGAATTTATTCTTTTCCTGTGGGTATCTTGGTCGGTGCAGGTTTTTCAAATGTATATGATCGCTTTATGCATGAGGGTGTTGTTGATATGGTTTATTGGCACTGTGGATTTGACTTTGCGGTGTTTAATTTTGCGGATGTGATGATTGATCTTGCAGTAGTCTGGCTCTTATGGATTAATTGGAAAACTAGCCGTGGCGATTCTACACAGTAGAAAGTTTCAGGCGAAGCCGCACTAATATAAAAAAGTGTCTACTTTTTAAAGTTGTATGATCCAGGGATACCCTCTTTTGTGTAGGGTACCTGATAAGCGTTTTTAAATTCGACCATTATTTTATAATGGCTGTCTTCATAAACCTCTGAAATCTCACCTGCGCCAAATAGCATGCCAAAAACTTCTTGTTTTTTCTTCGCCTTATTGAAATAGATCATACTTTTTTTCTGTTTTATATTAACTTGTTTAGACTGTTTTGGCAAGTAATGGAAGTTGATTTAGAAGATCTTCACAATACTGGTTTTGCTCTAAACTCTCTTTCCACTCTTTATTAAGTTTGTCAATACCAAAGTAAGCACCCAGTACCATTCCTATAGCGATAGAACGTGAAGCATTATCACCGCCAACCATAGTATTGGCTTGTAGAGCCTTGTTTAAGCCATCAGGGTCATTCGCATACTTTAAGATAAAGTATATAGCTCCGGGAAGAGTTCCCTCTGTCGGACTTGCCTTTCCGACACGTATCGGCTCAGAGCGTCCTATATCCCAAAGTCTTGCCATAGAAGTTATAGAAAGATCATCTACAAATTTCTCTTTTGAGAGTTCAGATGAGGGGTCAGTTGCTTCTTTATATTTTGCAATTGCCTGAGCTGTCTTTGTCTCAAAGAAACCGCCCATCTTTATAGCAACACCTTCTATTGCATCTTGGGGGGTCTGTCCATTAATAACCCTGTGTGTCACCCGGGCAAAAAACTCACCCCCGCCTAAGGCAGAAGATTCTTTATGTGTGAACATCGCTTTTCTTGCGACCTGTGCAAGTGTATCTTCATCATCATAATAGGCATGAGCGGCAACATGACGAAGTGCCATAGCATTTGAAGGCCCACCGATAAGACGTGAGGGTACACCGCTATTGACTTGTTGATAAGTCTGTTGGGTCATAGTGCAGACCCAAGACCCCCAGTTGTTTTCAAGACGTTTTTTCCAATGAGGGATAAGCTCATCTACATCAAACTCTTTGGGGGGATTTGAAATTTGGGATAGGTACTCTAAAATGACTATATTATAATCCCCATAGTCCGTTGTCCCTCCTGCTGTTTTTCCCGGATGATAGTTACGACTACCCCAGCCTATACCGTGAGTCTCACCGCCCATCATCTCGCCGGGTGACATAAACTTCGAAATTGGGGCATTTCCGTAAGCTTCCCAGATCTTTTGAGCATCATATTCGTAGTGTGACCCTAAGCATAGAGCGTCACCGACGATGGCGCCAAAAAAGCTTCCCCGTATTGCATCTTCTTTATTTCTCATAATATATTCCATCTTGTTTTTTTCTATAGTCCGCGTTGCTTCTCTAAAGAAACATTCCGCTTTCGCTAGTTTTTTTGTTATTGTAGCTTAGATGCATTTAGTAGGCTGAAAGTTGAAAAGTTAGTTGGAATTTTTCAGGTGAAAAAAAAATGGCAGATTTCCTTGGGGGGAGACATGGCTTCTCTTATTACGGTAATATTGGAGTTTAAAGACATTAGCCTAGAAGGATAGAGAACTACTTATAGTAGTTTAAGACTCCATCCATCTTTCTTCCCATGTTCAGAAGAAGCATATCGGCAATAACGATAGCGGCCATGGACTCTGCGACAACAGAACCTCGTATGGCAACACAAGGGTCATGGCGGCCTTTTAGTGAGAAGTGCTGTTCAGTGTTATGGGTGTCAATCGTCTCTTGTTCTATAAAGATAGAGGGTGTCGGCTTGAAATATACCGAGACATTAATATCTTCACCGTTTGAGATACCGCCTAAAATTCCGCCTGCATGGTTGGAAGCAAAGTGGCCCGCTCTTATGGGGTCATTGTTGGTCGCTCCTGTAGTCTGAGCAGAGTGCATACCGTCCCCGATCTCTACGGCCTTAACCGCATTGATCCCCATCATTGCATCTGCTAATACTGCATCGAGTTTATAGTATAAAGGCTCACCTAAACCGATTGGTGCGTTCTTAATTCGTATAAGAGCTGCTCCGCCAACAGAGTCATGACGAGTTTTTGCTTCTAAGATGGCAGCCTTTTGCGCATCTTCAGCATTTTTATCTAAGGTGTAGATCTGACTTGAAGCTACATAATCAAAATCAAGATTTTGACTTCTTATGCCGGCAATCTCGATAATACCGCTTTGTATCTCAATGCCTAACTCTTTGATCATCATCTTAGCAACTGCGCCAGCAGCGACTCTAGCCGCCGTCTCACGTGCAGAAGATCGTCCACCGCCACGGTAATCACGGATACCGTATTTATGCCAGTAAGTGAAGTCAGCATGTCCCGGACGGAAGATGTCTTTGATATTAGTGTAGTCTTTGGACTTTTGGTTGGTATTATAGATAATCATGGCAATAGGCGTACCTGTACTCTTTCCCTCAAATGTTCCTGAGAGTATCTCTACCTTGTCGTCTTCTTTTCTTGCGGTTGCAAATTCATTTTGACCGGGTTTTCTTCTATCGAGTTCAGACTGTATAAAAGCCTCGTCTATAGCAAGACCTGCAGGTACACCATCGATAAGACAGCCTATACCTGCTCCGTGGGATTCTCCAAAGGTAGAGAATGAGAAACGGATTCCAAACTTATTCATTAAATATCTCCTCTTAACTTTTCTAAGGCGATAAAGGCAGCTTCTTGTTGGGCAACCTTTTTACTTTTACCCTTAGCCTTGGCATACTCTTTGTCTTGAATAAAAACAGAGATCTCAAACTCTTTCTTATGATCAGGACCGGCTGTACCTACCAGACGATAATCCGGAGTCACACCGAATTCGGCTTGGGTCAGCTCTTGAAGGGTTGTCTTAAAGTCTTTAAAAAGTGTTGACATATCGATAACCGGATAGACTTCCTTAAGATACTTGTTCATCAAGGCTTCAACGTGTCCCAGCCCGACTTGAAGATAAATCGCACCCATAACAGCCTCAAAAGCATTAGAAAGAAGAGAAGGTTTTTCTCTTCCGTGATTATTTTCTTCGGCATTAGATAAGAAAATAAACTCACCTAGATTTATATGCTCGGCTAAACGGGTAAAGCCCTCTTCATTGACCAAAGAAGCGCGCATCTTTGAGAGTTTACCCTCATCAAAGTTTGGAAAGTTGGAGAAAAGGTATTCTCCAACGACTAAGTCAAGTACAGCGTCACCAAGAAATTCCAATCGCTCATTATTGTAGGGCTGCTTGTAGCTTTTATGCG
>CBFDAB010000069.1:0-11203 GCA_965602745.1 uncultured Campylobacterales bacterium
TTAGTTCCTCTGTGTATGATTATGGAAACAGGAAAGGCGATCTTTGCCCAAGAGATGGGACAGAGCGATTATGCCAATCTTTTTACTGAAGAGATATATTATGCACAAAATATGCAAGAGGTTGAACATAAGTATTCTGATACAAGCTCATATTACATAGCTGGACTCTTGTTCGAGCATTGGAACTTCTCTCCTCGTTATACAGAGATTATGAAGTCCTTAGATTTTGATCAAGAAGAATATGATGTTGATCAGTTGGACCTGGATATATTAGACGTTATACGTACTGCTATAAATATAAAAGGCTTTTTAACAAAAGAAAATTTAGATAAGGCAACTGAGCTTGTTAAAGAGCTGGGCCTGGATGAGGCTTCTTTTATGAAGGCTGCACTAAGAATTAAAAATGCTTATGAGGACACGCGCCGGCAGAAGGGTCTTAAATAAGTATCCTTACAAGACGATTTTAGAGAACTTCTCTTTTATATCCTTGGGGATAGCTCTAGCCTTCCCACTCTCATAATCCACAAGCACCCAAACCGTACTTGCCTTGGAGATAAGTTCTTCACCGCGTTTGCACTCATAACAGCGTGTTATTCGCGTCGGTGTAAGATTTTGAATCCATGTTTGAATAAGAAGTTCATCTCCTTGATATGCAGGAGAGATATAGTCTATTTGATGAGACTTGGCTACCCAGGCTAGACCCCTCTTCTTACATTCCTGTATTCCCCAGCCTAGAGAGTCTGAATGTTCTATAGCAGTATCTATAAACCACTGAAGATAAGAGAGGTTATTTACATGCCGAATGTAGTTCTCCTGCCTTTCATTAACGATCAAGCTATGTTCAAATATTTTACTGTTCACAATTTTTTGACTATCACACGTATAACAAGAGCATCACCCTGATGTCCGTTCCCCTCGTCAAGAGGTACATCACACTCTTCTAGATAGAGTATTTCACATCCCTGCATAGTAAAGATGGATTCTAGCGAAGCTAGCGTATAAAGAAGAGAGGGTTTTTTAGGTCCTCCGCTCTCTCTGGGTATTTGATTGAGTGAAAAAAACTCCCCAATGAAGTATCCCTTAGGATTTAGGCACGAGACTGCCTTGTGAAAGGCTTGGGTACGAAGAGGCTCTTCAAGATGAAGATAAGAGGTGAGCACGGCATCATATTTTTCTTGAGGATTCCACTGCTCCAAGTCAAGAAGCTCAACATTAAAACTAACGCCACGTTTGGCAGCTAAAGAGATGGCCTTGGTCATGCCAATGGCTGAAGCATCTAAGGCCGTGACCTCAAAGCCTTTATCTGCAAGATAAACAGCGTTTCTACCCTCACCCTCGCCTAGGCATAATATCTTTGCCTTAGGTGCTAAGAGACTTGTTTTGGACTCTATAAAGACGTTGGGTTCAAAACCGTAAAAATAACCTTCGCGTGAGAACTTCTCATCCCATATCTGACCTATTGTTTGTTCCATGAATTACTCTCTATTTATTATTCTCGGATTTGCCTGAAAACAAGGCATGCCGGTCACAGATGCGATGTTTCTTTAGAAAGTTTTCTAAAGAAATGTCAGCAAGCTGAACGTTTTACTCATTTTCCATTCGGGAAACCGCTTGTATTTTCGGCTTTTCCTGAAAGTTTTCCCTTCGGGAAACCGCCTACTTTTCTAAAGTCCGTTTCACTTCTGTACCCCATCAAGTACAGGCACAAAGACACAATCTTCTAACTCTTCAGATTTAAGAGTGTTTCCCTGTTTTGTAAAACGTGTTATGACTTGTTTGCCATTCTTTTCCATAGGTGCGACTATAATACCGTTTGGTGCAAGCTGGTCTATGAGCTTTTGAGGGATATGTGTAGCCGAAGCGGAAAAGAGAATACGGTCATAAGGTGCATATTGTATCCAACCCCCTTGACCGTCATCTGTTCGTGTGTGAATGTTAGAGATATTCAGATTTCTAAATCTCTGTTTTGCTTCTACCATCAAAGAGTCAATGCGTTCAATAGTAAAGACGCGACGAAAAAGTTTAGAAAGAACAGCCGCCTGATAACCGCTTCCGCAACCGACTTCTAAAACGGAGTCAGCACCTTGGGGAAAAAGATATTCACTCATCTTTGCAACAGTAAGAGGAGAAGATATCCATTGGTTTGCACCAATAGGCAAGGCATCGAGTTTATACGCATTATGGCGAAAACCCGTAGGTACAAAGGCTTCTCTGTTGGTTGTCGCAATTGCTTTACGAACAGCATCGCTTAGTGTAAATTTGGCATTAATATCTTCGGCTAAGCGAGCATTTTTAATGGTTGTCATTCTGTCTGTCATTATTTCCCTTGAACACCTACGTCTAGGTATCTACGCATTGCACGTATCTCTTGTTTATCATATTGGCTTAATAAGCAAAGAGCATTCCCATTACGTACAGCTTTGCCAAAGGGGCTTATTATCCCACTCATTGAGGTACAGTCTTGGTTAGAAGCATCTGCTCCTAAGACATAGCATTGGTTCATAATAGAAAGTGCTTCGCTAAGGATTTTGAAGTGTTCACTTCGATTTTTCCCCCATCTAGCAGGGACTAAGATGATATCTGCTCCTTCTAGGTCTTGCCAGTACTGCTTGAAACGTAATTCAAAACATATCATCAAACCAAACTTAATACCGTCAATCTCAAAAAGAGAAAGACTCTCATCTTTTCCCTCGCTGAAGTGCTTATGTTCGTCTCCTAATTTAAAGAGTCTGTTTTTACACTGCTCATGGACAATCTTTTCCTTATACAAGACCTTAGCCACATTAAAAAACTTTCCATTTTCACGTTTTTCAATGACTGTTAGTGCTATAACCCGTGTTTTACTTAGTTTTAAAAGCTCATTTATGGCCTTACTTGAAAAGGCAGAGGCTGCTTCAAAATGCTCATAATCAAAGTTAGTAAGACAAACTTCAGGAGCCAAGATAATGCTCTTATCGGGGGTTTCTTGAATAAGACTTGTGAGTGTATTGAGGTTGTTTTCATAATTGTTTGTTGATTCAAATTGAAGAGTACAGAGAAAGTATTTTGCCATAGGGGGAGTTCTTTTTAAGTAGGGTTTAGTGTATATCGGTTCTGTGCTGGGCAGAACCTAGTAAAATGACTAGAAGTCATCAAAATCTAAGGAACCCTTAGAATAGTTAGCTACGGTTCCTTCAAAGAAGTTTGTTTTTTGGTCATTGAATTTTGAGAAGTCATCTACCCATTTGATAGGATGTTCAACATTATAAAGCTTTTCAAATCCAACAGCATTAAGTCTGGTATCGGCGAGGTACTTGATGTATTGCTCAAGGATATCATTGGTTAGACCGAGTATCTGACCCTGAGTGATATATTGTCCCCATTCTACTTCTAGCTCCACAGCATTTTCAAACATCGCATAGACTTCATCTTTTAGCTGATCTGTAAAAAGATCAGCACGTTCACGTCTTAGGGTGTTGATGATGTTCTGGAAAAGTGTAAGGTGTGTTACTTCATCTCGCTGGATAAAACGGATCATCTGTGCAGAACCTAGCATTTTTCCTGAACGTGCAAGAGTATAAAGGTAAGCAAACCCGCTATAGAAATAGATACCCTCAAGGATTTGATTTGCAAAACATGCTTTTAGGAAGTTTGTCTCTGTCGGGTTTGCTGTGAGCTCAGTAAAGACAGCAGCAATAGCATCATTCTTATGCTTCAGCTTCATGTCCGAACGCCACAGGTTATAGATCTCATCAGAGTTTTGAGAGATAGAGTCAACCATAACAGCATAAGACTGTGAGTGTAGAGCCTCTTCAAAAGATTGACGAACCAAGATAAGATTGATCTCCGGAGAAGTGACATAAGGGTTTACATTATCGATTAGATTATTTGTTTGAAGAGAATCCATAAAGATAAGCTGTGCCAAAGCCTTGTCATAAGCCGACTTTTCTGTATCGGTCAACCCCTTATAGTCTAGGGCATCACGTGTCATATCGACTTCTTTTGGAAACCAGGTGTTGTTAAGCATCATCTCCCAAAGATTATAGGCCCATTGATATTTTATATTATTTAATTCAAATATTCCTGTCGGATTTCCACCGAATATCTTACGGTCATTTACATGTTCTGTTGACTCGGGGTTATATATCTTTTTTCTATCCATAGTTGATGTCTTTCTTTTAGGTGATTCTTAACAAAGTCAGCTTTGTCATTAGTTCAAAAATTATACATTATCTATGACTGTTTAATCTTTAAAAATGAAAGAATTTTTGCTTTTTTTTGCTACACTGATAACACGAAATAAAACATGCCCATACAGGGCAGTTTAAAGGCAGAATATGCTAAAAAATCATAGTTACATTTTGTCACTCTTTCTTATTTTCTGCCTTAGCGTAGAGGCCAAATCCTTACTTTATGAGCTAAGTTCAAAAGATAGTACAGTTTATATTTTAGGCTCTATACATCTGGCCAAACCAGACCTGTATCCTTTGGATCAGAAAATTACTTCGGCTTATAAAAGGAGCGAATTTCTTGTGGTTGAAGTTGACCCTTCAAGTCCGGAGTCAGTCCTTGCCATGCAAGATACAATGTTAAGTTCAGGCATTTATAATAAGAATAAAAGTCTTGAAACAGAATTGTCCGCAAAAACCTATAAAAGTCTCGAAGCATATACGGATAAGACAGGTATTCCTTTAGAGAAGATAGAAAAAATGAAACCCTGGGTGGTAATGCTTCAAGTCACTATAACAGAGATGATGCGTTTAGGGTATTTTCCAGACTTAGGCATTGATAAACATTTTTTAGACAAGGCAAAGTTGAGCAACAAAAAAATTATAGAACTTGAAACAGCGCGGCAGCAAATGGAACTCTTATCCAAAGATGACAGGGCTTTTCAAGACAAGCTTCTACTTTATACTCTAGAGTCCATGAATGAGCTTGAACCGATGCTAGACGAAATGTATAATGCATGGAAAATAGGTGATACGAAAGCCTTCGAAAAGATAATAACCTTACCATTAAAAACAGATGCTAGTCTTCAAGATATCTATGAGGATTTGATTACAAAACGAAATTATCAGATGACAGAACGAATTGAAGATTTTATACGCAGTAAAAAAGACTGTTTTGTTGTTGTTGGTTCTGGACATCTTGTCGGAAGAGAAGGAATAGTAGCTCTTTTGCGTAAAAGAGGATACCTATTGACTCAGAAGTAAGACATGAAGAACCTGATAGCTCCAGGTTTTCTAAAGAAATCTCATCTATGATGAACATGAAAGTTTGAGATTTTCGAGGAAACTTTTTTCTATAACAGGTTCCTCTACGATGAACAAGATAGTTTCAAGTTTTGATAGTTTGACGGTGTTGCTTTGGCATATCGGTCAAACTCAGGATGCTCATCAAAAGGGTTTTGTGCTAGTACTAACAGGTCATTAACCAGAGTGTTATCCCCATTTTCTGCCTTATCGATAGCTTCTTGTAAGATATAGTTTTTTAGTATATATTTTGGATTTATTCCAAGCATTTTTTCCTGTCGTTTTGTAGAGTCTTCTTGTAATATACGTTTGTCATAATCATCTAGCCACTCCTGCATAGGAGTTTGCTGTTCACACAGATCCAAGAGTTTATTTCTATTATCAGTATAATGGCTGAGCTCTCTAAAGAAGGCAGTATAATCCACGTTAGCAGACTCAAGTACAGCTAAAAGACCTATAGTCAGTTCAAGGTCTCCATCGTCTTGTGTATCAAGCCCAAGCTTAGCGTGCATTAGTTGCATGTATTTCTGTGTAAAGAGTTCTCCAAAGGTTTCCAGAGCTTTTTTACTTCGTTCAATATTGAGTATAGGTGAAAGTGCACGTCCTAGCATAGAAAGGTTCCAGTTAGCTGCAGGTGGTTGATTTCCAAATGCATATCGACCATCTCTATCGGTATGGTTACAGATATAGTTAAAATCATAAGAGTCTAAAAATGCATAAGGTCCATAATCTATAGTGAGTGAGGCAATGGACATATTATCGGTATTCATAACTCCATGATTAAATCCTATAGATTGCCAATGTGCAAGTAGTTCAGCTGTACCTTTTACAATCTCTTCATACATAAGAAAGTAAGCATCTTCTTTTTCTCTCAGGTGCGGATAACTTTGATTGATTACATAATCAGCCAAGATTTCTAGCTTATCATGATCCTCTGAGTAGTAGAAATACTCAAAAGTACCAAAGCGTACCCAAGTAGGTGACATTCGTAAAACTACAGCCCCCTTTTCCCATTTCTCTCTGGCTACATTTTCATCTGAACCAATAATTGCCAGGGCCCGTGTAGTGGGTACACCTAGAGCATGCATAGCTTCAGACATAAGATATTCACGTATGGAAGAACGGGTCACAGCACGTCCGTCACCTTGACGTGAATATAGGGTTGGACCAGCACCTTTTAGCTGTAGATTCCAACCCTGTGTTTCACCAAGGTTTATGGCACGTCCATCTCCTAAACGTGGTACAAAATGACCAAACTGATGCCCTGCATAACACATTGAAAAAGGTTGTGAACCCTCAAGTAGGTTCTTTCCATTGATAAAGTCAACAAAATCTTCTGTTTGTGCCTCTTCTTTATCTAGTTTGATAAGCTTTGCCGCCTCTTCATTAAAGCTCATAATATAAGCCTGTTTTAAAGGCGCAGGCTGAGTGTAATCATAAAAGATAGGATCAAGTTCTAGGTATGAGGTAGTTAGCTGTATGTCATGTAGTTTCATAATGAAGTTTTACCCTCTTACTCTTATATTCTTTGATGTTTATAAGATTAAACAAATATTCTGGGGAAGGATTTAGGAGTATAAGTGCTTTCATACGATTAGTATTAATAATATATTTTATTTTATACAATAAGTACAATAAGTACAATAAGTACAATATGGATGAACTATTTAATAAGCTTGTTACTGCTGATATTGTCTATTAAAAGCACAGCGGAAACTACCCTCGGCTGATTTTTCTAAACTCATTCTTGTATGTCATAGTGTTAGCCTTGGGCTTTTTTTTAAGACATGGTTATTTCCATCTACTCTTTGTACCATATAGGTGAATATAAGCGTTTAGAACGTGATACTTTTCTTTTTTGCCTCTTATCTTAATCAGAATCAAGATTTTGGTCTTATATGGATTACCTTTTTCCATATTTGACACAGCTTTACAACAGAAGACACTTCTTGCATATATTTGAAAGCCAAATAAATATTTCTCGGCTAAACCAATTTGTATTTGCGCTCTTTATCATTGATATAGGTTTCATTAAAGAATATAATGACACATATGGACATCTACAAGGAGATCTTGCATTATGCAAGGTTGCAGATGCCTTAAGAAAGCATATGCGTAGAAGCGAAGATTAGGTGTTTAGAATAGGTACTGAAGAGTTTAGTGGTATCTGTATAGATAAAGATACGAGATATAGTTTTGATGAGTTTTATACAGAAGCCGATACAGCTCTTTATCGGAAAAAAAATGAGGATCGCAATGGCATAGTCTTTACTTGTTTTTTAGATACCTGCTTATAAGGTTCATTGAGAATACACAGAATAGTTTATATTTTAGAAAAGAAGAGAAAATAGATGGGGATTGTTGTGATTCTACTGAGCCGTAAAGCTCAGTGTTTACTACTAACGGCTAGCGCGTTTACGTTCTGCTTCTGTAAGAAGACGTTTACGAACACGTACACTTATTGGAGTGATCTCAAGAAGTTCATCATCTTCGATCCACTCAAGTGCTTTTTCAAGGTTCATATCACGTGGTGGAACAAGTTTAATTGCCTCATCTGCACCTGATGAACGTACGTTTGACTGAGCCTTACCTTTAATAGGATTAACTGCAAGGTCATTTGTACGTGAATGCTCACCAACGATCATACCTTCGTATACCTTATCTTGTGGCTTAATAAACATACCGCCACGGTCTTGTAGGTTGAAGATCGAGAAGGCAAGAGCTGTTCCGTTTTCCATAGAGACAAGTGCGCCATATTGACGAGACTCAACAGAACCTGAGTAAGGACGGAACTCTAAGAAAGAGTGGTTCATTACACCCTCACCTTTTGTATCAGTTAGAAACTGACCACGGAAACCGATAAGGCCACGTGCAGGGATCTCAAATTCGATACGCTGGAAGCCAACACCCATTGGTACCATTGCTTTCATCTCAGCTTTACGCTTACCAAGACGCTCGATAACGCTACCACCTAAAGTCTCAGGAACGTCAATCACTAGGTGCTCAAATGGTTCACATTTAACACCTTCGATCTCTTTAACGATAACCTCTGGACGAGAGATACCGAATTCGAAACCTTCACGACGCATGTTTTCAGCAAGTACAGTAATCTGAAGTTCACCACGTCCAGATACTTTAAACTTACCTTCGCCAACTGTTTCACATTTCATTGCAACGTTTGTTGTCATCTCAGTCTCAAGACGCTCACGGATCTTGTTTGAAGTAACGTGCTTACCTTCTTGACCGGCAAGAGGAGAATCATTTACAGAGAACACAACTGTAAGTGTTGGCTCTTCAACGTGCATAGGGTCTAGTGCAACTGGATTAACCGGATCACAGATAGTATCACCAACATCAACTGTTTCCATACCTGCGATTGCAACGATATCACCTGCTTCTGCTTCTTGGATCTCCATACGGTTAAGACCGTGGAAACCGATAAGCTTAGAGATCTTACCATTTACCATTTCGCCATCAGCTTTTGCAAGTTTGATCTGGTCACCTTTTTTAAGACGACCGTTGAAGATACGAGAGATACCGATCTTTCCAACATAGTTATCATAATCAAGTGTGAAAACCTGAGCTTGCGCAGGGTTCTCAGGTGAACCTTCCGGTTCTGGAACTGACTCTAAGATAGTGTCAAAGATACATTGGAAGTCTCCACCCTCTTCTGACATATCCATTTTAGCGATACCATCTCTAGCTGCTGCATAGATAATTGGGAAGTCTTGCTGATCATCTGTTGCGCCCATTTGTGCAAACAGGTCAAACATCTCATCAACAACACGATCTGGATCAGCAGAATCTTTGTCAATCTTGTTAATAACAACAATTGGCTTTTTACCAAGTGCTAACATCTTCTTAACAACGAACTTAGTCTGAGGCATTACACCTTCGTAAGCATCAACAAGTACAAGTACACCATCGACCATCTTAAGAACACGTTCAACTTCTCCACCGAAGTCAGCGTGACCCGGAGTATCGATAATGTTAATTTTGTGATCTTTATAACGAATAGCAGTATTCTTTGAAAGAATCGTGATACCACGCTCTTTTTCAAGATCGTTTGAATCCATTGCTCTTTCTTCATGTGATTCGTGATCACCATAAGTTCCTGATTGTTCTAAAAGACCATCAACAAGTGTTGTTTTACCGTGGTCAACGTGCGCGATTACGGCGATATTTCTGATTTTTTGCATGTAAGCTCCAGAGTTTTGCTTTTACACTATATGAGTAAACTTTTGGGTACTCATCTTGTGACTAGCTAATTTTTTGAAATTGTACCAAAATTTTACTTTAATTTATCCAAATATTTTTTTATAATGTGTATTATAGGAACAATGCACCTGCTTATCAAAAACAATAATTATATGGATGGACTGTAGTAAAATATTTTAAGATTCTTGTATCCGCTAAAAACATGCCCATAAAAGGGTTCAAGCTTAAAGGCGGTTCTTTTATTTAGAGCTTTTGTCTTAGACTGTTTTTAGTTTCATTTTTTTTTGCTTCTCTAGGTTCCATTAATGGGTAGATAATATTTTTAAGTATATTTTTCTTGTTATGTAAGTGAAAATAAAACATATTTTTTTAAGGAATCACTTGAGAGTTTTTTATAAATTTTTCCCACTTTATTTTCGTCTCCTCTTATTAATATTAATTAACTAAAATTATTCTTTTATATTGCAAGGAAAATAGATGAGAACTTTTTTATTGATTATTTCCATAACAAGTATTTTATCTGCCGAGGTGCTTAAAATTTCTTTTAGCCGTAGCAAGGAGGAACCTTATGTTTTTATAGATAAGCGTGAATTGACAGGAGGTGTCTTAAAAGAAATTATGGATGCGCTCTCTGTTCAAAGCGGTATTAAGATGGAGTATGTCCTTGTTCCTAGGCGCAATCAGGAGATGGAGATGAAAACGGGAAATATTGATGGTATGTGCTTGATAAATTCAGATGAGATTGTCAACTCGAGCGAGTATTTATGGTCAAATTCTTTGTATGAAGAAGAAGATGTTTTGATTGTTCGCAAATCTGATGCTCAAAGCCTTCAAAATATTGATTCACTTCTTGGACGTAAGCTAGGGACACTGCAAGGGCACTCCTATCCCGGACTTAAGCCTTATTTTGAGAATAAATCTATTGAACGGGTAGAAAATAAAAAGCTGATCAACAATATGAATCAGCTTCGATTTGGGGTGATAGACGCGGCTATTGGGACTAAGCTGGCTGTCGGGCACTGTATTAAAAAGCAGAAGATGGAAAATATGCTGATAGTTTCGAAGAATATTATTGATAAACAAGATCTTCATTGCGCTTTTCGAAAGGAGAAGAGTGCATCTTTGAAAAAAATAAATTCTACTCTTGTAAAACTCAAAGAGCAGGGGGTGATAGATAAGATAATACGAAAGTATAGGGCATCTTTATAGGTTCAAAGTGTTTATAGGTTTAACTTAATGAAAGGATATTATATGAGAAGAAACGAGCAGTTAAATGAAGTTATGATCCAATATGCTCTATCAAAAGGTCTTATTACATCAAAAGAAGCACGTGAGATGCTAATGCTGTATGTGAATAAGTCTTGGAAAATTCAAAGCAGACCGACAAAGTTTCAGAGCATTCCAAAATCACTGTCTGATGACAGCTCTACAAGCTAAAATTTGTCTCTTCATATTTTAGTGTTTGGGCCCGTAGATGCAGGGGTGAAGAGAGATACTCAGCTGAACCAAAACCGATCTCTATCCCCTCGTCTGTAAAACTAATGTTCCCGCCCTCTTGCATATCAACAGCCTTTAAAGAACTGTCATCTAAAAGTTTAGCATCAGTTACACCGCTAAGTTCAAAGTTTAGATTCACCCAATCAAAAGAACGATTCTTGTCTTGAACGGTAAGAGCTATTTTAAAGCTAGTAGGAGTGAGCATCTCTAAAGATACAAGTTCTCCCCCTGTAAGATGCTCAAAACGTCCTAGAAAG
>CBFDAB010000070.1:0-11141 GCA_965602745.1 uncultured Campylobacterales bacterium
ATTTAGACCTTCAACTATACTTCTCATACCTGATAGAGACTCTTCTATATTAGAAATACGCGTTCTGTTTTTACGAACAGTGCCTTCAATATCTTGGATAGTTTCTTTATTATTAAGAATGTGTTTTTCGGCTTTAGTCAGGCCATAAGGAGAGGGGCTGTTCAGATCACCTGCTCCAAATGCAGATTTTTCTGCATAAAGAGAAAGAGGAAGAAAAAGGCTCAGTGAGCCTAGAAGTAAAAATCTAATCATTATGGAAGAAGTTTAAAATCTACTCTACGGTTTTTTGACCAACATCCTTGAGTCTGCTCAGTACATGTAGGGTTACTTTCACCAAAACTTACCATAGTTATACGCTCTGCCTTAACACCATCAGCTATCATTGCATCTTTTGCTGCCTTAGCACGCTTAAGACCAAGTGCGTAGTTATATTCATCACTACCCCACTCATCACAGTTACCTTCAAGTTTTAGATTATAGATTGAGGCACCAGCCTTAGCAATTGTTGAGTTAAGCTTCATATTATCTTCCATATCTGACCTGATATTGAATTTGTCAAAGTCAAAAGTCACTGTCTTCATTTGTGCTTCAATAACACTTAAAGTCTCTTCAGCCTTATCCATACCCACTTCAGTACCAGATGTTTCAATACCGCTATCTTCCATACCATCTGTTGCACTTGGATCTTTTACATCAACTGGAGATTCGGTACTTGTGCCAGTTTCATCTGTTGCATCGATTGCAGGATCTTTTTGGCTACATCCCGATAATAATAATAGAGCGGCCATTGCGCTAATTGCGAGAAGGTTTTTCATTTTGTATATCCTTAATATTAATTAGTCCGATTTTAGCAAAGATAATCTTAATTTAAGATACACCTTGAAAATTCGTCTCATATGGATGCCATTATAGGCACAGTTCATTAATTGAGTGTAAATAAGTGATATTTTCATCTTTGGTATTTCTATTTTAACTTGTGATAAATAATTATACCATATTCCAAAACAACTCTAGAAGACACTCTTATTACGAAATTCTGAAATTGCCGATTCAACCATATTTTCAATCATCATCTCATACAGATCCGTAATCATGTTTGGTGACATACCCAGTTCTAAAGCCTTATGACGAACTCTTTGTATAACCTTATTAACGCGTTCTTCTGCCTTTACCTCTTCTACACTCTGTTTAAATCTTACAGCTTGATGGATATAGGCATTACGCTGTGCAATTAAGCTAACTATCTCATCATCAAGCTTATCTACTTCAGTTCTGACCTCATCTAATGTATTACACTCTTTCATATTCATCCTTTCTCTAGTTGAAAGATTATATCAAATAAACAGTATAATTTCATATGAAAATCATACTAAGTACTCTAAACTCTCGTTATACACACAGTTCTGTCGGTCTTCGCTATTTATATGCCAATATGCAAGAACTGCAAGATCAGACTCTTTTATTAGAATTTAGCATAAATGATGCTGTTCAAAGCATTGCTGAGAAGATCTTGGATGAAGAACCTGATCTTATCGGTCTTGGTATTTATATCTGGAATGCGCAGCAGAGCCAGGAACTCATTGAGATATTAAAAAAACTCTCTCCCAAAACAAAGGTCATACTCGGTGGGCCGGAAGTCTCTTATCAGCCGTTTCGTGTTGATTTTTCCAAGGCTGATTATATTATTCAAGGTGAAGGCGATACCTCTTTTTATAAACTCTGTAAGGAGATAAAAGAGCAACAGCCTCCCATTGAGATGATTATCAAGCCTGTAATAGAAGATCTAAGCGTATTAAAATTACCCTATGAACATTATTCGCAACATGATATAGACAATAGATATATCTATATAGAAGCATCAAGAGGCTGTCCCTTTATGTGCGAGTTTTGTCTCTCTTCTATAGATGAAAAGGTAAGAAACTTTGATATAGATGCTCTTATTAAAGAGTTTGAGTATTTATGGAGTAAGGGGGCACGGAACTTCAAGTTTGTTGACAGAACATTTAACCTTAATATGAAGTTTGCCAATGCGATACTTGACTTCTTCTTAGCCAAAGAGCCACCCTACTTTGCCCATTTTGAAGTTATACCTGATCACTTTCCTGAAAGTATCAAAAAGAAGATAGCACTCTTTCCCTCAGGGGCCCTACAGCTTGAGATCGGTATTCAAACCCTTAATCTGGAAGTTGCGAACAATATCAACCGACCTCTTAAATTAGAGAAGATAAAAGAGAACCTAGATTTCATAGAAAACCAGACAAAGGCACATGTACATCTTGACCTTATCGTCGGCCTCCCCGGTGAAGACCTGGAAAGTTTTGGAAGAAACCTGAATGAGCTCGTCTCTATAAGCTCCTCAGAGATACAGATCGGAATACTCAAAAAACTCTCCGGAACAACACTGGACAGGCATGATACAAAGTTTGGCATGAGATACAGCGACATCCCCCCTTATGACATCTTAAGTAATGACTTGCTTAGTTTTAAACAGATCCAAAAAATGAAACGTTTTGCAAGATTTTGGGATCTGACCTATAACAGCGGAAACTTTAAAAACTCAATTGTTCTTTTGTGGAAAGACGACACAGTTTATGATAGTTTCTTTGCCTTTAGCGAATGGATATACCGCCAAACGGATTCAACATGGAAGATCTCACTGGATAGGCTATCAAAACTTCTGTTTGAGTATCTTACTGATATACTAAAAATCCAGACACAAACCGTTGCAGATATCTTGATAGAAGATATTATGAAGGTCAAAGGCCGTATCATTCCCTCATACTTAAAACCTTACGCCAAGGCACAGCTGCACAGCGTGAGCAAAGAACTTTCTCAAGCCAATAAAAGACAAGCCAGACATGCCTAAAAAAGAGATAGAACAAAGCTTGGAATCAGCCCTTAATACATTTTTGTATAATTATCTTTATGAGGTCGTAAACCCAAGACTCGAAGAGTTCTCTACAAATTACTATAAGAGCCCTTGGCAGATGTTTAAACGGCATTTTAAAAATGATATTTTTGATCTTTTTATCTCTATTAATAATCTACTTAGCTGGATATCCACTCTCTTTAAAGGCAAAGACTTCTCAAAAACAAGTCTTAGCGAAAGAGAACTTCTCGAAAAGTTTACAAATGACATCTTCTGTGTAGATGTCCTACACGAAAGATTACAAATTTTTTTAGATCAGTTTTTACTGGCACAGATGAAAGATGATAAAAAAAAAGAGAAGCTGATTGAGTATACGCAAACATGGAAAGAAGAGATTGCTTACAAGGCACTTGAAGTCACTCAAATTAAACGTCTAAGTACAAGGGCTGCTTCATTTTTACTGGATATGAGTCTGACAACAGGAATTATTGGGGAATTTTCACGAGGTCTAGGAACAGTAGTTGGAGCATATACAGCTAAAGAACTTTACCTGTCTCAACAAAATGTATTTTATTATTACTGGTATGCATTTACAGGCATACCTTCTTGGGTGGAGATGAGCGGATCTATCATCGGTGCCTTAGTGGCAGTTGTTTTCTTTGTCCCTTTGGTAGGAACCCTAATTGAATATATCATGCAGCCTTTTAATGATACCGCTAAGCAGATACGAAATGCTTATCCTGAACTTATTGGTCGATTAATATATGGTGAGGATAAGAATAAAAGGTCAGGTCTAATTGAATATTCTATTAAGTATCTTGACAATTGCTCCAATGTACTTGACAGTGTACGAAGTGTTACTCGGGCTTTGTAGTTTTATTGTTTTATTATTTAAAGTTTATATATATTTGCATAAGGACTATGTTTTAAAGTTAATAATATGCCTAGTATCGTAATAATTGATCCAGACCTACTTAACCATAAAAAGTCGTCTTTTACAATTGATACGCATAGTGACAGTCCACCTACTACTATAAATAGAACTAAAACTATCCATGTATTTAATATTTTAGTTATCATATGTCACCTTCATATTAAACCCTAAATCGCGGAGATTTATTCTCCAAAGTAGTACATTTCACCTGATACTCCACCATCTTCCTAAAAGGCTCCAAAAAACCATCAAGCTCAACACTACTTAATCCCTCAGACCCATTCAAAGTCAAAAGTTCTAAGACACAGAGTGTCGATTCTATGGTAGATAGACATAAGTCCAAAGGCTGTTCTTTTATCTTAAACTCTGAGTTTTTAGTATGCTCAAAACTTACCTTTGGAAGTTCTTGCAGATTAGGACTGTCTCGTAAAAGCTTTTTAGCATTATGCCAAGTTGAGTCTATCAAAAAAACAACATTTTGCTTTTCATTTTTAGGCAAAGGATTTTCATTTAAAACGATGCTATCTTCTCCTGGGTATAAAACATAGCAATTATTATTTTCATCATTTAAAAGTACATTAACAGCTTTATGGTTTTGAAATGAAGTTTCTACATAAAGCTCTGAATTTTCTAGGGATAGATGGGTAAAATGACCTGTGCCATTTTTAATTTTCTTAAACTCATGAGTATGCATCAAGACCACAAACTTGGTCTTCGTCTTTAGAGACTTGATGTATTGACACATACAAGAACTCATTGGTCTATAGCAGGTGTAACACTTAGTCCTAGACTCTGGAAAATCTTTACTTATGATTTTGTACCGTTGGTACAGACACATTTCCTGAAGCCTGCATCTTCAGTGCTTCTGGGTTTTTCATATAGTATTCTCTTACAGCCTGGGCAAGTGAAGCTTTTTGCTCTTCTTCAACACTTCCGCTATCATCCAAACAATCAGCAATCACTTGAAGCAACTCTTCTTGTCCTGATGGCATCTTTTCTTTCCATGACAAAAGAAGTTCTTTGTTAACATGAGAAGGAATAGAGCCTAAGATCCCAATATCATTCTCATTGTGCACAAGAAGGCCTGAAGTTGTTCCTCTGTCTAACGTCAATACTTGAAAAAGGTAAAGAGTGTGATACGCTAACTGCTTCGTCTTCTCTTCATCCCTAATAGTCTTATGCGTCATTATTGCATCTTTAATGATCTTTATATAGATATCGATCACATTTTCACCCAGAGTCTGTGCCATCTCTTTATCTGCCGTCTTATCACCTGAATTGAAGTTTTCAAGATAAAAGTGAGAGACACCTCTATGGCGCTGTAAGGCCGGTATATAAAAGTACTTGTCACCTTGGGCTGAGGCTTCTTCATAAAATTTTGGGGCACTTTTTTGTAGGACTGCATCAAAGGCTTCTTTGTCCGACTTGTTAAAAAGTGAAGGATTTAGATCTGCCATCATCCTCCAATATCCATTTCCGTCTTTCATCTCCGTCCAGCTAATGTGCATATGAATAGACGGAGCGTGTGGATTATGCGGATGGATTATCGTAGAGAGTGCCGTTGCCGAAGAGAGTTGTTTACTATCATCATTATCATACTGGATCTGAGAGACATTAACTGAACCACGGTTAAAAAGGCTCTCATCTGAGGCCACATAACGCACTCCTCCGCCAGACTCACCTCTGTTGCGAAACCACTGCACTTCTTCAAAGGCTTTGTTTGCACCTATCTCACAAGATAGTGAGTTTAAGGCTTTTACAAAATAGCCTTGAAGATGAGTCACTAGAGTATCTGCGATCTGTGCATCTACTGATTTTGCTTTTATTCTTGTCATTAAATTGTCTTTTTTGGAGTTTTGCGTAATTATACTAAAAGGAAGGGAAGAAGCAGATTAGACAGGAGGGATTATCCCCGTATTAGACTTTTAAAGCCTGCTGGATACTCTTTAGCAGAGCCAAGAGATAAGATTGATAATCTCTAAAAAGCTCTCTATATACGGAAGTGTTTCCAATTGATAGTGCTTCTAAAAACTGTTCTGCCGTATAGATGAACTGCTTTGCTCCCAAGTTAGAAGCTGTGCCTTTTACATCAATCAAGATATTTTGGGCTTCCTTATAATCTTTTTTCATCAATGCTTCATGTAGTTTCTTTGAAGAGTCTTTATAAGCCAAGAAAAACTCTTTAAGCAAGCTTTTATACATACCTTCATCATTCCCACAGATCTCTAAACCAAGATCATAGTCCAAACAAGCAAGATCTTTGACATCTACTGTGATCTCAAGCTCTTCGACCTGCTCTTGCGCTTCTTCTTCCCTCTTCTCGTCCATTGTATAATACATAGACATAACGTCATACAGGGCGTCCATCTTTAGAGGTTTTTCTAAATGCTCTTCCATACCTGCTTCTGTCATATGCCTGATGTCATCAACAGCCGTATCACCGCTTAAAGCAATGACGGCAATATGATCATAAGCCGGATTCTCTCTGATCAGACGTGTTGCTTCAAAACCATCTAATCGCGGCATATGTGCATCCATCAAGATTATTTCAAAGTCACTGTCTTTTTCTAAGATATCCATCACAAACTGCCCATCATCAGCAATAACAACTTCTATACCGGAGTCATTTAAAACACCTTTAATAACCTTTTGATTAATAAGATTATCTTCTGCGATTAAGAGGCGTTGTCCGCTGAAGTCAGAAAAGTCTGCCTTAGAGATTTTCTTCCCCTCTCTAGTTGAATTGCGTTTCTTTCTTGTTACACCGCTTGGCCTTGCTTCTTCAAGAGCTTCATCTTCAACAGCTTCTTCTTCAATTTCTTCTTCAATTTCTTCTTCAACTTCTTCTTGAACTTCTTCTGTCTCTACACTAATCTCTTCAGGAGTATCTAAAGTGATTTTTTCTTCCTCTAACTCTTCACTAACATGAATTTCTTGAGGAATATTTGATGGCATAAATCCATTTTCTTCGATATTTTCTTCTACTTCTTCATCTAAAGTATTATCCACTTTGCTAAACTCATTTTCATCTACTTCTTCAGGAACTAAGTCAACTAACTCTCTTGTTGGTTCTATCTTTTTAACTTTGGTAATCAGCCAGATTATTAAAATTAAAAGCACAAGAGCTAAGACAATATAAAGAGTATCTATGCCGGCGATAGAAGAAGGTATATAAGTGTTTATTGAATCAATAATATTAGTAAAGTCCATTTTTAGTCCTGTAAAGTATATTCATATATAGTGTAGCTAAAAAAAGTATATTTTTTGCAAAAGTAGGTTGTTTTTTAATGTTTTTTAGTTTTAAATGTGTATTTAAAATGTCTGGAATAAAAGAATAAGAAAAATATCAAGAGCCATAAGCTCTCAAATATTAAAGAATAAGTTTAGAAATTTTTGAGGTAATATCTTTTTCACGAATAGGCTTCGTTAAGAAATCATTAGCACCTTCATTAAGTGCTTCTGCACGGATAGTCTCATCTGTTGTTAATACAATAATGGGAATTCCCTTCATCTGATCATCAGCTCTAGCGACTTTCAAAAAGTCAATACCACCCATAATCGGCATAATGATATCTAGTAAAATAATATCAATATTTGTATCTTTTTTTAAGATGTCAAGAGCATCCATTCCATTAGCCGCTTCAAGAACTTCAGATACATTATCTGCTTTCATTAACATCGAGCGTATTAGCTTTCTATTGATCATATCATCATCAACAGCTAAAACACGTAAGGTTGTATTACTCATTAATTCTCTCTTTTACCAGTCTATTGATTGTATCTTACCTATTTTCAGAGGAAATAGGAAGCTTTTGTTCTGTTTTAGGCGAATTATGCCCACCGAACTCTCTGCCTTGTAGTTTTTGATGAAGATTACAGAGTCTCCATTATCCGAAAAACGCGGAAACTCGTTTTTTCCCGTCGCGGTCAGGCGGCGGATGAAATCCGAACGTGTGCTGATAAGGTGTAGATTAAAAGTGTTGGGAGAGAACTCATTCGCACTCTCTCTGGACTTATATACAATATAGTTCTTATGCGCCGCCAGGGCGACATTGCTCTTACCGTAGTAGACCATCTGCATAACACCGCTGGAACCGATTCTTTTAGAGAAAATATTCGGATATCCTAAACGGTTTGAGACAAAGGCGATTTCTGTATCATTTTCTAAAAACTGAGCACTCACGTCAATTCCGCTGTAATGTGTCAACTGCTGAGTCTGCTTTGTAATAACATCATAAAGATAGATATCAGGCTGGCCTTCAGGTGCCATAGTGACTAAGAGTTGTGTCCCATCAGAATTAACATCAGAACAGACCATCATCCCGTCACTATCCAAGATCTTCTTACTCTTACCCGTAGTTCTGTTCATCTTATACAGAGTTGGTTTAGCCCCGTCTAGTACCGTATAATAAAAAGAGCTTTGTTCTTTATCCGCCCAATGAGGAAAAACATTCAACCCACCTTTTACGATAACATGCTGATAAGTAAGGGTATAATCTGAGATAACGATCTCACTCTCATTAGGGCCAATCAGACGCGAGATAAGCACATAAGACTTCATCCACTCAACCGCTTCTGCTCCAATAAAATCATTTATATCTGTAGCAAGGTTGTGAATTAGAAAGACATAAAGATTCTCTTTTTTTATACGAAAATTCTTTTCTCTTAAAACCTTAGAATCTACACTAGAAAGAAGTTTATAATCACAATTCAGGTTTCCCTCATCATCTTGACGAAGGCGGTATCGCAGTACATAATCGCGTTTAAGGTTTTCACTATTAACACTATCAGCATCATAATCATTTAAAACATAATTGTCATATACATTAAAGATAGACAGAACGTTCAGATCACTCACTAAAACCTTGAAGAACTTCTTTGAAAGCCTATCTTGATAATTAACAGAAGCATCTTCAACTGAGATAGAGGGAAGCTTATCTACTCTTTTGACGACTTCAATTGTTGCATCAGCAGCAAATAGGTTCACAAACATAAAGAGGGTTAAAAGTATTTTTTTCAATTTTATTCCTTGGCAACTAATATAATATTTATACTCATCGCTTTATTGTCGGGATGAGCTGAGAACTGATGAAGCGAATTCAGACACCAGTCAACAGCTTCATTAAAGAGCTCATCATTAGAAGATGATAGCACTCTAAAGGAAACCAATACCCCGTAAGCATCAATTTCCAGACGAACCCTTGCAGATTTTCCTACCGACTCAGCCGGAGGAAAGAACTTGGCATAGACTTCAGCGTGTATTTTAGCTAAATATTCATCAACTACACCAGAAGAGTCGCCCACAACCTTGATATTCTCTTTTGAGAGCTTTAGATTTTTTACCAAAGAGCTGGCCTCGGTTGATTTTACCTGCTTCGTATCTTTTGTATTGATACGCTTTTTAATCTTTTTCATAAAGCTCGCATCTACAGCCGGATTTTTTGTCTTATTTCTTTTAACCAACTTTTTGGTCTGAACTTCTCCAAACAAAGATGAGAGGTCTGTATTAACCTTTTTCGGTGTAGCCAAAGTTTCAAGAGCCTCTTCTTTTACAGGTTCTGCTTTTGTCATTTTTGTTTTTGAAACTTTAACCGGCGGCGCAGTAGGGATAGAATCAAGATTTACGGAGATATAATCAGAAGAGCTTATCTGAATCTCTTTGACACGGTTTTTATTTATCACAAAGAGTACAAAAAGAGTGCTTAAGGCTAAAAAAAAAGAGAAGGAGACAATTCCGCCTGCATAAAAATAATAATCGTCATTACGCTCAGGCAAGGATTATCCGTTTGTGGCTAAAGAGACTTCAGTAAAGCCAGCACGCTTTACTGTAGAGAGAATCATCATAACGTCACCATAACCTAAACGCTTATCAGCTGAAATAAGGACAGCTGCCTTTGTGTCAAGATTATCTTGTGCAAAGATATAAAAGTTATCCTCAAATCCATTAAACTCGAACTTTTCTCCGCGAAGAAGGATCTCTTTATGCTCATTAATAGTGATACTTACAGGAGGTTTCTTCGTTAAGGCTTTTTTAGCAGACCCGCTGGGAAGCTTTATTAGCTCTTCATAAACGATTGTTGGAGCAATCACCATCAAAATAGCTAATAAAACCAACATCACATCCACTAGTGGAGTGATATTAAGTTCAGGGTTTTCATCCCAATCGTAATGCATAGACTAGACTTCTTTCGATTTCGCCAAAAGAGCATCGCTTTGCATGCGGATGAGTCCGGAAAGCTCATAAGCCTGACGCTTAAGCAGCTGATGAAAGGTATAAGCAAAGATAGCTACAAAAATACCACCGGCAGTTGCGATCAAGGCATCTGACACACCCACAGCGATTAAGGACATAGAAGCCGAGGCTTGACCTATATCTTTAAAAGTATCCAAGATTGAGACAACCGTACCGAAAAGACCTATAAAAGGAGATGTTGAAGCAACAATAGATAAAGAACTAAGTCCCTTTGTTGCATCCTTAGTCGCCGCATATTGGCAGAGGTCTAAGATTTCCTTAGTCAAAAGAGTAGATCGTTTTAAAAATGGAGATATGTATGAGAATGTAGATACAGAGGTAGAACCCAGAAGTAAAGACTCAAGAGATTCTCTCTCTTGAGAAACCCAACCTTGAAGGGAGAAGAATCTATAAATAAATGTCCATGTAATGGCTATAAAATAGATAGATAAAACACCCAGTACAAATAATGTAACCGGGTGTGAATCTGAAATAAAGGTCGAGAAAGAACCGAACATTAGATCAGGTTCTGTGCTGCAGTCTCAAGTTTAGCAGAGACTGCTGCGATTGCAGCTGAGTTATCAGAAGCAGCAGCAACAAGTTCTTTCGCATCAGCAAGTGCCTTAGCGATATCACTTTCACTGTCACCACGGATAGCAACGGCGCCATCAGCAAGAACAATAACCTTGTTCTCATCAACTTGGACGTGGCCCCAGTTAACAACAACAGATTCAGTCGTTTTATCTTCTTTAACAAAATCAATCACTCCTGCTTGTAAAAGCGTAGTAAGAGATGAATGTTCAGGAAGAACGCCAAACTCGCCTTCTTCGCCCGGAAGTGTAACCGAAGTTACAGGTCCGTTAAAGATTGGTCCGCTTGGAGTAACGATTTCTAGTTGAAGAGTATTCATGTGAATCCCTATTTGTTTTTCTCATATTTAGCGATTGCTTCGTCCATACCGCCTACCATGTAGAAAGCAGACTCAGGCATGTGATCGAAATCACCCGCTAAAATACCTTTGAAGCCAGCAATTGTGTCTTCAAGTTTAACATATTTACCAGGAGCACCTGTAAATACTTCAGCAACAAAGAAAGGCTGAGAAAGGA
>CBFDAB010000071.1:0-10937 GCA_965602745.1 uncultured Campylobacterales bacterium
AGTGCATGGAAATTATTACGGAACCTCTATAAAGCCTGTTAAAAAAGCGCTTAGTGAGGGAAAAATTGTAATCTTTGATATTGATGTACAAGGGCATGACGCAGTTCAAAACCGTCTTGCTGATATTACAACTTCTGTTTTTGTTACTACACCTTCTTTAAAAGAGTTAAAGCATAGGCTTACGTCTCGTGGAACAGATGAACAAAGTGTAATCGATGGACGTATTGAGATGGCTACGCGTGAAGTTCAACGTATTAGTGAGTATGATTATCTTGTTATTAATGATGACCTAGATGTAGCGGCGCAACAGATGGTTTTTATTGCCCAAGCATCACGTCTTAAAATGCCATCAATTCAGATTAGTGAATTTATTCACGACTGGGAAGAAAACTCTTAGTCTATTGATATAGAAGTGTTATTTATTGATACGAATATAGATAAAGAAAGATTAATAAGTATTTATACAGCAACAAAGAGCTAAAATACAAGATTATTTTTTTAAAGGAAAAACCATGGGTATGCCTAGTGGAATGGAACTATTATTAATTTTTGGAATTGTTGTACTGCTTTTTGGTGCTAAAAAAATCCCTGATCTTGCAAAAGGTATTGGTAAAGGCATCAAAGACTTCAAATCTGAGATGAAAGATGATGAACCTACAAAAGTCGCATCTGATGAAGCTAAAAAAGTTGAAAAAACTGAATCTACAGAAGAAACGTCTACACCTTCTGATACTACAAAACAAGCTTAGTCTTGAAGCAGCGCGTCCTCGCACTGCTTAACAGCAGCATTCAAAATGATATTGTTTTAGAAAAACCTCGTGATCGCTCTTTTGGTCATTTTGCTACTCCTATCGCCTTCGCTATGGCAAAAGAACTAAAAAAATCCCCGATGGTAATTGCTTCAGAGCTTGTCGATCTGTTTTCTCAAGACGAGATGTTTGCCAATGTTGAAGCCGTCAAGGGTTATTTGAACTTTAGGCTAAGTGAAGATTTCCTAGATGAGTATGCTACCTGGGCACTTGATCATCAAGAAGACTTTGGGAAGGGTACTGAAAGCTCTAAGATCTTACTCGAGTTTGTTTCAGCAAATCCAACAGGTCCTCTTCATATCGGTCATGCCCGCGGTGCAGTCTATGGTGACACACTTCTACGTTTGGGCCGTCATCTTGGACATGAAATTACTGCTGAATATTATGTTAATGATGCAGGCAATCAGATAGATCTTTTAGGTACATCTTTGATGTTAGAAGGTCAGGCAAATATACTGGGTCAAAAAGTCGAGTATCCTGAGAACTATTATCGCGGTGAGTATCTTACAGAGCTTGCCAAGATAGCTTCTGAGACTTATGGTAAAGAAGTATTCAGTGACAGCGAAAAGATCAAAGAAGTCGCACTTTGGGCCAAAGATGAAGTCCTGAAGATGATTGTTAAAGACCTTGATTCAATTAATGTCCATTTTGATACCTTTGTCTCTGAGTCTGAACTCTACAGCGACTGGGACAGAGTGATGAATAAGTTACAAGCTTCCGGCGGTGTTGCTGATATTGAGGGGAAAAAGTGGCTTAAGTCTTCAGAAAAAGAAGATGAAAAAGATCGCGTTATCGTTAGAGAAGATGGTCGTCCGACCTATTTAGCCGGAGATATTATCTATCATAACCAAAAGTTCGAGCGAGAGTATGACAGTCGTATCAATATCTGGGGTGCAGACCACCACGGATATATGGCGCGTGTGAAAGCCTCTTTGAACTTCTTAGACCATGATGATACCAACCTTGATATTCAACTCACTCAGATGGTCTCACTTCTTAAAGATGGTGAGCCGTTTAAGATGAGTAAACGTGCGGGTACGGTTATCGGGATGAATGATGTTGTTGAAGAGATCGGATCAGATGCCTTACGCTTTATGTTTGCTTCTAAGAAGTCAGATACAGCCTTAGAATTTGATCTTGTCGACCTTCAAAAAACAGACAGTTCAAATCCTGTTTTTTATGTGAATTATGCGCATGCACGTATTCAGACTCTTCTTTCTAAGTCTGAGATCAGCCGTGAAGAGATCATGGCCTCAACAGTAAAAGGTTTAGGACATGACGCAGACAACCTTCTTTTTGAAGCGATGCTGTTAAATGAGGTAGTTGAAGATTCCTTTAACTCACGTCAAGTTCAAAAACTGACGGATTATCTAAAAGGTCTTGCCTCGACTTATCATAAGTTCTATTATGATCATAAGGTCATTGGATCAGATAATGAAGCAAAACTACTTAAGCTTTTCTTGGTAGTTGCCCTCTCCATCAAAACAGGTATGTCCCTGTTAGGTATTACCGCAAAAGACAAAATGTAAGAAGAAACTTTTCGTTTCTTCTTCTACTTCTACTTCTTTCTTTTAATTCGCCAATTCAATTAATAGTATCCACAAAATATAGATGTAAAATATTATGCTTTTATTCTGTAATCATTAGATTATGTAAGTAAGAAGTAGGGAAGTTAAAGAAGTGAGCGTTTCTCCTTAGCGCATGTAAAGCAGCTAAGGTAGGATGTTAGTCGTCTTTATGTGAAGAAATCTCGCCTAAAAACTCTTCCATATTATATTTAGTACGATATTCCGGTGTCATGATATGAACCAAGATATCACCTAAGTCAGCTACGATCCACTCATCACTGATATCAACACCTAAAAAATGCTCTGCAGGTTTAAGGTCAGTCTTTAAGTAGTTTAACAGGGCCTCTGTATGACGTGAGTTCAAAGAAGTTGCAATAACAACCTGATCTACGAAATAATCTTTGTCTCTTAGGTCAAAGACCTCAATGTTTTCTGCCTTGTTAGTATCTAAAACAGCAGAGATCTTTTCTATACGTTTATCCATTTTTTATATCCTTGTTCTGGTAGAAATCTAAGATTTCTTTAGCAATACTCTTGTCAAGATAAGCCTCATTTACCTGCTCTCTTAACTGTGTAGCTGAAATATTTTGATTCACATTCAGGTTTATGTACCGTGATGGAATTTTTATATTATCTCTAGTAGCTACAACCCATGTCACCATCTCATCTAACTCTTTGAAATCCTTCCATGAAGAAAGAGTCTCAAGATTGTCGGCACCGATGATAAGGTAAATATCATCACTGTCTTTGAAATGTTTAACAGTCTCTATGCTTGCAACGGCTCTGTTCTGATCGATCTCGTAAGAGCTGACCCTAACAGGCTTTATCTCTTCTGTCATGGCTTTTAGCCATTTTAGTCTTAGACTTGCCGGTGCGTATGACTTAGATTTAAATGGGTTTAAAAAGGCGGGAACAACAATCAGTTCATCAATATTAAGAGATGTTATTGCTTGTTGTATTACTTCTAAATGCCCTAAGTGAGGGGGGTCAAAGCTTCCGCCAAAGATTGCTTTTTTCATCTTCACCAAATTTTATACGAATTATAACTAAAATTTGGTACAATCGCGCTACATATTCTGCTAAGAAAGCGGAAAGCTTAAATAGGATAAATAATGGCATTAAAAATTGCAATTAATGGACTAGGACGTATTGGTCGTTGTGTGGCACGTATTATCGCAGATAGAGATGATGTTGAATTGGTAGCGGTTAATGCAAGCGGTGCGCACGAAATGATTGCATACAATTTAAAATATGATTCAGTGCATGGCACACGCAATGATGTTAAAGTTGAAGATGGTTACCTATGTATAGGAAATGACCGTGCTAAAATCTTATCTGAACGCGATCCTGCTAAGATAAACTTTTATGATGCAGGTGCCCAAATGGTACTTGAGTGTACAGGGGCTTTCTTAACGCAGGAGAGTGTTCAGGCCTATATAGACAATGGTATTAAAAAGGTACTTTTTTCTGCGCCGGCCAAAGATGATACGCCTACCTTTGTAATAGGAGCAAATGAAGAGTTGTATGCAGGAGAGGCTATAGTCTCTAATGCTTCATGTACGACTAACGGTTTAGCGCCTGTAGCAAAAGTGCTTGATGATGCCTTTGGTATCAAAAATGGCTTAATGACAACGATTCATTCATACACATCATCTCAGCCGATTTTAGATGGAAAAGACAAAAAAGACCCGAGGAAGGGACGCTCCGGTGCAGTAAACTTAGTCCCAACAACAACGGGCGCGGCTAAGGCTATTGCAAAAGTCCTTCCCAATCTCGCTGGAAAATTAAACGGTCAAGCTATTAGAGTACCTACACCGGATGTATCTATGGTGGATTTAACGGTTACATTAAACAAAGATGTAACAGTAGAAATGATACAAGCAGCCTTTAAGGCAGCAAGCGAAGGTTCACACAAAGGTATTTTAGGTATTGATGAAGAGTACCGTGTATCACAAGACTTCGTAGGCGAAAGTTTAAGTACGGTAGTTGTTATGGATACGATTCAAGTGATTGATGATAATCTTGTAAAAGTACTTTCATGGTACGACAATGAGTGGGGATACTCTTCTCGTTTAGTAGACATGGCCCTACATATATCAAAATAAAAATATATGATAAACATAGCTTGCCTTATTTTGGCAGGCGTCGGTGTTAATCGTCAGAAATAATTTATTAATTTTTAAAGAAGGAATATAATGCAACTTCATTCAATCAAAGATCTGGAATTTGAGGCTAAAAAAGTTTTTATCCGTTGTGACTTTAATGTACCTATGGATGAGTACGGAAATATTACCGATGACAGACGTATCCGCTCAGCAATCTCGACTATTAACTACTGTTTAGATCAAGAGTGTGCAATTATCTTGGCTTCACACCTGGGGCGACCTCAGGGTGAATTCTCAGAGAAATATTCATTAGCTCCTGTTCAAAGAAGACTGCAGCAGCTCCTCAAGCGTGACGTGATTTTGACAAAAGATGTTGTGGGTGAAGATGCTCTGAGTAAAGTTTCAGCCATGAAATGTTGCGATATTATTCTTTTAGAAAACCTTCGTTTTGAAAAAGGCGAGACAAAAAATGATGAGACCTTATCTAAGGCCTTGGCAGATATGGCAGATGTCTATATCAATGATGCCTTCGGCGTATCTCATCGCGCGCACTCCTCAGTAGAGGGTATTACCCACTATTTTGACAAAAAGCACAAGGCTGCAGGTTTCTTACTTCAAAAAGAGATCAAGTTCTTCGGTGAACTTGTCAAGCATCCTGTACGTCCTTTTGTATCTGTTGTCGGCGGTTCAAAGGTCTCAGGAAAACTTGAAGCTTTGATCAATCTTCTTCCTAAGGTCGATAAGATGATTATCGGTGGAGGCATGGCCTTTACCTTTTTAAAGGCTCAAGGATATGATGTAGGAAACTCTTTAGTTGAAGATGACCTTCTTGATGATGCCTTGCATATTATGGAAGAGGCTAAGAAACGTGGGGTAAAACTTTATCTTCCTGTAGATGTTGTTGCGGCACAAACATTCTCGGCAGATTCTGTCACAAAGATCACAACGACTCAAGAGATTCCACAGGGTTGGATGGGCTTGGATATTGGACCGGCAACAGTTAGACTTTTCTGCGAAGCCCTTGGAGACGCTCAGACTATTCTTTGGAATGGCCCAATGGGTGTTTATGAAATGGAAAAATTTTCACGAGGTTCAAATAAGACAGCTCACTACATCGCTGATACCTACGCTACAACAGTTGTAGGCGGCGGTGATACTGCTGACTTGGTTCAACGCATCGGTTTAGATGAAGAGATGACCTTTATCTCTACAGGCGGCGGTGCCTCTTTAGAACTTCTTGAAGGTAAGGTGCTTCCGGGTGTTGCTCCCTTAGTCATAGAGGAAACAAAATGATAGTCGCTGCTAACTTTAAGACTAATAAAACACGTGCACAAACACGAAATTATATGGATGAGATCAATGCCTTTATGCGCTGCGAAAAGATTGAGACTGAAGTAATGGTATTCCCTCCATTGACTGCTCTTGACAGTTTTGGTCAAGGTGCTACTCTTGGTGTCCAAAATGCTTATTATGTAGAAAATGGCGCGTTTACCGGAGAGGTTGGAGTTGATCAGCTTAAAGAGTTTGGTGTCAAGACTATTCTTATCGGACACTCTGAACGACGGCATGTCTTAGGAGAGTCTCAAGAAGAGATTGCCAAAAAGTTTAACTATTTTCAAAAACTTGGCTACACCATAGTATATTGTATAGGTGAGAAACTTGAGACAAGAGAAGCCGGTGAGGATGCTCTAATGGCATATATCCAAACACAGCTTGTCGGTATTGATATGGAATATGAAAACCTTGTAGTCGCCTATGAACCGGTTTGGGCAATTGGAACAGGTCTTGTTCCAAGCAATGAAGATATCAAGTCTATACATGCAAATTTACGTCTTAAAACATCTAAGCCTCTTCTTTATGGCGGAAGCGTAAAAGTCTCAAACATGAAAGAGATCGTAGAGATAGATAATGTAGACGGTGTCTTAGTCGGCGGTGCATCTTTATATGCTCATAGCTTTTGTGAGATGATAAAAATAGCAGAAGAGATTCGCTAAGAGCAAGAAGAAGGGTCAGTTCGATTAAACAGATTAGGCTGACAAAAATATTTTAAAACTATATGAGGAAGAAGTATGATAATGAAGGGGAAAAAAGGTCTAATAGTAGGTCTTGCAAACAATAAGTCTATCGCTTATGGAATTGCGAAAGCATGTGCTGCACAAGGTGCTGAGATGGGATTTACTTATCTTAATGATGCACTTAAGAAACGTGTTGAACCGATTGCAGCTGAGTTTGGCTCAGATAAGGTCTATAAACTTGATGTTGGTGACGAGACTGATATGGATGCAATTGCAGGTCTGATCGAAAAAGACTTTGGTAAGATTGATTTCTTAGTACACTCTGTTGCCTTTGCTCCGAAAGAAGCACTTTCTGAACCTTTTATGAAAACGACTAAGTCAGCCTTCCAAATCGCACTAGATGTTTCTGTTTACTCTCTTATTGATCTGACAAACCGTTTGACTCCTGTTTTAAGTGAAGATGCTTCTATTCTTACTCTTTCATACCTGGGCGGACCAAAGTATGTTGCAAACTATAATGTAATGGGTGTTGCTAAGGCAGCACTGGAAGCAACGGTGCGTTATATGGCAGTTGATATGGGTCCTACAGGTAGACGTGTTAATGCTATTTCGGCAGGTCCTATTAAGACACTTGCAGCAGCAGGGATAGGCGACTTTAAACAGATCCTTAACTGGAATGAGTTTAATGCTCCGCTTAAGAAGAATGTTACTATAGATCAAGTCGGTAACTCTTCTATGTATCTTCTTTCAGATCTTGCTTCTGGTGTGACAGGTGAGGTTCATTATGTTGATTGCGGATATAACGTAATGGGTATGGCTGCAGTTGAAAAAGACGAAGAGGGCAAAACTGTTCTTTCGTGGGACATGCACAAGTAGCCAAAGGCTACTTTGTATTTAGTTAATTTACTCTCCGATAACAGGTAAGCTTTTCATCTTCTCATAATGAGAAAGCTCTTTCGGCTTGCCTTCATTTTCACTCTCTTTTTTATCTAAATATTTTTGACTCTTATCGAAGTAGTGCTGGAGGGTGAAGTGTTTATTGGCGGCCTTGTCTTTTTTGGCCTGCTCTTTGTCATCCTTAAAGGCCGGCTCCCACTCCTCTTCTATCCATGTGTCCAGACTCTTTTGCATACTTCCTTCACCTCTGTTATTTACATCAGCCTTGGAAACGGAAGACCAGGCAATATCAGCTGCCGGATTTTTCTTCGGTTCTTCATCTGTGTTTTCCTTCTTTTGGGTCTGAACTTTGTCATTAAACAGTGTATCGGCATAAGATTGAAGGGTAATATTCTTACCGCTGCAGCCAAAAAATAGAGATGTGCCCAAGAATAAAATAGAAAGTTTCAAAGTTTGATGCATAGGATTGTCCTTTTTTTGTAGTTATAAGTATAGCAAAAAGAGATAAATCTTAAATTTTAGTTAATTATTTTTTATAGTATGGTGATGGAAATTTAAGTCTATACCGAGAACTAAAAGGCAAATTCTTAGCTATAGCTTTCCTAAGAGATAGAATATAGCTCATAAAATCGTATCTACCTTACACTTTCAGTGTAAATATCTATCCATAAAATTTTTATTATATTGTCTCTTAATGTAAGAGATATGTATTTTATTGTTAAAATAAATTAATATAAGTATCTTGTAATTTTAAAATTTGTATATTCCTTTTTTTTTACTTAATCTAATTTAATGAAATATTAATCAGTTAATGTGATTAAAATAATATATATAAATTATATAATAATGAATACTCTCTCCTGAACCCCTGAATATAGACACTATAAAAATAAACTTAAAATTATAATTATTATAAATTTATAGAAAATTTTAAGTAAACTGTGCTAAAATTGTTCCTAGTAAAGCTTGAAGAACTAGTTTTAAAGACAAGCTTTAATTAAGGAGAATAAATGAAATTAGCAAAAATGAGTTTAGCAGCAGCACTTTTACTAGGTGCAAATGCGTATGCGATCGATAATGTAAAAGTAAACGGTGATGCAAAGTTGTATTATCAGACAGTTGATTCTGATGCAACTAATGCACCAGATATGTTTGATAAAGATGCAAGTAACGGTGATGCGGCTTTACGTCTTGGTGTTACTGCTGACCTATCTGAAGGTATCTCTGCAGGTGCAACATTTAATGCTGTTTCTACACTTGGTCTTGAAAACAACCTTGTTTCTAATGTTTGGTCAGGTGCACATGATGCTACAGCAAATGCTGGAACTGATCTAGGTGTTCAAGTTGATGATGCATCTTGGTTCTCAGAAGCATGGATCGCAGGAACTGCGGGCAAAACTACGGCTAAGATAGGACGTCAAACTCTTGATACTCCACTAGCATTTACTGAGACATGGGGTATTACAAACAATACTTTTGAAGCAGTAGTCTTATTAAACCAAGACCTTGATGATACAACTTTAGTTGCTACATATATTGGTAAGTCAAATGGTTCTGCATCTGATGTAAACCCAAGAACTCTTAACTTGGATCTTGGTATGGGTATAACTGCTAATGGTGGAAAGTTTAACTCTTTCTATGATGGGGTTTATGCTGCAGGTGTTGTTAACAACTCTTGGAAACCATTGACTGCTCAAGCATGGTATTATGATCTTACAAGTGTTGCAAAAGCATACTGGTTACAAGCTGATTTAGATATGGATGGTATTCTTGTTGGTGCACAATATACAAATATTTCAGCTGATGCCACTGGTACAGATGATGATACTGCTTACAGTGTAATGCTTGGATATGCTATGAAAGATACTGTTACGATTAAAGCTGCATACTCTTCAGTTGATGATAAAGGTACTCTAGGTGTATCTAATGTTGCAACTGGTAATCAATCTAAGCTTTATACTGAGATGTGGTGGAACTATGGTCAAGTATCTGCGACAGGTGCTGATTCTTTCAGTATAACTGCTGAAGGTACTGCTGCTGAGATTGATCTGTTATTAGGTTTCTACTCTTCAGAGATAGATACAGCTGCTACTAATGATAAAGATGTGACTGAGATTGCATTGACTGCAACAAAAAAATTCGGTCCACTTGATGCAACTTTAGCATTAATCAATGATGATGTTTCATATGAGGACGCAACACCTGATCAGACAGATACTACTCTTCAAGTTTACCTAACTTACAACTTCTAAGAAGTCTAAGTTACTTTTATACTCTGCCTCTGGCAGGGTATTCCTCCTTTTTAATCCACATAAACTATCAACCAACCCTCTTTTAACAATATTTTAATTTAAGTAGATGCGTGCGCTCGTTTCACTCTCTTATGTGTGTATGGGTACAAGTGTATAAAAAAGTAAGATATTAATTAGGAAGTAAAAGCTAGTATGGCTGAAGAGTTGTTCGAGAAAATAAGTGACAGCGGTTTTACGTAGTAAAATGTTTCTTTAGAAAGACAATCGCTAGGACGGTTTATCTGTCCGCGGGCTTCACGCCGAGTGAAACCCAGTGTTAACGTAACGAAGGTGAGCTTTACTAAAGAAACTGCGTAAGCTTGTTTTGCTCGTCGAAGTGTATAAAATTACAGTAAATGCCCCATCTGATCTTTCTTAACCTGTAAGTAATCTTCATTATACTTATTTGTCTCAACAATGATAGGCAGACGTTCTACTATTTCGATGGCTTGAAGAGATTTTATCTTTTCAGGATTGTTGGTCAGAAGACGGATACGGTCTATTTTGTAGTACTTCAGTATATCATGCACAATCTCGTAAGAGCGTGCATCCGCAGGAAAGCCAAGCTGGTGGTTTGCGGCAACTGTATCAAACCCCTTGTCTTGAAGAGCATAAGCATTTACCTTATTGAGTAAGCCTATATTTCTTCCTTCTTGACGGAGATAGAGCACCATACCGCCTTCTTTTGCAATGGTTTGAAGGGCAACATTGAGTTGATCTCCGCAATCACATTTTAAAGATCCAAGGGCATCTCCCGTTAGACATTCTGAATGTACGCGGATAATAGGTATATTTGATAAGTTCTCGGTGAAAATGACTAAATGCTCTTTATGATGCTCTTTAAAGGTCTGAATCTTGAAAGTCCCGTGTTTAGTGGGTAGATTAGCAACTTCTGATATCTCTAAATTCATGTTTAACTACTTTTTGTATATTGGTTTGTTAGAATATATAAATAATTTGACTTTTAGTATTCAACTTAATTTTAACAAGATTATATCATTTTTTTATCAAGGCCTAAAATATGTTCCATCGATTTCGTCGCTTACGCACAAACTCCCACCTTCAAAACCTTGTAAGAGAGACCACTGTGTCTATTAATGATTTCATTTATCCACTTTTTGTCCGTTCTGGAGAGGGTATTAAAACAGAAGTTGCTTCTATGCCGGGCGTGTATCAGATGAGCATAGATGAAGCTGTTAAAGAGTGTGAGACATTAAAGTCTTTAGGTCTATACTCTATCATACTCTTTGGT
>CBFDAB010000072.1:0-10936 GCA_965602745.1 uncultured Campylobacterales bacterium
AATGAGTTTACTCAGATGCGCTTAGCTATGCAAAAGCGTCAAAATCATGTTTTTGGAAGCAGTGTAGAAAAACTAGAAAGCCGAAATCTTAATTCGTATTTGAAAAATAAATATGATGTATCTGAAATTGACACGGAAGAAGAGTCTCGTGCTCAGCAAGAAGCTGAACACAAACGTTGGCTAGCGGTTGATATTGATGAAGAAGAGGCAGAAGATTGGAAAGCACTGGGGCTTTCTCCTAAAAATGCCGCGCGTTGGAAAAAAACCGGCCTCTCTTATAACACTATCTCTGTATTACTTAAAGAAGATGTTCTTCCTTCAGAGGCCGTATCCTTTATGAAGCAGGACTTTGATAAGCATCCTCAAGCATTTATACAATTTTCTCAGCCGCTTTTTGAATTTAAATATTCATGCGAAACTATTTTGAGTACTAAAAGCGATAATCTCTCACTGATTAGAAAAGAGTGTCATGACTATATCCAACTTTTAGATTTTAGTACTATTTCAGGATACTTAGCAGATGAGTATCAAGATAATGATCTCTCCTTGGAATATATCTCCAGGTTGAGACAGGTTGATAGTCAAAAAGCATATATTCAAAAAGAGATGGTAAAACAGTCTTATACTAGTATTATAAATGTAGACAAAAAGACTTTTGCCTTACTATTTCCTATCTTGGAAACATCTCCAAGTAAGGAAGAGATGTTTTTTGTTAAACATCATAATTTAGGACTTGAAAATTCAAATCGATATAAGTCGTATAAATATTATGAATTCTGGATAAATAAGGACAAGGCTGAAGAAGATGCACGTTTAGCTGTGATAGCGCAACAAGAAGCTCTTAGACGGGCTAAGTCAGCACGCTTAAAAGAACAAGCAAACTATATGGAAGCCTTAGCCTACAATAAGATGGTTGCCGCAGAATGCGGGGAGATGGTCACGTCTGAACCATCTACGGGTGAAAAAGTGCATATTGAAGGAAAGATACTTTATGTTATTGGTAAAAAAGATAGTAATATCTTCGCTTATGTAGTAAAAAACAGTAAAGACGCGAAGAATTATTTAGTACGTGATGTAAATGCTGAAAAAACACAGAAGATAGGTTCTGATATCTCTTGGTCAGCTGTGACGGTAGGAAGAGTGGCTAGTGTAAGTCTTGACAGTGATGGAACGGCTTCATATAGGCGTTATGCGAGTGATGAAAAAGAATATTATCCTATGCTCAAACTTATTTCAAGTTGTGCCTATCATACTAAGGGTATTTAAAGCAGGTCTATAGCTTTTTCTTCTCTTGTGAAGGTATCTACTTCTTTGTTTTTGCACTTAAATACCACCATATAATACCGACAATAGTTAGTAAAACCAGGGGCGCTATATAAGGTCGTTGTGAGATCACTTCATAAGCAGATGTAATAGCTTCCCCCGCCATAAAAGATCCTAGACCAACGACTACGGCCCAGATGGCCGAGGCAAATAAGTTTAAGACGGCAAATTTTTTCAAATCATACTTTGTTATACCGATAGCTAAGGGTATAAGTGTTTTTACCCCATATACATATTTTTGTAAAAAGATGACCCATGAGCCGTGTCTTTTCATCAAAAGGTGAGACAGGGCTAGTTTTCGCTTATGTTTGTGCATATAGGCCAAGACATCTTTTTTATTATAACGTCCCATATAAAATAGAACCAAGTCACCAATAAAGTTTGCTACAAAGGCGATAAGAATAGAACTCGTTAAATCCATATGACCCGTATATGAGAGTACGCCTGCACCCATTAGAGCAAGAAAACCACCGCCGAAGGAGTAAAGAAAGAGTATGATATATCCATAGTTTTCTAAGTTTGAGAGCATATCTTCCATAAATGTCCTATATTATAATATTTGAAAGTGTACACATAAAATCATTGTAGTATAATAAAATTTTTAAAATAAGAATGAATTGCTTAAAACTCTAGCATCGAACACTGGTGTGTAGATGAAGTCTTGCAGTGAAAAGAAGCAAGGTCTAAGGGTTAAGAGAGAAGATTAAAATTTATAATAAGGGTAATAATGACGATTTTTCAACTAATAATGTTACTTGCGGCGGGTTTTTTTGCGTATCAGATGTATGTTTATATTCAAAATATTGATGAAGAAGCTGAGCCTGTATTTATGCAAGAGAGTGAAGTCATAGAGATAGAACAAACTCCTGATGAGTTGATTGTCAAAGCTGATGAAGCTTATTCGGATGGGCAGATACAAGAGGCACAAAAACGTTTAGAAGAGATTGTGACGAGATTTCCAGATTTTGCAGAAGGCATGAATAAACTGGCCTTTGTCTTGGCAAAACAAGATGACAAGAATGGGGCAGAAAAGTATTATAACTCTTCTTTAGAGATTAAAGATGATGATGTGACGCATAATGCTTTAGCCACGCTTCTTGTCTCTATGGGCAGGCCGGAAGATGCGCAGGAACATTATAAAAAAGCCTTGGAGATTGATGATAATTACGAGCTGACATGGTTTAATTATGCAAATCTAATGTTAAGCCTCGGACGAGAGAAGGAAGCCAAAGAGATGTATAAGAAGGCTATAGAGATAGAGCCTGACTTTGAGCAGGCAAAAGAAGAATTAAAGAAGCTGGGATGAGAAGTGAACAAGAGCGTTTAGCAGTTATTATTGATGCAGACAACTCACAACCTTCTATCATAGAAGGCTTGATGGAAGAGATCGCTAAATACGGAGTTGCTTCTGTAAAGCGTATTTACGGAGATTGGACTGATACACGTCTAAAGGGATGGAAAAGCCACCTTCTTGGACATGGGATTCAGCCTATGCAACAGTTTGGTTATACGGTTGGAAAAAACTCAACAGACTCTGCCATGATCATAGATGCAATGGACTTGTTATATACAGATAAGCTTGATGGCTTCTGTATAGTCTCATCTGATAGTGATTTTACGCGTCTGGCTCTTCGTATTCGTGAAGCCGGACTCAGCGTATATGGATTTGGAGAGAAGAAGACACCAAAGGCATTTTTAGCAGCTTGTGATAAGTTTATTTATACAGAAAATCTGCGTAAAGAGAAACAAGCTGCACCGGCGAAAAAACATCCTGTCTCTAAGGACATCACGAAAGATGATGGTTTGATCAAGATCTTGCAAAATGTCGTTGAGGACACATCTGATGATTCAGGCTGGTCTTATCTGACACATATACGTCAGACGCTTGCCAATAGACATCCTGATTTTGATCCGCGTAATTACGGTTATTCAAATATGATTGACCTTATAAATAAGACGGGTATATTTGAGGTGAAAAAGAATGATCCTTTTTCTCATGATAAGGCGGTCTTTATTCGCTGCAAACGTGAAAAACGTGCTTATTAAGCAGATAGAATTAGTTTAAGACAAGGGGCGGTAAAAGATGAATGTAGAAGATATATATAAGATTTTAGACGAAATTTCTCCCTTTGAACTTCAAGAGTCATGGGATAATTCAGGTCTTTTAGTGGGAGATTGGAAACACGATATTAAAGACATCGTATTAAGCATAGATATTGACGAAGAGTTGCTAGAAAGCCTAGAAGAAGAGAGCTTAGTCATTACCCATCATCCTATTATCTTTGGGGGTCTAAAACAACTCCAATTTAACCAATACCCGGCAAAACTTCTGCAAAAGATGTTGCAAAAAAACATATCTAATATTGCTATGCATACAAACTTTGATCAGACACATTTAAATGCTTATGTGGCGACTCAGATCTTGGGATATGAGATAGGTGAAAAAGAGGGCTTTGTAGCTTATTTGGATCTGGGTGAAGAGGGTGTGGACTTTGATGTTTTCGCACAAGATATTGCACAGAAATTCGGTCTTGAACATATTAAATGTGTAAAAAGTCATAAAAAGATAAAACGTGTGGCTTTAACAACAGGTTCCGGAGCATCATTAATGAAGACAATCAAGGCAGACTGTTTTTTAACAGGAGACATCAAATATCACGATGCTATGGAGGCAAAGACGATTGGATTGTCCATGATTGACATCGGACATTTTGAAAGTGAACGTTATTTTGGAGAAATTTTAGCAAAAGATTTGGAAAATTTAGGTTTAAGCGTTATAATTTCGTCATCAAAGAACCCCTTTACCTATATTTAATTAAGGAATATAATGAATAAGCACCTACAACAGCTCGTTGACTTGTCAAAAATCGATAAAGAGATCGATGCATTTGAACCAAAAATCGAAGAGGCAAATCATAAATACGAAACTGTGCTTGCTACTAAAGAGAGCATTTCGGCTCAAATTGCTACTTTGGAAGAAGAGATTGCAAATGAGCAGATCAAAAAGCAGAAAAATGAACTTCACCTTGGAGAACTTACAACTAAGCTAAGTGATAATGCAAGAAAAAGTTCTGAGATCAAGACTGAACGTGAGATGAAATCACTTCAACTTGAAGAAGAGATCGCAAAAGAACAGGTTAATTTTGCAAATGAAGAGATCGCACGTTTAGAAAAGATCATTGAAACAAAGCAAGGTCTTATTGAAGCTCAAAAAGATACAGTTACTGAAGCAGAAGAAAAAACTGTTGCAGTCAAGGCTGAAGTTGATAAGATTCTTGAAGATATCAATGCTGAGCGTCAAAAAGTATTTGTTAGAAAAGACAAGCTTATCTCTGCAATGAATCAAAAAGGTCTATCTTTTTACCAGAAGATTCGTCGTTGGGCAAAAAACACAACTGCTGTTGAAGTTAAAAACCAAGCATGTTACGGCTGTTTCTTAACAATCAATGACAAAACATATTCGGATGTTATCAAGGGTGAAGAGATCACAACATGTCCTCACTGTGGACGTATCCTTTATATCGAAAACGCAGACACACAAACAGCATAATAACTCACATCATCCTTTTGGATGGTGCATTGACCTAGCGAGGGCTAACCCTTGAGACAAATTTTCTTTTACCTCTACTATATTGTGAGTATTTTACTCTACATCATCTCTTTGCCAATAATTTTATATTTTTCATTTAAATCAAAATATAAACATTCCCTGCCGGCACGTTTCTTTTTACAAAAAACACCCCCTTTTGCGAAAGACGGAATATGGTTCCATGCCTGCAGTCTTGGTGAAGCTAAAGCCCTTTCTCCTTTAATAGAGAAGATAACAAAGGCTCAGGTTAATATATCAGTGATTACGCATACAGGTTTTTCAGCCGCAAGTTCGTATAAAGATGCCCAAGTGAGATATCTTCCATATGAACTTTTCTTGCCTTTTTGGCAGACTAAGCAGAGACTTCTTATTGTCTTAGAAGCAGAGCTTTGGTACATGCTTTTTGCAGTCGCTTCATCAAGGGGTACAAAAACAGTATTGCTAAATGCACGCATATCAGACAGGTCTTATCCCAAGTATCTGAAGATGAGATGGTTTTACAGCCGTCTGCTTAAGTATGTAGATCTGATCTATGTACAAAGTGAGGTTGATAAGCAGAGGTTTGAATCCTTAGGTGCTACAAACTTAAAGGTTATAGGTAATATAAAACTGGCGCAAAAGATACAAGCCACATCTGTATATACTAAGCCCAAAGGTTTAACAATTGTGGCCGGAAGTACGCATGAGGGAGAAGAAAAGATCATCTTAGATGCATTTTTAGAGTTTAAAAAAGTGCATAATGAAGACCTTCATCTTATTATCGTTCCCCGTCATCCTGAGCGTTTTGAAGCCGTTTCGCAGATGATGAAGATAGACTCTAAAACAGCAGGTCTGAGTTATTCCCGGTTTAGTGAGAATGAGAGTTTACAAAGCGATCTTATACTTGTAGATAAGATGGGTGAACTGAACAATATGTATGCCTTAAGTGATATTGCTGTCTTAGGCGGTGGTTTTTCTCCTATTGGTGGGCATAACCCTCTTGAACCCATCGCTTTTGGATGCAAGATTATCTCTGGAAAGAAGATATTCAATCAGACAGAACTCTTTAAGTATGTCAAGAATGCCCAGCTAATTGAAGAAAACGAATTAAGTGAGGCCTTTGTCAAAGCCTTGGATATGCCGGCATCCAGTATAGATGAAAAGATAGATCTGCATGAGATCAATAATCTGATTAAAGAGTATGATCATTAAGAACAGTGTTTATAAAAACGAAAAGAATTTAAAGGAAATATAAAAATGTCAGAATTAAAAGAAGATAAGGCGTATAAGCTTTTAGCAGAACAAGAGAGTATCTCTAACTCTAAGGCCAAGGACTTAATTGATAAGGGTCTTGTTTATGTAGGCAATAAAAAAGTTGTTATTGCCAGAGGGAATGTATCGGCTAAGACGAAGTTTCGTATTGAGACGATAGAAAATATCAGGGTTATCTACGAAAACAAAGAGATGATCGTTGTGGACAAACCCGCATTTTTAAGTTCTGAAGAGATAGAACTGAAATATAAAGATGCAAGACTTTTACATAGACTTGATAGAGAAACATCAGGTGTCCTTGTACTGTGTAAGGATGAAGAGTTTCGTTTAAAAGCGATTGAAGAGTTTAAGCATGACAGGGTTTATAAAGAGTATATCGCCTGGGTAGACGGTGACGTGATTGAAGAGTTCGAGATCGACAAGCCTATCTTGACTGAAAAGCACAACAACAAGGCTAAGTCTAAGATATCGGCATCAAAAGGAAAACCGGCTCGTACCGAGGTCTTCCCTTTAATGGTTGTTAATCATAAGTCTAAGGTTAGATTGGTGATCCATCAAGGACGTACTCACCAGATCCGTGTACACCTAAGAAGCGAAAATCTTCCTATTATCGGAGATGAGCTTTATGGTGGGCGCCGTGCTAGACGTATGATGCTTCATGCTCATAAGATGAGACTTTTGGGACGTGAATTCACTTCACCTGAGCCTAAAGAATACAGACATATCGGTGGCGGTGAATAAATACACCTCTGCTTATAAAGTAGTCCAAAGTAAGATTTTACTATAATCCCATAATTAATCAACACGTTGAAATAGGAAGAAAATATGTTCGATACCCTTACCAGTTCATTTACATCAGCGATCAAAAAGATTCGTTTTCAAGATGATGAAAAAGCACTTACTAAAGCGCTAACAGAGTTAAAGAAAAATCTTTTAAAAGCAGATGTTAACCATAAGGTTGTCAAACAGCTTTTATCTGATATTGAAATTGATGTAAAAACATCAGGTATCGGTAAAGATCAATTCCTAAACTCCTTACAAACCCGCCTTCGTGAACTTCTTTTAGTTCCTGGTCATCAAGGTTTTGTATTTTCCTCTAAGCCGCCGACCACTATCTTGATGATGGGTCTTCAAGGTTCAGGTAAGACAACAACCACGGGTAAACTTGCTTACTACCTAAAAAGCAAGCAGAAAAAAGTCCTTATCGCCGCAGCCGATCTTCAGCGTATGGCGGCAGTCGAGCAGCTTATACAAGTCGGTGCTTCGATTAACGTTGATGTATATGCAGATGAGAATGAAAAAGATCCGGTTAAGATAGCAAAAGCCGCTATGAAAAAAGCTGAAGAAGGTCTATATGATGTTCTTCTAATCGATACAGCCGGTCGTTTGGCCATTGATGAAGAGCTTATGGGTGAACTTCTCGCGGTTAAAAAAGCTATTAATCCTGATGAAGTATTTTATGTAGCGGATTCATTAACAGGTCAAGATTCAGTCCGTACAGCCGCAAGCTTTCATGATCAGATCGGAATCGACGGTGTTATCTTGTCAAAATATGACGGTGATTCAAAGGGCGGTGTAGCTCTGGGTATAGCGTCTCAGGTTCAAGTTCCATTGCGTTTCATTGGTAACGGTGAGAAGATGCCGGACCTTGAAGTCTTTATCCCTGACCGTATCGTTAACCGTCTTATGGGATATGGTGATATTGAAGGTCTAGCTGAAAAAACAGCTAATGTGATTGACGAGAAAAAAGCCAAAGAGATGACTCGTAAGATCAAGAAGGGCGAGTTTAACTTCAATGACTTCTTAGAGCAGATGGAAAGCATGAAGAAGATGGGAAGCATGAAGTCTATCATCGGGATGATCCCGGGAATGGGCGCTATGGGCGATGCTCTTAAGAACTTCGACCTTGAGAACTCAGGCGAGCTGAAAAACATCAAGGCTATGGTCTCTTCTATGACGCTAAAAGAGCGTGAAACACCGGATCTATTAACCAGCTCTAGAAAACAGCGTATAGCAAAAGGCTGTGGTATGGATGCAATGGATGTGAACCGTGTTCTAAAGCAGTTTAAAAATGCTTCTAAGATGGCTAAGAAGTTCTCCGGTAAAAAAGGGATGCAAGATATGCAGAACATGATGTCTCAGATGCAAGGCGGAAAGATGGGTGGACTACCTAGGTAGTACCTGCTTTCTTTGTTCACTCTTAATATATCTTCTATTTTCTATTAATTTACAGTATCAAAATCATAAACTGAGTATAATTCCGCAATAATTTAAAATATAAGGTATTTTCTCATGTCAACATATGTTTTTGGTCACACTAATCCAGACTCTGACTCCATTGTTGGAGCAATTGCTCTTTCTTACTTAAAAAACAGACTTGGGGAAGATACTATTCCTACTCGTCAAGGAAAAATATCTCCGGAAACGCAATTTATTTTGGATAAGTTTAATGGAACATGTCCGGAACTTAAAACTTCTTATGCAGGCGAAGAGGTATATATATTGGACTTTTCAGATAAGGCTCAAGCACCTGATGATATTGCAGAAGCGACTATCGTTGGAATTATTGATCACCATAAACTAGGGGATCTTACAACTGATACGCCTTTAGAGTGCTGGATTCGTCCTGTGGGATGTTCAAACAGTATTATTAAAGAGATGTATGATTATCATGAGGTGGAAATTCCTAAAGATATCGCGGGCATGATGTTATGTGCGATTTTATCAGACACTGTAATCTTCAAATCACCGACTTGTACAAAAATAGACACTAAAATCTGTAAACAGCTAGCAGCAATTGCCGGTATTGAAGACTATAAAGCCTTAGGCATGGAAATGTTTATTGTTAAGTCTGCAGTTCAAGATGCTACGCCTAGAGAACTGACTACAAGAGATTATAAAAAGTTTGCTATGGGTGATGTCATGGTTGGCGTAGGTCAACTTGAAGTTGTAGATCTATCTGTCTTTGACGAGATGAAAGATGACCTTTTTGCTGATATGAAAAAACTTCAAGTTGAAGACGGACTACATTCATGTGCTCTACTTTTAACAGATATCATGAGAGAAGGTTCTCAAATCTTGGTTGTCAGCGATGATGCGTCTAAGTTTGAAAAAGCCTTTGATGTTAAACTTGAAGATTCTCAGGCCTGGCTTCCGGGTGTACTAAGCCGTAAAAAACAGATTATTCCATTTTTACAGCCTCAGTTTTAATATATAGTTTTTTTGGTTTGAGAGTATAGAACAGTGGCTTTTACAAGGCACTGTTTTTAGAAACTAAGAGCGTCTTCCCTTTTTAAGATAATTTTGCTATACTTTCAACTCGATTCGACATTTTCTTAAAGAATACCTCTATGCTAAGAAGATGAAAGTAACTGAGTACAAAGATTAAAATGAGTATCTGAAAGATATTGATTTTAACCTTTTGTGCCGGTTACATGTGTACGTCTCATTAAGACGGTAAGAGGAAAGTGTTTAAATAAAGTCTTTACTTTATCTTCTGTGCCTTGGCACGACCCTTTCCCCCTTATTTTTTGATTGTGACTTATAGATGTAACCAGCAATGGGTAAAATTTAATATTAGGAACAAATATGACAGTTATTCGTTTAACTCGTATGGGTCGTAAAAAGAAACCTTTCTATCGTATCGTAGTTACAGATTCTCGTAAGCCTCGTGATGGTGGTTGGATTGAAAAAATCGGTCATTATAACCCGATGGTTTCTCCATCAGTTATCAGCTTTGATGAAGAGCGTTTAAACTACTGGATCGGTACTGGTGCTCAAATGAGTGACCGTGTTAAAAAGATTACTGGTAAATAGTAGTGGTTGCTGAGTTTGTCGCAGACTATGCGAGAATGATTGTTTCACACCCTGAAGACATCAAGATTGATGTTAAACAGAGTGATGATTTTGCAGAGATCACTGTCTATGCCAACCAAGCTGATGTAGGTAAACTTATCGGTAAAGAAGGCAAGATGATCGGTGCTATAAAGACAGTTATATCAGGTTGTAAGGCTAAAGATGGCCTTAGTTATAGAATTAATGTCGAACCAAAACAATAGATTTCAAGTTGCCAAACTTGGCAAGGCTGTAGGAACTCATGGAGAGATGAAGTTTCATCTTAAAACAGATTTTCCTGAACAGTTCAAGCCGGGCGTATGTTTTACAACAAAACGCGGTGAACTTGTAATTGAGACTTATAACCCTGAACGAGATCTAATCAAGTTCAAGGGTTATAACTCTGCCGAAGCTGCAAAAAAGCTAACGAACTTAGACCTTTTTGTATCTGAAGAAGAGACTCGTAAGGGTATTGCACTTGAAGAGGGTCAACACTTTTGGTTTGACATAGTTGACTCTAGCGTTTATGAAGGTGACCTGCTTTTGGGCAAGGTTGTTGAAGTAGAACGTTTAGGGGTAACGGATTATCTTAAACTTGAAACAGATGCAGATCTGGTCTCAAAAAAGATGCAAAACTCATTTTTAATACCGTATCTTGATAACTTCGTTTTAGAAGTGGATACGGAAACTAAGATCATTAAAGTGCAGGGAGGATTTGATATCCTCGAAGCGAGCTAATGAAGTTTAGTTTTATCACACTGTTTCCTGATTTAATATCGGGTTACTTTAAAGATTCTATTTTGTCTCGTGCGATTGAAAAAAGTCTTTTAGAGATTGAGTATATCAATCCTAGAGATAATAGCGCAGATAAATGGAATAAGGTCGATGACACAGCTGTTGGTGGTGGTGCCGGAATGGTAATGACGCCTCAGCCTTTGT
>CBFDAB010000073.1:0-10635 GCA_965602745.1 uncultured Campylobacterales bacterium
TTTCAATAAAATCATTTTTCTTTACAGTTATCATAGAAAGAGTGAAAAAAGATTGAGTTTTTGTGGAAGAAAGTAGTTTTTAGTCTTGATTAAGAGTGAAATCTACAAACTGGTAATCATAAGGGTTTTTTTCATCTTTTAGATGTTTTTCTCGTTTTATTTCTGTCAGTTTTAAATCTTCATATTTCGGAAACTGAGTATCCCCATCAACGTCCAAGTCAATAAAGGTAAGATAGAGTTTGTCAGCGTGAGGAAGTGCTTGTGAATAAAGATTACCTCCGCCGATAATCATAATCTCTTCTACCTCACTAACAAGAGTGATAGCCTCTTCAAGAGAGCTAGCCGTCTCACATCCTTCAAGTTTATAACTTTTATCACGGCTTATAACAATGTTTTTTCTACCCGGAAGAGGCCTGCCTATAGACTCATAGGTCTTTCTACCCATTATAATAGGTTTTCCCAGCGTTATGGCCTTGAAGTGTCCCAAATCGGCGGGTAGATGCCAAGGCATTTGATTGTCCTTACCTATAACACGGTTGTTAGCCATAGCGGCTATAAGAGAGATAAGAGGTCTGTTCATGCTAATACCTAAACCGAAAAAGGATAAGCAATAGGATCGTGGTGTTCATAACCCGTAATCGAAAAATCATCCATTGTTACCCACGTCTCAAGATCTTCTAAAGAGGTGATCTTATCGCTGATGTGCAATTGAGGTGAAGGAAAAGGTTCACGCTTAAGCTGGATATCACGCATTAACTCCAGCTGATCTTCATAAATATGTGCATTCACAATCTTGTGATAAGCAGTCCCCGCTTTTTTCCCTGTAATACGTGCCATTAAGGCTAAAAATACAAAGACTTGGACCTGATTAAAATTAAGTCCCAGAGGCACATCACATGAACGTTGATAAGAAGTCAGATGAAGAGTATCTCCCAGAAGAGAAAAAGTATGGGTATGCATACAAGGACGCAAACACCCCATATGAAACTCACCCGGGTTATAAAAGGTAATAATCTCGGCTCTATCGTCAATACCGTTTTTTAAGTTATCAACAACTTTTTTAAGCTGGTCGATAGTGTTTCCTTCGGGTGTTTTCCAGCTTCTTGCTTGAACACCATAAACACGGCCCATGTCATCTTCACCCTTACGGTGAGGATTATTTAACCAGGCCTGATTTAGATTTGCATTTGCATCCCAAGTTTTTGTTCCCAAGGCACGAAAGTCAGCAGCATTATCATAACCGCGAATATAACCAAGAAACTCGGCAATAGCAGATTTAAAATATGACTTACGCGTAGTTATCATAGGAAACTTGTTCTCTCCTACCTCATATTGAAGATCGGCATTGATAACGGTTAGACAGCGTTTGCCTGTACGTTCATTGGTGATCCATGTCCCATTCTCTACAATTCTATTACATAAGTCTAAATACTGCTTCATCTTTTGCCTTTTAAGTATCAAAATTATATACTAATGCAAAGTATATTACAAGCAGGGGCAATATAATGAAAATATTTATTTTAGTAATAACACTTCTCTTGATGAGCGGATGTTCTTCAAAGAGAATTACAGTTAACGGTATGATGTGTCCAGAAGGATATTCAACGCCGCAGCAGACGCAAAAAGACTTTACTCAATGTAAATATTATGATGAGAAAAAAGCAGCTGAGGCATCTAAGTCTCCAATCAGTCCTAAATGTATGAAATGTCTTGAAGAAAAAGGATATGAACTTCAATAATGAAGTATTTTATTCTAGTCATCTCCCTTTTTCTAATAGGCTGTGAAGGTTTCAAAGTCAGCGGACGCATGTGTGAAAGCCTTCAGCCGGGAAAAGTCTCTTCAGAATGTAGAGCTTATGATGAAAAAGAGGCTGAAGAAGCAAGCCAAGATAAGCTTGATGATTCAGGTAGATGTCTGAAGTGTAGTAAGGCAGAAAAGATAGAAATCAATAAATGAGAATAGATGTGCATATCTCCCATATTTATGCATCTAGTGAACATCACTACTTTACCCGAGAAAGATTTGACATCGGCTCGGCGCCCACATATGAACTTGATAGTGTCGACCTTGAGCCAAACAGAGGGATAAATGGCGACAGGTTTGAGTTTTCACAATATCCTCTGACCTTTATCTGCGAAGAGGTGATGAAGGATGTATGCAAAGAGCTTGATCTTCCTTATGATCCTTCTTTGTTTAGACGAAACATCGTTATCTCCGGGATCAACCTTAACCAGCTTATAGGAAAAGAGTTCCTTATTGGAGGAGTTCGTTTTGAAGGGCTTGATGGCTGCGCTCCTTGCACATGGATGAATGCTGTTATGAAAAAAGGCGCTTACAGACTGATGAGCAGACGAGGCGGTCTGCGCGCCAAAGTGCTTAAAAAAGGGACTTTAAAAACAGGGTCTAACACACTTATAACAGAAGATGATTTTGAGTTATTAAGTCCTTTGGAATCCTTACAAAGACCAAAAATCCACTAGAAAGAGCTAAATATGCAAGCACATGAACGTTTTTACGGAATCTCAGATGACTTTAGATCCCCTTATGCACGAGATAGGGACAGAATCATCCACTCAGGAAGTTTTAGAAAGTTGGAATATAAAACACAGGTATTTTTGAATCAAGAAGGCGATTTTTTCAGAACACGCCTTACCCACTCTATAGAAGTCTCTCAGATAGCACGTTCTATCTCTTCTCAACTTGGTTTGGAAGAGTCTTTGGCTGAGGCCATTGCCTTAGCCCATGATCTTGGTCATACGCCTTTTGGTCACGTAGGCGGGGATGAGCTGGATCTTCAGCTTAAAAAAGCCGGTTATAAAAATGGATTTGAGCATAATTATCAATCTTTTAGAGTCTTAACGGCCCTAGAAAAGCGTTATAAGGGTTTTAACGGACTAAATCTCTCTTTTGCTACCTTGGAGGGTGTTTTAAAACACTCCTATCCTTACAGAAAAGAGTTTTTTCCTAAAGAGATAGATAAGTTATTTTTATTAGACACTCACCCCTCTATAGAAGCTATGGTGGTGGATAGGGCTGACGAGATCGCTTATATGAGCCATGATATAGATGATGGCGTTCATTCGGGTCTAATCAGTTTTGAGACTCTTAAGGAGAGTGAGTTGGCCCAAGAAATCTTACAAAAGGTATATGATGAGGGGATTAGAGAAGACGAAGACGAGATGTTCAGATACAGGTTCTCTTCACACTTTATCAACCATCTTGTCTATTCACTTTTAGAATTTTCAAGATCTAAGGTCAATAATTCTAAGGTACTGAGTGCCTGTATTCCAAGTAAGGCAGAAGTCCCTATAGGCTTTTCTCCAGAGCTTGAGACAAAGATAAAAAAACTCAAAAAGATCCTTTTTAAAGAGCTTTATCAGCATAAAGAGATAGTCCGTAAGATGTATGCAGGAAAGAAGTCTGTAGCAGGTCTTTTTGAGGCCTTGATGGATGAACCGAAGATGTTGCCAAAGTATTATGCTCTTCAACTACAAACACGTTCAAAACATCGTGTTATTGCAGACTATATCGCAAGCTTGTCAGATAGGGCTGCTATGGGATTATATAATGAGATGTTTGGGAAGATATAAACAGCCTTAGGGCTGTTTATTGTTTAAGATTGATAAGAGTATTTAGAAGTTGATCAGAAGTCGTGATGGTCTTACCGTTTGCCTGATAACCACGCTGAATAATAATCAGCTGTGTCAGTGAACGTGAAAGATCGACGTTTGAGGCTTCAAGTGCAGCAGACTGGATAAATCCGCGTCCGGCAGTTGCAGCCTGACCGATGATAGGATCACCTGAGTTAGCAGATTGAGTGAATACGTTTCCGCCATCTGCTACAAGTCCTTCGTTATTGGCAAACTTAGCCATAGAGATCTGGGCCAGACCGAATGAGCGTCCGTTTGAGAATGAACCGATTAAAGTACCAGACTGATCAATACGAATACCTAGAAGATCTCCACCGGGAAAACCATCTTGAGAGATACCTGAGGTTGCTGAAGGATTGTCAAAACTTGTTAGGCCTTCAAAGCTATTTACGGTACCAAAGTCTAATGAAATAGTTTGATCAGCTTCTGAACCATTGTTTCCGGTAAAGTCAAAACTAGGAAGACTGATACCAGTCAATTGACCATTAGTACCAAAAGTCACACTAGATCCAGGGTTAGAAAAAGTAGCCCCTTCAATGACATTTAGATTAGGTGCTGTTCCCCCAATATCTGTACCATTTGGAGAGGTGAGGGTATAACCCCATTCAGAGCTACCGATTTTTCTGAAGTCAACTTTAATTGTATGTTTTGATCCAAGTGAGTCAAAAATATCGATACTGCTTGAGTGTACGGCAGTATTAAAGGTTTGTGAACGTTTGGTTGGTGCATCATTACCCGCAATCGTACCACCCTCTGATAGAGTGCCTTGAATAGTTTGCATATTACTTGTAAAACGTATGTTTTCAAGAGTTGCTGCATCTGTAATACTTACATCATCAACTTGGATCAGTAGGCTGTCATCATTTGCATCCAGATCATCCGGATTTTTAATTACAATCTTACCAAGTTCAAAAGATACTTCTACATTATTTGGGTTAGCAGCGTCAGCTTGTGGATCTCTAGCAAACTCTTGTAGAGCAGCACGTAAGTCCTCTGTTGTCTGAAAGTAATATACACTAGAAGTAGCCAGAGTACCAGCCGCAGGAGCAGCAATTGTTGGATCAACTACCCAGTTTCCAGTAAGAGTAGGTTCTGTGGTATATCTAAACTCTTTTGTTGTTGTACCACCGTCAAAGCTGACAGTGAGCCCCTGTCCTCCAACTATTGGCCCAGCGCCAAGACTCCCTGAATCTGTTCCAATCATACCTAAGGAATTTCCGCTTGCATCAAAAAGTGCACCGTAAGACTCTTGTGTAGCAAGAAAATTAGTACCAAGAGAGTCCAAGCTTAAGGCAGGTGAAAATTGATCAACTAAAGAACCTGAATTCAGATTCGCTTTTATGGTAAGAACTGTAGATGCATTTGCCGGTGTTGTAAGTCCTGGAGGGATAATAATATCTTGTATAGGTGCGGTTGCATCTACAATCCCGGTATCTTCATCTCGTAACCATCCTTGAGAGATAAAACCGTTGTTATCTACAAAATTTCCATTTCCATCAAACTTGAAATCCCCAGAACGTGTATATTTATATGTATTTCCCCCATCTGGAGATACAATAAAGAAACCGTCACCTTGAATAGCGACATCTGTGTTTTTGTCTGTGTTTTGTATAGAACCTTGAGAGTGTATACGTGTGACAGAAGCAACCGTTGCGCCTAGACCAACTTGAACTGCATTTTTACCGCCAAGTGAGCCTTGTGGTGCTGTAGCAATTTGATTTGTCTGAGCAAGTAGATCAGAGAAGTTGGCACGAGAATATTTAAAACCAATTGTGTTTACATTGGCGATGTTGTTTGATTCAACATCCATAGCAATTTGGTGTGACTGAAGGCCAGATACACCTGAGAATAATGATTTAAGCATTTTGAATCCTTTTATTTGGACTAGTAGTTATATAAAGCAAATGATGTTCCAACTTTAGAATAAGATATAAATAAAGTTGATGTAAATAGATAGATGTTTGTAAGAGTTGTTAGCAGAATATAAATGTATATTTACACTTACATCTGGAGGGCATTTTGAAGCATCTGATCACTGGTTGAAATAGTCTTGGCAGCAGCATCATAAGATCTTTGCATAATAATAAGTTCTGTAAGTGCCGTTTCAAGACCAACATTAGAGTTTTCTAAGGTTCCAGAAAGTAATTGACCATTGTCTTGGCTGTAGAAGATAGGATTACCGCTGTTAGCAGAAGCTCTAAAGCTGTTTCCGCCAAGTGCTTCAAGTCCCTGATCGTTTTGAAAGTGGTATATTGCGACCTTAGCGACGACACTCTGTTTTCCATTAGTGAAGTTTGAGATCACCTCACCGTTTCGATTAACAGCATAATCTACAAGAGAACCTGCTAGAGCGCCGTCAACGGTTGCTGAGGAGACGACAGAGGGACCGCTATTGGCAATAATGCCGCTGAATCCTGTTCCAAGGTTGGCAACTACATTAGCCCCATTATTGTTTAGACTAGGCAGAGTAGAACTGATTAGCGAACCTGTTGAATCGAAGTTTATAACACCACTTTGAGTGTCATAAAGTGTACCTTCTCCGGTGGAAAGGTCATAATCTGCTGTTGTAACAGTAGCGGTTACATTCCAACTGCTTGGACTTGTTTGATCAAAACTCAAACGAAGTCTGTTTCTTTCACTTTGCGGACTGATCACTTCAGCAGATACAACCTGAGGAATATTTTCTATTCCTAAATTTCCAAAAAAGTTGGCTTGTGTTGTCGGCTCTACGGGGAATATAAGGTTGCTTGGAAAGATAAGAGGGACTTGGGTATTTACCTCAGAGAGATCAAGTCCTGCAAGAACAGGATTAAGAACTCCACCATTTGTATTGTTAGCAAGGGTTCCTGTTACAAACAAGCCTTCCGGATTGACTAAACGTATGTTTGTATTAGCCTCATTATCATCATAAGGTAAAAATGGAAAGTCTTTTGGTCCATCTATACTATAAGCATCAAAATGAAAGTTTCCTGCTCGAGTATAATATGCTTCTTCATTAGGTGCACTGAGTCCAAACCAACCATCGTCAGATACAATTGCAAGGTCAGTTTGGCTTTCAGTTTGATAGTATTCGCCTTTTTGTAGATCTAAAGATATTGCGTTGACTTGAACACCAAGACCTGACTGCATAGATGTTATAGCATTACCTGAAGTTGAGATCTCTTTTTCAAAAAGATTAGAGAACTCTGTTGATGATCCTCTAAATCCTACGGTATTGATGTTAGCTATGTTATTGGCTAAAACATCAATACCGGTTTGAAATGATTGTAGACTGCTTACACCTGCATAGATTGACTGTATCATAAGGGACTCCTTTTAGGATTTTTACTGATAGATCTCTGAGATAGACTCAAACGGCACATACGAAGAACCAAGTTTTAAGAGGCTTTTCCCATCTTCAAATCTCACTGATTCAATAGGATAAGCACCGGCTCGTGTCTGCAGAGTCTTTCCATCCGGATTGGCATAAGAGGCTTCAATATAATATACGCCTGAGTCTGCCATATCTCCGCCATCGCTCAAGCCATTCCAGTCAAAAGAGTAAACACCCTTGTCATTAGGAGCAATAGGGATTGTTTTTACTACATTTCCATTAGAATCTTTTACTTCTACATTTCCGGAGGCAATTGCTTCAGGAAAATAGACTTCAAAACTTGGATTTTGTCCTTGCTCAAAGATCATTCCATTGCTTCCTGTATCAGCTATCTTTCCAATGGCTGAGACTGTACTGAATTGTGCGCTAGAGAGTAAGGACTTTGATAATGCTTCTAGTGCTTTATTTGTGTTCTCAGAAGCCTCCAAGGTTGAAAGTTGAGAGGTCTGTGACAGAATCTTTGCCGAGTCCATAGGTTCGGTTGGGTCTTGATACTGAAGTTCAACAAGAAGAAGCTTTAAGAAGTCATCTTTTCCTAAAACACCCTTAGGATTTGTTCCTGCCGGAGAATCGAGTAGATTGGTTGATGTTGCTATTTCTGAAACTGCCATAATAGATCCTTTTTATATATATCGAGGTACAACAACTTCGAGGGCTGTTGCTATTTCTGTAAACTCTTCTTCATACTCTTGAAACTCTTCATATGTGAGTCCTGCATCTTCTTGCTTCTGTTTCTGCTCTTGTTGCTGCTGATGAGAAGTAAAGTTCATAGAAGCGTCGCCAAGACCCTGAGCTGAGAGCTGAGCCTTTAGTTCATGAGAGTTTTGCATCATAAGAGTCAGCGCCGTTGTATTCGCGTTGATATTGATATGAACATTATTCCCACGCTGAATCAAAGTCACTTCCATCTCCCCGAACTTCTGAGGATTTAGCTGCATCTTGATACGAGTGAAAGGAGGCTTGTAGTTCTCAACGCTCTCTTTCATACTCTGAGCAACATGTTGCATTAACTGTTTTGCCTCAGTGACCTTTTGAGAGAGCTGTTCTGCTTTACTGGTAGATCCAAGTTGACTTTTTTCTGTACTCTTATCGACTTCAATTTTTGAGCCAATCTCAGCCTCACTTTTTTCTTCTACATTTTCACCATGCAAAAGAGCATTAAGAGAAGCATTGAAAAGCGGCTCTTTTGTTGATGTTGAGCCTTGAGTAGAAGGTACCTCATCTGCGGCTAGATTAGTCTGAACTGGAACTTGAATGCTCTTATTGAGTAAGGTGTTAAGAGGCTTAGAACTAACGGACTCTTTTTCCGTCTTAGTCACAAGAGGTTTAACTAACTGGCTTGTAGAATGAGGGAGTGTAGCCTGTGTCAATTCCATTGGTTTAGCAAGTTTAAGAACCTGAGCCAACTCTTCTTTAAAGACAGTCTTTGGAAGCTCTTCAAAACTTATAGCACGTACGTCAATACCTGACTTTTCTGCTAACTTTATAAGTCCGCCGAGTGTTTTTGGCAAGTCTTTGATATCTGCCTTAAGAGAGATCTGCTCTTTTAAGAAGGCCTTTGCCTCACCGATAAGGTGTTGCAGGTCTTGTTTGAATGTCTTAGCCGGAAGTACTTTTATAATATCAGCATGAATAAGATCTTCATCCTTAGCATCTTCTTTTCCTAAGTTAAAAAGCTTTTGCAGAGGTGACTTCTCTTCGGCCTTATCGACTTTTTCATCTAATTGAAGAAGATCTTCGATTTTTTTAAGAAGGAGAGGATCTTTTATTGCTTCGATTTTTTTAAGAAGATCAGGATCTTTGATATTTTTTAGGTCTTTTAGGTCTTTTAGGTCTTCAAGATTTTCCAGAATACCAAGTTTTTTAAGATCGTGAGTTAACTCTTTTTCCTCTCCTTTGGGAGTAAGTTTAGAGTCAGTAAGACCTTTTAAGAGGTCTATATCATCATCCTTTCCGAAAGAGAAAGATTTAAGTAGAAGTGAGAATTTATCATCTTTTGTATCTGCTTTGAGATTTAAGATGTTTGATAAAACTGCATTTGGTTTATCTGTTTTTTCAGTAGATAGTCCCAACATTGCTTCTCCTTTACGGTAATTGTAAAGATAGAAAGCAAAAATTATTCCATATTATCTTCTCTTATTTCAAAATTTTATTGACGACCCAGATCTCAAATAGAATAATAAGAAAAGTTTTAGAGATTAGTGTTTCTCTTCTATAAGCTTGATAACACAGCTCTCTATCATATCAAATACCTTATCAAAGCCTTCAAATCCCGGGAAGAAGAAAGGATCGGGGACATCCTCGTTGTTGTGGCCGAAGTGACCGAGTTTAATAAGGTCTTTAGCACCCATTTTTTTAAGATTATCGTAATTACTCTGATCAAGGGCAACGATAAGATCATAAGTCAAAAAATCACTCTTATTGACTTGTCGTCCCTTCTGTTCTGATATATAAACGCCGTTTAGAGAAGCTACCTTTATAGAGTGTTCACAAGGAGATTCACCAATATGCCAATCTCCCGTACCGGCAGAATCGACTTTTATAGCAAGACCTTTTTCATAAATAAGTTTTTCAGCTATACCTTGGGCAAGAGGAGAGCGACAGATATTTCCCAAACAGACAAAAAGAATAGATTTCATAAACATGAACCTTTTAATTTTTTGTAATTATACTGGCTTAAGCATATTTTGAAGCTAATATATCATTATGAAAGGTGAATCTAGGCCATTTTCAAGATTCTATCTAGGTTCCGATAGCCTTTACTCTTATTGTTGCCCAATATACCCAGATAATAAATAAAAGCTGCATCGGAAGTCGAAGATATAAGGTGATAGGAGTGTATTCAGGAAAATATTCAGAATTCATTGCCATATGAAGATTTGCCGGAAAAATTGCGATAAGTAGAAGTAAAAGCCCATATCCGGCCACTTTTCTAGTTTGCGCAAATAGTAGTCCAATCGCACCTGCTATCTCAAAATATGCGCTGATATAAGAGAGCTCATAATGAAAGGGGAGATAAGGGGGGATAATCGAGACATAAAAATTCGGATGTCTGAAATGATCTAGACCCGCTAACATGAACAGTAGTATTAATAAAAGCAAGCCCGCTTGTCTTAGGCGTGTATTTGGAAATCTATACATATAAGCATTGTATATTAAGTTATCTTATATTAAAATATATGATAACTATTTTTAATCTAAACAAGGCAAGACATGTCATTTGAATCTTTAGTCAATCGAATTGAAACACTGCCTCCTTTATCGGATTGTGCTCAGAAAATAATGAGCCTTTATTCTCAAAATGAAGATGATATAGATATCCGAAAACTCACGCGTTTAATTGAAAGTGATGCTCTTTTAACGGCAAATATTTTAGGCATGATTAATGATCCGAAGTTGGGTTTTAATAATAAAATAACCTCTGTTGGACAGGCTATTACCCTTTTTGGTACGCGTATTATAAAAGGATTTATTCTCTCTTTTATCATGAAGGAGCATATACGTCTTGATATGAGTCCTTACGGGATAAGCAATGCAAGGTTTAATGATATGTGTCATCTTCAGGCCGCCCTCGTCTTTCAGTGGTATATGTCTGTTGATATTAGAAGAGC
>CBFDAB010000074.1:0-10466 GCA_965602745.1 uncultured Campylobacterales bacterium
TCTTTATCTTTCTGACTATGCTTAAACGGGGATAAGGATCTTTGATATCAAGCTCTTTACAGATAGCATTGAAGGCTTCAAGCTCTTTTGTCTGAGTACGCTGTTCATAATTAAAATGAAGCCCGATTATCTCATACCCCTCATCTCTCATCATATAAGCAGCTAAGGTAGAATCCATACCCCCGCTCATTATACATACGGCCTTTTTTTTCATAAGTTTCTCTCTTTAAAATTTTTAATAATAGCATCTGCAACCCTGAAAGAGTTGGCATATATAGTCCATGTAAAGGGTACTGAACCACCTGTGGGCATAAAGCTTCCGTCACTTACATATAGATTGCTTACCTCGTGAGCACGGCAGTCTCTATTCAAAACAGAACTTTTCGGATCATCTCCAAATCGGCATCCGCCTGCTTGAAGATTTTGAGGAGGAGAAGAAGAGATAGAAGAAGAGACCTCTCTTGCACCCATATCTTTAAGCAAGGCTTCTGCTTCAACTGCTAAAAGCTCACCTATTTGCATATCATGTTCATGCGTTCCTATTCGTACCTTTGCTACAGGCATACCCCATTTGTCTTTGATTTTTTCATCTAAACTGACAAAACAATCATCTGTCGGTGTCCAGTCGCAAAATATTTCAAAGCTAAAGATACGTCTATTCTTAAAATGGTGTAAAAGACGTTCTTTAAGCTTATCTCCCCAGATCAGATCTCCATCATACATAGCTCTTTTAGCACGAGAAACAGCATTAGGATGTTCAAAAAGGAAGTCTATTGTCCCGCCTTTTTTATTTTGCACCTCATACCACTCTTGCAAGGAGCGATTTACAAAGGGACCGACACTCTTAAGGCCTTGTGCATCTTCAGATTCCAAGTCTTCATAATAAAATGCCCCCGTACCGCTTCCGCCTGCAGAAAAGATGAGATTTTTACCTACCTGCCCCGAATTATTGCCCAAACCATCAGGAAAATATCTGTTGGCTGAGTTTAATAAAAGCCGAGATGATTCAATGGCCTGAGCCGCAAGAACAAAGGTGTCTGCCTGAACCTGGTGAACATTACCCTCTTTATCTACATACTCCGCTGAGACTATTTCAGAATTATCACTGACTAATCTTCGTACAAAAGAGTCCGCTTTTATAGTTAAGTTTTGTGTTTTAAGTGCCTTGTGTAAGAGTGCTTCTCTAGAACTTCCTTTTGCACCGCTTGAACATCCATAGCTTCCGCAATATCCGGCATATTCACACCCGTCTCTCTCATCCACCCCATAAGGTAAGACAGCTCTTGGTGTCGGAATAGAATAAAAACCTTTCTTTTTGCATGAGTCATCAAACCACGAAGAGATCAGATGTTCGTTAGTAGGAGGATAAGGAAAATCCTTAGTTGAACGGGGTTCAAGAAAGGGATGTTTGACTACCTTCCCTGAGACACCTACAATAGATTCAACCTTGGCATAATAAGGTTCCATCTCATCATAAGAGATAGGCCAATCCACAATATTAGCACCTTCAACTTGTGCGTATTCACTCTTAAGTCGAAAATCTTGAGGCTTCATTCTGTGAAAATATCCGCTCATAAAGTTAGACGAACCACCGACTATATTTCCATTCCAAAAATCCCAGCCGGATTTTGATGTTTCCACGCCAATCCACTTTCCATTCTCCAAATCTTCAATAACATGTTGTTCTTCATCTAAACGAGGGGTGAAGGTCGAACGCCTACAAACACCGATCTCATCTTTAAAGAAGTCGGCTTTTTCATACCATCCGCCTTTCTCAAGGATCAAGACTTTGTAACCGGCCTTAGTTAATTCATAAGCAATAGGACCGGCACCGGCACCACTTCCAATAATACAAAGGTCATACTTCATAATGAATCTCCTTTATCCTTAACGGTTGTGGAAAACCTGCATTATGATCTAGCCATCTCCATCCTATCTCATCTATATTAGATCCATATACGGGTGCAGATAATAGAGCTTCAAATATATAATTCAAACTTGTATAGATGAAGTTTTCTCCCCACCTTTTTCTGGAAACTTTTTGAAGTAGTTTTTCTTTTTCATCTGTGTTTAGATTTAAAAAGCTTTTGTTATATATCTCAAAAGAACTCTCTTCAAGCCAATATCCACCCTTTAAAAAGGCGTCTTTATCTTCTTTAAGCAAGCGTTTGTCACTAAAAACCTGAGCTAAATAATTTGATATATGCAGATCTACGGCACCCACACCCAACTTGGAATTTGGAAAAAGATGATAACTTGCTTTTAAAATCACTTGTATCTCATTTGCATAAATCTTTGTTTCAAAGGAAGCCTTATTTAAGTAAAAGAAAGCTCCTATACCTAGGGCAAGAGAAGAACCTAAGAACATTCGGCGCGAAAGAGTGGCGTTTCTCAACTATTTTCCTTTGACATACATAGATGTATTTTATCATAAGCATACTTATTCAATCTCAAGCTAGTTTTTATATTATAGAATATAATAAGATGGCCTATGATACACTTTATAATACAAAGAAAAAGGACAAATTATGGAAGTTGGAAGCGGATCTCCAATTGGTGCACTTGATGTTCTCAAAAAGTCAAATGATATTCAAACCCAAGCGGTCGCGTCTTTGCTTGATGAAAGTACTAAACAATTAAGTCAGCAGCGTGCAATAGCCGATCAAACAGAGCAAAACTCTGGACCTAAATTAACAGGTTTAGGCATTGGTTTGGATGTAAAAGCATAGGGGTGCCAGGTGTTTTTCACCTTTACCCTGCCTTTTAGAGTTGATCAAAAACAGCCTCATTTTTCACATATACTCACTTCACCTTACTCGCCAAAGTTTTTTTTGTGTTCAGCTTAGTTACAATACCAAAAAAGTAAGCAAATGATTGACATTGAAAACCAAAGTGACTTAAACATCCCTCTTGCACTTCTTGAAAAAATCTCTAATACTCTAACAAATAAGGAAATTGACCTTCTTGTAACAGATGACGTAAAGATGAAAGAGATCAATTCCGAGTTCAGGGGTATAGATAAATCAACAGATGTACTCAGCTTCCCATTTGAAGATGTGCCTATGGCTCCTTTAGGAAGTTTGATTATTTCAGCTGATTATGTAAAAAGAGTTTCTTTAGAGTTAGAACATTCTCAAGATGATGAGTTCTGTCTTCTATTTATTCATGGTCTTTTGCATCTTTTAGGATATGACCATGAGCTTGATAATGGAGAGATGCGTGACAAAGAGAGAGAGCTTATAGAAGCTTTCAATCTACCTTCAAGTTTAATTATTCGCACACAAGGGTAAAAATGGATTTTCTAATATTTTTTGCAGCAATGACTGCTTTGATTTACGGGGCTGACTTTATTATTAAAGAGTCCGAGCGTATTGCCCTGCACTTTAATATTTCGCACTTTGTTATTGGTGCAACACTAGTTGCCTTTGGTACTTCTCTTCCTGAGATGGCTGCTTCTATGATTGCATCATATAATGACAAAAGTGATCTTGCCATTTCTAATGTTATAGGAAGTGTTAGTTTTAATATAACACTTGTCTTAGGTTTGGTCTTTTTTATTGCCAATAAGATGAATCCCAAGCGTGATCTTTTTGCAAAAGACAGTGCTTGGATATTAATGCCGGTGGTGATTTTCTTGCTTATGAGCATAGACGGTACAATTAGCCGAGTTGAAGGTTTTTTATTTCTGTTTTTAATGATCGCTTATATCTTATTTCTCTTTTCCGACTCTAAAGAAGATTTTGAAGAAGAGATTGATAAAGACCTTGCCAAAGAAAAATTTAATTGGTTTAAGACGATTGCCTTTCTTAGTATAGGTTTTGTATTTACTATAGGCGGAGCAAACTTCGTAATTGAAAGCGGTAGCAATATAGCGCGTATGTTTGGTGTGAGTGAATGGCTTATCGGTCTTTTCTTAATCTCTTTAGGAACTTCTCTTCCTGAACTTGTTGTCTCCTTGGTTGCTATAAAAAAGGGAAATGCAGAATTAAGTATTGGAAATATTATTGGCTCAAATGTTGCAAACTTTTCAATGGTTCTTGGCGGTGCAGCCCTGTTATCACCTCTTAGCCTGAGTATAAAAGAGAATTTCTTTGATATCAGTATAATGATTGCAGCTTCACTCGCCTTACTGTTGATACTCGCGAACAAACTCTATAATAAAGCAGGCTCAGTTTTTTTGCTTCTTATTCTTGCACTTTTCATCAGTAACGCCATCCAAAGTCTTTAGCCAGAATGTGAGAAACAGTATATAAAGCAACTGCACTTTCTCACAAGTAAAAAGTGCAGTTCTGTTCTCTTTTCGCTTTCTTAGTAAGAAAACTCACTTCTTAATATATCCATATTCCAAAAGCTTATTGTAAATTTCGGAGACCATTGGTCCGGCGGCCTGCCCCCCATGTCCACCGTGCTCAATTAATGCGGTAACAATATATTGAGGATTTTGATAAGGACCGTAAGTCGTAAACCAGGCGTGTGAACGTTTCACATAAGCGAGTTCATGCTCTTTTAAACGTTTCTTTGTCTTTTGTGATATACCTACCACCTGCGCTGTTCCTGTTTTACCGGCGATCTTAACTTTAGACCTTAGATAAGGTGTAGCCGTACCTTTTGGATGGTTGCACACTTCCCACATCGCCCTTTGTATTAAAGGCAGGTGCTTCTTCTGCTTCTCATTTAAAACATCTTCTTTTTCAGGTATAAAAAACTTCTGACCAACACTCTTAACAAAATGCGGTTTAACCAATTTTCCTGTTGCCATAAGATTTGTGAATTGGGCGATTTGCATAGGTGTCGTCAGGAAGTCGCCTTGTCCGATAGATGTGTTTAGTGTCTCACCTATATACCAAGGCCTTCCATATTTATTCATTTTCCATTCGCGGTTGGGTACAGTTCCAAAATACTCATTAGGAAGATCAACACCTGTTTTCTTTCCTAATCCGAAATTACTCATCTGTTCAGACATTTCTGCTATACCAACACGAAGGCTTCCCTTATAGAAATAGATATCACAACTCTGGCGTATAGCCTTAATTAGATCAGTCTGATTATGTCCCTGGTGTTTCCAGCAACGGAATTTTCTGTCATTTTTTCCAAGGGTCATACTTCCTTCACAATTAAACTTTGTCCAAGGGCTCATCTTGGAGGTGCTAACATAAGCAAGTCCGAGACCTGGTTTAATCGTTGAACCCGGAGGATAAAGACCATTAACAACCTTGTTGGTAAAGGGCTTATCAAGATCATTAATAAGCTCAGTCCAGCGTGATTGGGATATACCTGATACAAAGGTGTTTAAATCATATTCAGGGTAAGAGCCAGCGGCGATTATCTCTCCATTAACATCCATTACAACAACCGCGCCAGCCTTATCTGTAAAAAGTTCTTCTATAAGTTTTTGTAAGCGTAAGTCTAAGGCCAAGGTGATCTGTTGATGTTCTTTAGGAGCTTTAAAACTCAGTTCTTGCATCTCTTCATTATAGGCACTGACCTTTATCTCTCTCTCCCCGGCCTCGCCTTGTAAGAACTCATTATAATACTTCTCTATTCCACTTTTACCCGTTGAACCTGTCAGTTTAGCCACGAGGTTTTCATCCATATCCCGCTTGTCCGCCTTGGCAACATAACCGATAATATGTGCAGCAAGTCTCTTATTTGGATAATACCGTTTAGGAGAAGGGAGAAGCTTGATATTTTCATTTAAATTCATTTTAGAATAAACAGGAATGGCATCTTCATAAGATACAAAATCGGCTACATCAATAAAATGATGATTATAATAAGACTCTTTTTTAAGATAGTTTTTTTTCAGCTTTTCTATACTAATAAAAGGCAGCATGCTTGTAATTGTCTTTAGTTCTCTATCTAAGTCACCGTTTTTTTGTGAAATATGAGGGGCTACTTGCAGTTTAAAACCCAGTTTATTAATTGCAAGGGGCTGTTTGTTCCTATCAAGGATCTCACCTCGTATAGGAGGAATATACTCAAACTTGATTGTATTCCTATCGGCTAAGGATTCATAATAGTTGTTTGACTGAATAGATATATAATATATACGTACAAGCAGAGATATCCACACTAAAACAAATACGATTAAAACAAATTTTATTCTCATATTCCAAGCACCAAAAAGAATTCTATAAACATATAATAAAAGATATGCCAATCAAAACTTGGAGATTCTACCCATAATACTTGACTTAAAATGTATGAATAGAAGATATAACCAAGATAAGCAATAAACAAGTAGATGACCTTTAAGCAGACTTTGCAACTAATCATTATACTTAGTCTGGGAATCACAAAACGATAAATAAAAGTAAAATAAACAAGTGAACTAAAGAGTAAAAAGTCTTTTTCTGCTTCAAATACAAGAAGAAGCAAAATAACAAGCAGCAGCTTCCCAAGATCTTCTTTTTCCAGAGCATATATAAAATAAAAGAAGAGCACGCCTAGCATAGGAGGCAGTAGAAGGTATATACTACTTAGGCTTTGATACAGGACAAAGCCTATAATAAGGCCTAGGCCTGTTAGTATTTTTTTATAAGTGAAACTTCGTTGCATAATGGGAAATGTTTACATTTAATACAATCTGCCCAGATCTTATGTTCGGGCAGAGACTCTTTAGGGATTTCGATGAATCCTAACTTTTCAAAAAAAACTTGTTTATAGGTGAGTACCAACACCTCTTTTAGGCCTAGCAACTCACCTTCATGTAGACATAATGCGACCAACTCTTTACCGACACCTCTGTCTCTGTAGTTATCATTTACGATCAAAGACCTTATCTCAGCTAATTTTACGGTGTGAATGTGTAAGGCAGAAAATCCGATTAGAACATCATCATCAAAAGCAAGTGTATAAGAGCGAATGTTTGTCGAAATTTCATCTGCACTGCGCATTAAAATAGTACCATCATCTACATAAGGCTGTACAAGCCCTTGCATCTGTTGTACATGTGAAAGTTTAGCCTTTAAGTAATGAATCATTAAGCTTCCTCAAGCCCTTCTTCTATATCTTCTTCTTGCTCATCAAATAGGATGTCGTAAATAACCTTCGTTAATTTATCTATACCTTTTTTCTTTGTATTAGAGATCATTAAAGAAGTCGGATATTTATTTCTTAATGCGCCCAGCTCTTTTTGGTTAAGTTTATCCATCTTGGTAAATACATGCAAAAGAACCTGATCACCTTCTAAAATCTCATCTAAATAATCATCAACATCAGTATCTATATCAAGATCAGGATGACGTGCATCAATAAGGTGAATAAAAAGTTTAATATGTTCACGTTCAGCAATAAACTGTGTTAAAGACCTTTGCCACTGAGCCTTAATACTTTTTGACACCTTTGCATACCCAAATCCGGGAAGGTCAACAAAACGAGCCTCACGGCGTTCTTGGCTCTCTCTATCTATAAACTCAAGATTAAAAAAGTTTATAAGCTGAGTCTTACCCGGGGTTGACGAGACCTTTGCCATACCCTTATGCTTAACAAGGGAGTTAAGTAAAGAACTTTTACCAACATTTGAGCGTGCGAGAAAGGCTACTTCAGGTAACTCTTCTTCGGGCGCAAGGGTTATAGTGGGTGCAGAAGTAATAAACTTTGCATTAATAATATCGATCATTTCTTTTTCTCTTTTTTATCTTCTATATTGAAGATCATAATAACAGGTGCTTTTTCTTTTCCAACTGCCCTAGCGTTTCCATCTTCTGCATTGAGTAAGACCTCTTCGCCAAAGATCTTTCTATTTGTACCGATTTGGTAGAGATGTACATTTGTGTAAAACTGATATGCTTTTTTTAGCGGATAATATATCACCTTACCCGCGTCACCCTTATAAGTAGTATTATTATCTGCTAGATCAATGTAAAAAGAGACATTTCCCTCAGCCGCATACTTATAAGGGCTTCGCTCTTTATCTGTATGAACTGTCACCTTAGAAGCATTAAGTTCATCATTTCCTTTTGTTATTTTTACATTTCCATTGAACACAGTCAGCCCTTTTTTCTCATTCCCATAAAAAGAGTCGGCTACTATCTTTACTTGTTCAGCAAACAAAGAAAGGGCACATAGACTTAAAATTGTTAATATTTTCACTGTTTTTTCTCCTTCATATAATAATTTGCATCAATTTTTCTTGCTGAGATACTTCCTGTTTTAGAATTATATTTCAGATCACTTCCATAAATTACATTTTCATTTTGTGTTAGAACAAAACTCTCCGGAACGGTTAATACTTCTTTTTTTGTATTATATACTGCATGATCACTCTCAAATGAGAGACCATCTTCACGAAAATAACGAACATTCTCATCCAAGTAGGCAATATCTTTTTCAAACTTGCCACGGTCTGCATAAAGGTTTTCACTTAACTTATTTTTATTCTCTATATAATGCGCATTTTCAACTTCATAATATTTTGGATATTGCCTTGCAAGTGTTCCGCTGACCACACTTTTAACACCTAAGGTATCAATCTTATAAAGAGTAAAATCTTCTATCTCTAGTTGGGCTATGTTCTCTTCGCTGTTTTTTGAGTATTCTTGAGGTTCTAAAAAAACATAAAGGGACATTGCAAACAAAAACAATAATACAAAAAAATGTGTTATTCTCATCTAACTACTTCCAGATCTTTAAATATTCCTCTTCAAGTCCATCATCTTTGATAATGTTCTCAATCATCTCTCTGACTGCGCCATTTCCACCTGAGTTATAAAGCACACCATCACAGAGGTTGCGAATATATTCTGACCCGTCTGCAGGAGTATAACTTTTACCTACGGCTTCAAGCATACGATAATCATTTAGATCATCTCCAATAGCGGAGATCTGAGAGAATTCCAAGTTTTCTTTTTTTCGAATATCGTCTAATATCTCTAACTTGTTTTTGATACCTTGAAAAAGATAAGTTATGCCAAGCTCTTTTGCGCGGCGTTCAACTATTTTAGAACGTCTACCTGTGATAATAGCCGCCTTCTTTCCAAGACGTATCCATGAACTAATAGCTAGACCATCTTTAACACTAAATGCTTTGATCTCACTTCCGTCTTCTGTATAAGTGATCTGACCGTTTGTCAAACACCCATCTACATCAAAGACTAAAAGTTCTATCATAGTACACCCTTCGTACTTGGAACTAATATTCTCTCATTTACTGTAGTAGCACGACGTAGAGCAACGGCTAATGATTTAAAGGCAGCTTCAATGATATGGTGCTTGTTCTTACCGCGTTTCATTATGATGTGCGCAGTCAAGCCGGCATTAAAAACGACAGCACGGAAGAATTCTTCAGCCAGTTCAACATCAAACTGCCCTATCTTGCCTTCAATATCTATCTCATAAACTAAAAAAGGTCTATTGCTAAGATCAAGATCACATTCAACGCAGGCTTCATCCATTACGATTGCAGATGAACCAAAACGTTCGATCTTGCTTACAGGATAGATAGCACTCTTAAGCGCTTGTCCAATGGAAATACCTACATCTTCTACGCTATGGTGGTCATCTATATGTGTATCACCCTTACAGCTCACATTAAGATCAATCAGCGCGTGTTTTGAAAAGCTTTCAAGCATATGGTCTAAAAACCCCACACCCGTATTTATGCTGCTCTTACCTGCACCATAAAGTTCTAACTCAACTTTGATCTCTGTCTCTTTTGTTTTTCTTTCAATTTTAATCATAATTTCAATGTCCTTATTCTCTTACTACAAACGCACCGGAAAAGTGTTTCGCCTTGTAATCTCTTGCTTCTTCTTCACCTTGAAATCCCGTTAAATATACTTTAAACAGTCTCTTATCACCATCTTCTGTATCTTTAATAACGGTTTTATAACTACCAGATGCGTTATTATAGCGTTCTTGCGTACTAATTGCACCCTCAATTTTTCCAAAAGAGCCTATTTGCAGGGCATATTTTCCGACAACTTTCTCTTTCAAGTCTTTTTGCATAGAAGTTTTAGTGATTTGTGTCTGTCCCTTTTTATTAAAACCTAGTATTTCAAGCTTTACAAGAGCTGTTCCCTTTTTCACCATATCAAGCTGTGCAGCTGCTTTTTTAGACAGATCGATAATACGAGTATTAACAAAAGGGCCTCTGTCATTGACTCGTACAACAACGCTTCTGCCATTTTCTTCATTTGTCACTCTCACTACAGTATTCATAGGCAGAGTTTTGTGAGCAGCTGTCATTTCCCACATACTATATGTCTCACCGTTAGAAGTCTTTTTACCATGAAAGTTCGGTCCGTACCATGAGGCACGACCATTCAACTCTTCCCCTACTCTTACAACTGAGGGAAAATATCTTTTACCCATAACAGTATAGGGTCTCATCGTCGGATGACGAAGGTTGCTAGGCGTCTTAGAATTGGCAACAGGTGCGCGATAAGACGAACTTGTTCTGTCTATAGGACGTCTGCTGCAAGAAGCAAAGACAATTGCCACAACAATCAGTAAAACAGTACTTT
>CBFDAB010000075.1:0-10372 GCA_965602745.1 uncultured Campylobacterales bacterium
TTGCTCTCTTTATTCAGGGCGCGCTTCGCAAACAACATCTCTGGTTCCGAAGCTATGAACGACACGCAGGTGTCATTCACTTAACGCTTCTCATATGGAAAGCAGGCCGCCGCCAGATTCTTTTCTTATAATTATCATTTAAGCATGATCAAACCACAAAATCTACCGCATACATTTTTCTCTGCTCTGTATGAATAAAACATATCATTATTGCATGATGTGCAGTAAGACGAATATTCAATTTGATTTACTTTTATACCTATCTCTTCTAGTTGTCTTGATACAATGTGTTCTAACCCTAAATAATATTTACTATCTTTAGTTTCAATAGCATATTCATACCCATTTTTTATTGTCTCTTTTTTGACATCTGAACCTACTTCATAACAGCATTGATGAATAGAAGGTCCAAGCACAATAAGTAGGTCCCTTAATTCAGACTTATAGTTCTCCTTCATTTTCTGTATTGTATTTGGCAGTATTTTAGAAAAGATACCTGTTCGTCCTGCATGTACAGCGGAAACGACTTCTTTAACGGGGTCATATATCAAGATGGGTATACAGTCAGCTACCAAGACCATTAATGGTGTGTTCTTCAAATTTGTAATAATCGCATCACATTGAGGGATCGGCTTAAGATCAGTGTTACTATTTATGATTACAATTGAATTTCCATGTATTTGGTTCATATGCACCAGACGATCGGAAGGATAGCCTAGCTCTTTAGAAAAATAAATATGATTCTTTTTTACTGTTTCAAGATCATCATTGACATGGAAAGCGAGGTTGTTTCCAAAATATTTTGATTTAGAATAACCGCCTTGTTTAGTACTAAAGGCATGCAAAAGACTGATATAGGGACGTAAAAGTGTACTGTTAATAGTTTTTATAGTCATAAAGTATATTTGTTTCTAAGTATATAGAAATACCTTTCCCTTATTTTTTACGTATTAAAGAGTATATTCTAGCATTATTATCAATTGGGTTGCTTATTTATGTAGAACCAAGGCAGTTTATAATGTGAATATACAATTAAATTTCTTAATTTTTTTCTTTTAATGCCTTATATTCTAAGTGTTTTTTATTAAATCTGCTAGAATAGCCGGATAAAAAAGAAAGGCATAGAAATGTCACAAAATATGAATATAAGTTCTATTCACACCTTACACACACTTCCTATAACATTAGAAGGCAGTGATATAGAACAAAAACGTGCAGAGATTAAAGAGTATTTCAATCTCACATTTACTTTTTTTGAAAAACTGTTTGAATGTTTTAAAGATGACTCGGTTTTTTACAGTAGACCTGAAGAGGCACGTCATCCAATTATTTTTTATTTTGGCCATACAGCAACATTCTTTATTAATAAACTAGTAGTCTCAAATGTCATACATGAACGTATAAATGCGGAATATGAGTCTATGTTCGCTATTGGTGTAGATGAAATGAACTGGGATGATATGGATGCTAATCATTATGCTTGGCCAAGCGTTGATGAAGTCAAGGTTTATCGTGCGCAAGTACGTAAAAAGATTGAAGGATTGATCGATACCTTAGCTTTAACTCTTCCTATTTCTCAAGATGATCCTATGTGGATAATACTCATGGGAATAGAACATGAACGTATTCATTTAGAGACTTCTTCTGTCTTACATAGACAACTTTCAATTGATATGATTAAAGATAATCAACTGTTTCCTCGTTGCAATGAAGTAGGCGCATCCCCTAAAAATGAGATGATTGCTATTGAAGGTGGAAAGATACGTTTGGGAAAGGACGAAACTCATCACCTTTATGGTTGGGATAATGAGTATGGAAAACAAGAAGTCGAAGTGAGTTCATTTAAGACAAGTAAATTCCTCGTCAGTAATGGGGAGTTTTTAGACTTTGTCTCAGATGATGGATATGAGAATAAAGAGTATTGGGATGACGAGGGAGAACAGTTTCTAGAACTAAAAAATATTTTACATCCTGTTTTTTGGGTTAAAGAGGGAGATAGTTATAGATATAGAACTATGTTAGAAGAGATGGATATGCCTCTTGATTGGCCAGTTGATGTCAACTATCTTGAGGCAAAGGCTTTTTGTAGATGGAAAAGTAAAAAAGAGAATAAAAACTATAGGCTTCTAAGCGAACCAGAATGGTATAGACTCTATGAACGCGCGGGTATCCAAGATGTGCCTGAGTTTGATGATAGAAGAGCTAACATTAATTTTAGGTATTGGGCTTCATCATGTCCGGTCAATAAGTTTGCCTTTGGTGATCTTTTTGATGTGATGGGAAATGTGTGGCAATGGACGGAGAGTCATATGGATGCGTACGAGGGATTTAAAGTCCATCCGGCGTATGATGACTTTTCAATACCGACCTTTGATGGAAAACATAATATTCTTAAGGGCGGTTCATGGGCAAGTACGGGAAATGAAATTATGAAGTATTCACGTTATGCTTTTAGACGACATTTTTACCAGCATGCCGGATTTAGATATGTAGAAGGAAAAGATATGGAAATAGACGATGACAATATATATGAGACTGATGAGTTAGTGTCACAGTACTGCGATTTTCAGTATGGTGATGAGCACTTTGGGGTAGAGAATTTTGCTGTTGCCTGTGCTAAAAAAGCAATTGAATATACCAAAGATATCAAGCAGGGCTCTGCCCTTGATCTTGGATGTGCAACAGGACGTGCTTCTTTTGAGTTGGCCAAGGCGTTTGACAAGGTATGTGGAATAGACTATTCAGCACGCTTTGTTCAAGTAGGTGTTGAACTTCAAAAAAATTCCAAGGTTGGTTATTACCAAAATGGCGAGGGTGAGATTAGAAACCGTTTTGAAGTTGACCTTGAAAAACTTGGTCTGAGTGAAGTAGCTAATAAGGTCGAGTTTTGGCAAGGTGACGCCTGTAATCTTAAAGAACATTTTAAAAACTATGACCTTATAATGGGAACAAACCTTATTGATAGACTGTATGAGCCACATCTTTTTTTGAAATCTGTACATGAGCGTATTAATTCAGGGGGGTACTTAGTATTGACATCCCCCTATACATGGTTAGAAGAGTATACTGCAAAAGAATTCTGGATAGGCGGATACACAGATGAGAATGGAAAAGAGGTCTCAACTCTGGACGGACTTACTGAAATGTTAAAGGAACACTTTGAACTTGTAGCAACTGAAGATGTACCCTTTGTTATTAGAGAAACCCCACGTAAATATCAGCATACGATCTCTCAGATGAGTGTTTGGAAGAAGAAGTAAACATTGGAATTAAAAGAGAGTGTAGATTTTAACGAAGCTCCTTCACGGGAGAATACCAACGCGGAAAAGTATGCCCTTAGAGAGAAGCTCTTTGGCTCTGATGATGTCCTTCCTATGTGGGTGGCAGACATGGATATTGAAACACCATTTTTTGTTATGGATGCGATCGCAGATAGACTAAAGCATCCTATCTTGGGATATGAAGAGATCCCGGACAGTATGTTTGAATCGCAGATACAGTGGGTTAAAGAGCATCATGGATATGAGATGCTACGAGAATGGATGTTTTATTCACCTTCTGTTGTTGCGAGTATAAATCTTTGTATTCAGGCCTTTACACAGATAGGAGATAAGGTGATAGTACAATCTCCTGTATATTTTCCTTTTTATTCATCTGTAACTAATAATGACCGGGTCTTGGTTAAAAATACCTTGAAAGAAGAAGATGGGTATTACAGTATGGATTTTGATGCTTTAGAAGCTTCTATTGATGAGAGAACAAAGCTTTTTCTTTTATGTTCTCCCCATAATCCTGTAGGACGTGTCTGGAGTGAAAAAGAGCTTTCTCGTCTGGGTGACATCTGCTTGAAGCATGATCTCATCATTTTAGCCGATGAAATACACTCTGATCTTATTTTTAAGGGCTCTAAACATCTTCCTCTTGCGAGTATCTCTAAGGAGTTAGAAGATCGTACTATCACCTGTTATGGACCGGGTAAGAGCTTTAATATAGCGGGTCTTTCTATCTCAACAATTTGTATACCAAATGCAAAACTTCGAGAAGTCTTTACCAAGGCGTATAAGGCTGTGCATTTTGCCGAGGGAACAGTTTTTGGACATGTCGGTTTTGAAGCGGCTTATACAAAAGGTGAGACCTGGTTAGCTGAACTGCTGGAGCATCTTCAGGGAAATATTGATTATTTGGATTTATGTTTAAAAGAGTATATGCCTTGTATTACAATGTTAAAACCACAGGGGACTTATCTTGTTTGGTTAGACTGTCGGGGTTTGAAACTTCCATATAAGGACTTAAAGGCTTTCTTTTTTGAAGAGGCTAAGTTGGGACTTTCATCCGGAGTCAGTTTCGGTAAAGAGGGGGAGGGATTTATGCGCATTAATCTTGCCACTCCTCGTGCTACGGTTGAGGAAGCGGTATCTCGTCTTCATACGGCTTATGAATCACGAAGGTTTTAGATCTTCGTAATTCCAAACAGAAAAAAGATAGCATGTTTAAATAAAGATAGTTTTCGTTTAGCTTTTTTGCTGCTTACACTTCTCTTTTAAGCTTCCTTTTCGCATCTCTTTTAATACCTGAGCGGCAAGAGAACCTACTTTAACATTACTCGGTCCATTTTCCAAGGTGTTTCGAATCTGCTTAGTGAGGGCATTCATATAATTCTCCTTGAGAATATTTTTTAAAAGAATATCATAGTATATATTATTAAACACTAAGTGTAAACTGTGCTAATATACTAAAAAGATTTCAGAGGTAGATGATGTCAAAAATTAATTGGGATGAATATAAAAAATATAAGCATGAAAGTAAAAATCTAAAAGAACTTGATAATTTTGAAGTTCTCTTGGAGTTTCTCCGCAGTTTTTATAACAAAAGCTCTTCTTTTGAGGTCTTTGATATACTAAGTGATGATGAACTTGGAAAGATGATGTTAGATAAACGTGATATTTCTAAACCGGAGCATCTTGAAGATTATCTGTACAAAAGACTCTCACGATGATAATGATACTTTCTGGAGCAGGCTTGAGCGCAGAAAGCGGTATAAAGACATTTAGAGACCATGATGGGCTTTGGGAAAATTATGATGTGATGAAGGTCTGTTCTACTCAAGGGTGGGAGACAGATAGAGATCTTGTAACTCAGTTTTATAATGCAAGACGGAGTGATCTTGAAGACAAAGCACCAAATAAAGCACATCTGGTCTTAGCTGCCTTAGAAAGAAAATATCCCAATAAAATTTATAACCTGACTCAAAATGTTGATAACCTCTTAGAAAAAGCAGGCTGTACTGAGGTGATTCATCTGCATGGGACGCTCACTGACTTACGCTGTGAAGAGTGTGGGCATGTTTGGGACATTGCTTATGCTTCACAAAATGAGTATGATTTCTGTCCCTCATGTGAAAGTGACTCTATCCGCCATAATGTAGTTATGTTTGGCGAGAGTGCCCCCCAATATACTCGTATTTATGAGGCGATAGAAAACTCTCAACTTTTAATTGCTATTGGCACAAGTGGTCAGGTTATTGATATTGTTCCTATTTCATCACAATTTAAACACTCTATCTTAGTCAACCCCAAACGAGAGTCTTATCATGAGTGCTTTTTGGATGAGTATTTTGAACATTTTATTCAAAAAAATGCAGGTGAGGCAGTGGATGAGATGATGAGTATAATCGAGGAATTCATGGATGTAAAAGATTGATATTTCAATCGACAAAGATAAGGTAAAAGCGCTTGAAGAGCCGATTGGAGATAAAATAGAAGAGTAGTCTGTTCTATATGCCTAGTTCTGCTATCTATTATCTATCGTAATCTGCTTGTTATAAATGAAAAGTAATATTCTTGAACTAATTAATAGGATACTGCATGCAGTTTGTAAGGATGTTTAGGATTAAAGAATTGGATAATGGCTGGCAATGGCCGGATATTGAAACGCTTAACGATTGCGAATGCTTTTGTGCTGAGGAACTTGAGATACCTCAAGAGTATCTAGAGACTATAGATCTTTTTGAAGAAGAGATGCATATTACTTTATGTAAAGACCGTTCATATATCCGTGATGACTGGTATGTAAACCTTTCTAGAATAAGTGCTTAAGTCTCTTGAAGTATTTTTAATAATTCTGATATACTTTAGGCATACATCTATGAGGGAAAGTTATGCGATCTTCTGTTTATGAATCAATTTATGTGGCCTTGGTCTCAGATACTCTTTGTTTAAGCGGGCACTATGTGAGTATAATAAATTTGATAGATCCCAAAGAAGTGCAGAGAGCTTAATCTCTAAGGATAGAATTTCTGATTATTTAGGAGTAGTTTATGAAAGCAAATAAAATTCCAAAACTCATGATTGATTTTATTTTAGAACATCATGTTCTTGTTATGGCAACGACACAAGATGATATGCCAAGTACATGTTCTCTGTTTTACACTTTTCTTGAAGATGAGGGCTGTTTTATTTTTGCCTCAGATGATAAAACAGAGCATATACAAAATATTTTAGAAAATGCGGACGTTTCTGCGGCTATTCATTATGAGACTAAAGAGATAGAGCATATAAAAGGGATACAGATAAAGGGTATGGTTGAAGAAGCTCATGCTAGACATGCACATCTATATCTGAAAGAATATCCTTATGCGGCGGAAGTTAAAAATAAGAGCATATGGAAACTGAAGATCACAGAACTGAAATATACAGATAATAATCTAGGCTTTGGACAGAAAGAAGTGTGGAAGTATTAGCTTTTCTCGGAAAGTTTATTTCACTAAAGAAAGTTTTTACTGCGTAAAACCGCCACGGCTACTTTTCAGTGTAGGTTTGGCAAGGCTGTCCTGTACTTCCCTTAACAACAAGTGAAGGCATCTGCATAGATTTAAAACCATAAGCCTTACAACCATGGGGGTTTGCACTTTCCCATGTGACATAATAATAAATACATTTTTTACAATTAATACGAATCATAATGGCATTATAATATAATAGCTGCAAAATTAAAATTAAGAGAACATATGCAACAAATTTTAGAGATGGTGAAACTTCAGCAAGAACTGAATGATTCGACTAATGGCACGGGTTGGGAAAACGGTCTTACAAAAAATGGCAAAGCCATTGATTGGAAGCGTTGTATCTATATGGAAGCTGCGGAATTAATCGATTCTTTTGCCTGGAAGCATTGGAAGGCGATTAACCAAGAGCCGGATTGGGAAAATATCAAGATAGAGACTGTTGATATTTGGCACTTTGTGCTTAGTCTTTTACTTCAAGAGTTCAAACTTCAAGAACGTGGAAGTATTACAGACTTGAGTGAGCATATTGTTTCACAAGAAGCATATACTGCATTTTCTAGCCTAGACTATAGACCTGAAGTCGATATGTATGCACTTATTAAGATGGTTGAAGAGATGATGTTTGATGTCTTAAAGCCTGAGGGCTTTAATTTAGATACTCTTATCAATGACTTTTTCAATATGGCGCTTCATTGCGGAGTGAACCTTCAAAATCTTTATACGCTTTATATAGGTAAAAATATATTAAACCGTTTCCGTCAAGATCATGGATACAAGGAAGGTACTTATATTAAAGTGTGGAATGGATCTGAGGATAATATCGTAATGCTGGATATTATGGCGTCTCATCCAGATTATGGTGTAAATGAGTTGTATGCAGCTTTAGAAGAGGTCTATAAAACACTTTAATCAACTCTCTTATAAAGATTAGTGGATTATAGCTTTTGGATGACCGAGGTGCTCTTCTAAGATATGAGAGATACTCTCTACCTGAAGGCCATAAGCAAGAAGAAGTTTCTCTGACTTCTCTTGATCTGATTGTTCTAAGGCCAAAACTAAGGTATATAAACGTCCTAACTCACCTTCATAGTTTAATAAGGCATTTTTTATATTGTCTTCAACAGCAAGTTCCTCAAGTATGAGAGGCAAGGGCATCTCAAAAACAGTTTCTAAAAGTGACAAAAGTACAACAAAACGTGCCTGCATACTTAGCTCTTCATCTTCACCTTTATGGGTGCGTTTTAAGATACCCAGCATAAGATCTATACGGTTTTGAACAAGTATAGACAAGGGATTGGTGTCATCATCACCTGCACGACCCGACTTAGCATAAACAATAAGCATCAGCCACTGCATAAGCGGTCTTTTACCGATATATTGCAACACATCGCAAATAGTCTTAGGTGTTGTCTCAAACTCGAATCCGCCTGAGTTTACAAACTGTAGGAGTTGTAAAACAATCTCATTATGCTGTTCAAACTCAGCACATAAATCAGACATGGAAACTGTACCTTGAAGAAGGCTAAAAAGACGAATCACACCGAGATGATGTGGGTCAATTCTATTTTTCTTGATGAGTTCAGGCCTCCCAAGGTAAAAACCTTGAAAGTAATCAAAGCCAATCTCTTTATATGCATTATAAACAAAAATAGATTCGACCTTTTGCGCCATCAGTTTTTTGCCCTCGAAGATAGAAAGTTTCTCTTTAAGAAGTTCAAAATCTGTATTTAATGTATCAAATTTTATATAATCAACATGAGGTAAAATGCGGGTGATATTATCGAGATAGTCTTGGTCAAATGTAACATTATCAAGTGCGAAGCTATACCCTTTTTTGTTTAGGGCCTTGATACATTCATACTCTTTTTGATTGATCTGAATATCTTCGTTCAGTTCTAAAATAAAACGGTCTTTTGGAATAGTATAAATAATATCCGTGAGAAGGATCTTTGCATCAATATTGACATAAGCTTTAGACGAACCGACTAAAGAGTTAAGGCCCATCTGATTAAGAATGCTCACTAGAAGGGAAGCTGTTGCTAATCTTCTGTCTGCTAGTGACATCTTATGGTCATCATTACGATAATAAAGTTCGTAACCAAAGATATGTTCATCTTTTCCGTAAACGGGTTGTTTCGCTAAGTACAAAAAATTAGACATTTTACTTCTTTATTAATAATTGTTATATGTTAGCATTAAAATGGCTTAAATGCAATGCAAAGTATAAAACTTAGACAAAGGCCTAAAATGAAACACCTTCATACCTGTCATAAAGCCATGTAGATATTGCATTTATCTCATCTTCATTAAGACGTGATTTTTGCGAAGGCATAATGCCAAACTTGTCAATAGCATTTGGGTTACACATGGTTTTTGCCAGAGAAGGATATTTTATATAATCTTTGATAAAAGCAATGACAACAGCTCTGTGCACATCATCGTCATCATCTTTGATGATAATATTTGTTTTTAACTGCTGGGCAACCTCATTCATAGGAGGGGCTTTTAGGCTTTTAAATGTTTTCAGGGCTGTTTTTTTATCTAAGAGCTCTACATGACATGAAGAGCAGGTGTTATCAAATATTTTTTGCCCTGCTTTAAACTCTTCTTCCTCGTTTGCTAAAAGTATAAATGGTAAAATTGAGAGTAATAATATTTTTTTAGACATAATCTTCCTTTTTTGTTGTGGCGCTTAACTAGTACTGTAGATATTATAAGTAATAGCAGTTAATTTAACGTTAATTTGCTACAATCTTGCATGAAAAAAAAGAAGATTTATTTAGCCGGTTTTGATGTTTTTTATCCTAATGCCATAGAAGTCTTAGATAAGAAAAAAGAACTGTGTGAGAAGTATGGTTTTATAGGTTTGGCTCCCTTAGATAATAAGGTTGATTTTACCCAGTCTAAGGAAAAGATACGAAAGGTGATTTATGAGGCTAATATTGCCTTGATGAAAGAGTCTGATATTTTGTGTGTTAACCTAAATGCCTTCAGACATGGTGAACCTGATCCGGGTACAGTCTTTGAAATAGGGTATGGGGTCGCCTTGGGCAAAGAGGTCTATGTTTATGTAGAATCTGAGGCAACAATGCTTGAGAAGACAAAAGAAAATGATGGACATTGTATCTGTAAAGACGGGGTCTGGTTAGACGGAAAGGGCCTTATGATAGAAGATTTTGATGGGATGTTCAACCTGATGATAAGTGAATCAGCAATAATAATCAATGGAAATTTAGAAGACGTATTAAGGAAGTTAAAATGAGTATGGATAAGATATATTTAAAAGATTATGAGAAGCCCTCTTATGAGATTAAGACAATAGAGCTGGAATTTGAACTTCATGATACAAAGACTCTTGTAAAGAGTAAGCTGAATGTTGTTCGCTTAGGCGAGGATAGTGTTCCATTCTTTCTTCATGGAGAAGAGCTTGAGCTGATTTCTCTTGTATTAGATGGGCGTGAGCTACATGAGAGTGAATATGAACTGAGTGAGCAAGGTTTGACTCTGCATAAGCTTCCTTTCGAGTTTAGCTTAGAAATTCAAAACAGTATCAATCCCGAAGCAAATACAGCTCTTGACGGCCTGTAT
>CBFDAB010000076.1:0-10316 GCA_965602745.1 uncultured Campylobacterales bacterium
GAAAATAAACCGTGGTGGTCGCGTAGCGATATTTCTTTAGTAAATTAATAACCGCTAAGCGGATTAACTGGAACATTTAAAATGAAAATTATTGCTATAGACTTGGGTCTTAAACGTATAGGTCTTGCTTATTCAGCCGATAAAAATTTTGTTACACCGCTTAATGCAGTGGAGCGTAAAAACCGTAATCAGGCCTCTTCCGAGGTCAAGGCGATTATAGCCGAGTGGGGGGCTGATGCTGTTGTTATCGGTATTCCTATGGGTGGAAGTTCGGAGGATGAGATGCGCCGCAGAGTTGAACACTTTATGAATCTAGTCTCTTTTGAAGGTCCTGTCTACTTTCAAGATGAAGCTCACTCTTCTATTGAGGCTGAACAGTCCATGAAAGGGCATATCAAGCAGAAAAAAGATGGACGTATCGATTCTCTTGCTGCAAAGATCATTCTTGAGAGATGGATAGCCGCGAATAAAGACTTAGTCTAAGCCTTTATTTGTTCTGACCTTTTTGAATTGGTTTGGATCTTGACTTTTCAGCCTCATTCCATTTTAATTTTTCACAATGTTTAGTTGTTGAAAATGCAAAAAATAGTAATAAAAAATCCCAGATCATAATTAAATATTTCATTTCTTTTCTTCTTCGCTCAGCACGCGTATTCCTGTCGCCCAAATAGATCTTTTGATTGATTGATAACGACTTTACCACTTGTACTGTTCTTCGCTTCGTTAAGAGCGTATTTTGTACGTGTACAGGTATCATTTATATTTTCAGGAGCCTGATATAGAGTAGCTCCTATGGAACAAGTGAGATGTTGAATATCATTAAGTTTTACGCGTTCTATTGAATATCTAAGTTTATCTAAAATCATCTTTATCTCAGTATCTGTCACATTCTTGAGCATGACTATAAACTCTTTATCACTGTATCTTGCGATGATGTCATTATCTCGCAAGGACTTTTCAAGAGTAAGAGCAACCTTTTTTAAGGTATCATCACTTACTGGTATATTCTCGTTTTCATCAATTGATTTAAAGTGATTAACATCAATCATAACAAGGGAAAAACTAATATCTGATTTTCTTTGATATTTTGTAATGGAATCTATAATCTCATTAAAATGTGACTTGTTGTATAGGTTTGTAACAGGATCTAGGATATTTAACTTTTCAAAGTTTTCAATATAGCGTTTACGTTTTGACTCTTTCATTCGCGAGTTGTCTGCTATGATAAAACCTTCTACAACACCTAAAAGATCATCATTAACACTAAAGTCAAAGAAACGTACAGCACCTTCATCATAGAGCTCAGCATATTGTTTGAACAAAGTCGGGATAGTTGTTTCCAAATCTTTCAGATGCTTTTTTAGTACAAAAAAGCCATCTTTATAAGACAGGTCTTTAAACATAAGATCCAGTTCGGACTTGTCTTCGTCCGAGATGATATAGGGTGTTTTTGCTTTCATCATGTTGGATGTACAGGCAAAATAGCTAGAATAAAAATAGACCAGTGCCGCAACAGCTTTTTTTGGTGTGTCTGCATTTATGGTCACTGTGCCGTAGCTGTATTGAATATTTGGATTATGTGCCAGATAAGCCCCGATTCCTTGCCATAGATTGTCAAGAGCACGAGACCCCCAATACTTTGGCTGAACGAAACTCCGTCCAAGTTCTACAGATACATTGCAATAATTTTCAAATTGCTCATTGAAATTACAGAGATTATAGGTGTAAAGACCTTTTTTTCCTTTTTCCTTTATAATATTTTTACATTCTCCTATTCGGTAGGCTCCTACTATCTCAAGTTCCTCTTCATCCCATAATATAAGGTGCCTATAATAGTTGTCATAAAGGTCATTGTCCTGAGCCATACCCGTTCCGCCGCCTATGGCTCTAAACGATACTTCTCTAACACGGCCCAACTCGCGGACTAAAAATGGTGAATTTACTGCATCTGTCAGGATGATCTTTTTGCCGTCGATGGTATTTCCAAGAAATTCGGATTTTTTCACTTCTTCTTTTAATATCCTTTTATTATTAGGACGCCCTATCGTTATCTCAGTCTTTAATATCTCATCTTTTTTTGTACCGAGTGTGTACAAATGTTTATAAAAGAGATCGACATATTCGTGAATAGTGATAGTGTTATCAGCGTAGGAGCTGCAGGGGATAACTTTCCCTATATGAAAATGCAGGGGAATTTGTCTTGAAGCGCGGATGAACTCACGCGGAAGTAAAAGACCGCTTATCTTTTTTGGTAAAATCATGGAAGTGAAATAAAATAAAAAGCTGTTTCTGCTTTTGATTCTGATCGGAAGAATAGGGCAAGAAGCGCGTTTTGCCATTTTCAGGAAACTTGCTTTCCAGGGGGTGTCAAGCAATCCTCTGTATGAAAGACGGCTTACAATACCTGCGGGAAAGATAATAATAGCTTCTTCATCCTCCAAAGACTGATGTATAGCCTCTAGACTTTTTTTAGTGATCTTTCCACTTATATTATCTACTGGTATCATAATGTCAGATGCCTGTTTCATTCCCATAAGCATACCATTGACAACCATTCTGACTTTTTTGTTTTCTCTGGAATTTGCGATTAGCTGCACTAAAGAAAAGGCGTCAGAACCACCGGTGATATGATTGGCGATTATCATCAATCTGCCTGCTGACGGAATATTTGCAAGGTCTTTTTGATTGAGCGTATAGCTTATATTAAGATGCTCGAGCGCCCCATCCGCAAAAGCGGATCCTCTGAGATGTTCTGTTTTTTTGTTGAGTTCTTGAAACTCTTTTTCGTTTAAGACAAATTGCGTTACGCTGATAATAGTGCGTATAACTGAAGATGGTAGTTTTTCTATTAACCGTGGAAATTTAGTATGAAATATCTCTTCTATATTGAACATTGTCTTCCCTTATTGAGTCTTAATTGTAGGAAGTTATGCTAAATATTTATATAGTATTTATATAAAAAAAATATTTCACAGGCAGATGTCATAATTTTGTTACAATAAGTAATTTTTATTTATTTACTTAAAAAACTCTTATCTTTTCCATCATAAATACTTAAAATAGCAGGCAACATTATTAAATCAACAAGAACGGCAATTACTAAAGCAATGGCTGTTACTATACCAAAATTAACATTTGGAATAAACTGAGAGAAGCTGAAAATTGTAAAGGATATACTTAAAATAATAGTAGTAAAGATGATAGCTGAACCGGCATACTGCATGACATATGTCAATGCATCTTTAAAGTTATATCCTTTTAGTCGGGCCTCTTTATATTTTACTAAAAAGTGAATGGTGTCATCAACGGCTACTCCTATGATAATGGCACCGGATATTGCAACACCAATATCAATAGTCATCCCCAGCCAGCCCATAACACCAACTACAAGAACAATCGGCAATACGTTTGGAATGATAAAAAGGGGTACCATCTTGAAACTTTTAAAGATAAAAAGCATCATAATAGAAACCACACTGATAGCTAAGGTAATTGACTGGATAAGTGTGTCGGTGACATCATGCTGCATGTGAGCGAACATAATGGTCTGTCCATTGACACTTGCTGAATATTGAGTGTTGTCCCACCATCTTTCAGCCCACTCTATCATCTCTAAGTCTAAAGATGTGTCCACAATATTCATAGATGTACTGAGCCTCAAAAACTGTTCATTGACATCCATCTTGTCATTGATCTCCATGCCCTGAGGGAGAGACAAAGAATACAAAAGCAAATATTGCGCAATAAGGTTTTGATTATCGGGTACCTCTTTAGTCCCTCTCATAACCTCATTAAATTTTTTAACAACATCTACCAAGGATGAAGTATGTCTGACGTCCGGATATTTATCTTTAAATTCCTTAGAAAATCGCTCCACAGTTTTCATGAACTCAGGAGACTTAATACCATCTTCTGTTTTGGAGTCTATAACCACTTCATATGACATGGGCCCGGTAAGTCTGGCCTCTATAATATTGACGGTCTGTCTGAAAGGAACATCCTCTCTAAAATAACGTACCGTATTGGAATCTACCTTGATCTTACTTAAGCCTAGTCCGATGGCTCCAAACACCAAAACGGATGCCAATATGATCTTAATGTCATGTTTTATGATGAACCCGGCATACCTTTGGGCAAAGTGGCTTCTCTTTTCTTGTACTCTCTTAATCTCTTTCTCTTTGACTTTAGGGTTGATTATCGCCAAAACAGCAGGCACAAAAAGGATGGTCAAGACGAAGGCCAATAGAGCTGCATTTGCAGTTGCTAGCCCTAAGGTTTCAATCGGGACAATGGAAGATATACTTAATGATGCGAAGCCAACGGCCGTGGTAACTGAAGTCAGAAAGACAGGTAAAAAGTTTTTTTCTATGCTGTAATGTATAGCGGTATGATTATCAAGACCTTTTCTTCTTCCCATTAGATAAATCCAGTACAGGTGCATTGCATCGGCTATCCCAATCGCAATGATAAAAACGGGCATATTTGCAGTAAAGTTATTGAGTTTGTAGCCCAAAAGGACTTGAGTTGCAAGTACGATGATAAAGGTAAAGATAACAACAGAGATACTTAAAAGCATCCCTGAAGGACGTCTGAATATTACCCATAAAAGTATCATAGATATTATCAGTATTATAGGTGTAAAAGTGGTGATATCATATTTTCCAAGTGAGGAAAAAGTCATGTTTAAGACAGGACCCCCTGCAAGATAAAAGCTATATCCGGTCTTCTGCTTCTCTTCTTTTACATACTGTTCTACAACTCTGTTAACCTGTTTTAAAGCACCGAAAATATTTCCGGCCTTAGGTGTCAAACGTCCGACGATCATAGTTGTCTTGCCATCTTCGCTGATGATGCGGTTTACGAGCATCTCCTCTTTGCGTGCGATCTCTTCTTTTTCTTTGAGCTCTTGGGGTGTGAGTGCATCAATATTCTCTATAAAGTTCTCAATTAAAATATCATCCGGGTCTTCGTCACTTGCATGAATATATTGATAATTGGTTAATGAATCAACCCGCGCGATATGTTGCGTTTCCCAGAGTCTATTGGTCAGTCTGTCAATAGTAGCCAGTGCTTTTTTATTCATAACCCCGTTTTCATCACTGAACACGATTATAATTGAATCATCATTCCCAAAAACAGCTCTAAAGCTGTCATACTTTTTTAACTCCTGCGAATCTTTTCCAAACCATATTCTATAAGAGCCTTCAAACTCTATGTTTTTCAGCTGTAGACCAAGAGCCAAGGTAATCAAGGGGATGAGCACCGCAATAAACCATCTAAATCGTATAATTATAGTTACAAATTTTTTCATTTAAAAGTAGTACCCCAGTTTAACACTGATACGTTTCTGTTTTCCCATGAGTGCAAGAGCGGTTACATTACCATTTGCAGGTTCAACTTGACGGTAATCAAGGTTGAGTTTAAACATATCCTTGATACGCCCTTCATATTCTAAATAATAGACCTGCTCATTATAATCGAGGTCTAAAATAGCACCACCAACGATACTGGCATCATTTCCGTCATTAAAGCTATATCGTGCGCCTAAAAAGATATCGTTTTGAAAGATTTCAAAGAGCTCAATATCACTTCGTTTTCTACTTTCAAAGGTATGATAGTTATAGTATTCGGCAAGAAGACCTAAGTCAGATTCTTCATAAACCTGTGTCAAGGTATGCTCAAGTCCTAAACCAAGGTGAAAATAGTCAGAAATCTCATCATTATCTATGACATCAGTATATACAGCTTCAAGTTTATAAAGTGTCGCACCGATGACAAGAGTGTTGTAACTCATTAGTTTATTAACCAAGTAGGCATGTTCATTGACTGTCTTTGAAGTAGTGTTTCTTATGTCTGTGTAATAACGTTGGGAGTCATATCCATTCTCTATTATTACTGCGTAATCAAGTGTATATTCAGCGTCAGTTGAAGCAGAATATTTAAGGTAAACACTTGGACGATTAGCTGACTTCTCTGTTTTTATATCACTGTCATAAACGATTTGTTGATTCGTAAAAGGATAGTATACGTAAGGATAGGCAGGCATCTGTCTATCCTCTTCATTAAACTTTGCGATGATAGCAAACTCGCCATCATCTGTATATCTTGTGTATGAAGCGTTCCATGAACCAACCTTGTCATTTTCGACTGGGTCTGAACGAAAGTCACTGATATTAAAGCCATCGGTAATGTTGCGTACTTCTAAGGCTCCCCAAAAGCGCACACTCTTACCAAATAAGACTTGTGAATCCTCAAGGTCGTATTGCGCATACAGTTCGTTAACACGAAGATAACTGCGATCATTATGTTCTGAGGCACCTTTTAGGTCATAATAATCTTGTTGTGCTTTAAATTGGGCGAAGGCTTTAAAGTCATCTTTATTGTAAGTGGCTTCTATTTCTACTGAGGCAGTGTAATTATTAGCGTGTTTTCCGCTTGCTTGTGTAATATATTTTTGAAAAGTAAGATCGACATTACCTTGGATAAGTAGATCATGCAAAATAGTATCTATTGTCTTTATCAGAGGTGCTACGTCAAAGTTGCCTTCATTTAATACTACTGTTTCATCTTCATTTGTATTATGTACCATCGATTTATTAGAAGCAAATCGATATTTGTAAGTTGTTACAATCATCGACTTAGAATAAGTGGGGTTAAAAGCTTTTTGTTGTTTTTTAGCATCACCATATTTTTCAAAACATCCACACCTGACAGCATTCATGTTTGTAAATGATATCAGTTTACATGATTCAGGATAGTTTTGTTCTTCAAAACTATAAGTTGAGTTATCTTTGATGAGAAAACTAGTCAGTTGGACAGAATAACAACTATCTTTGGCCTTTGCAAATAAAATGCCCGTAGCCAGTAACAATATTAATATAAAACGCACAGTACCTCTTTAATGGATTATTTTTTTAAGACTCGTTTATGAAAGTTTTTTTCTCTTAGACCAGTTTTAATCTTTTCATTTTTCCAGACTAAAATAGTCTGTTTGTCATTTTGATGATTTTTCATGATCATCTTTCCAACACGCCATATTCCGGAGATCTTTTTGTAATCATGAAAATCAACTGTTTTAAGAAGCTCATGCTTACGGTCATAATAGTCAATCTTCTGAATCAAATAGTTTTTTGCATCGATCCAAGACACCTGCTTCGTATATCCGGAATTTTTATCAATAGGATAGCGTGCACCCGTATAGGTCCGCTTTCCTTTAAGAACAACACTCTTTGCTTCACCCTTGTAGCTGTATTTCTGCATGTTTGATGCGCTGAGGTCCTCATATGAAAACTCGGATCCCATAAAAGAGCCGGATTTGTTTTTTGATGCAATACGTTTAACCCGTTTTAAAGCAGGCAGGTATAGCCATTGGTCATCATCTTTGTCTAGATGTTCATAAGTCAAAAATTTCGTTCCTCTAACATCGGCCGGAGATAAAAATTTCATTAAGGACATGTCCCCGCTCTCTTTCTCAAGAACGATCATCTTCATTTTTCGTTCACGTTCTTGCCCGGTGGCATTGACAAGGGTCATGACCATTTCAGATGAAGCATCTTTAAATCCGCTCATAATATCATCGTTTTTTTGTGCTACATCATGATTGCTTATCGCCCATAGACTTATAGAAACAAGACAAAGTATTACTATTTTAATCATTAACATCTCCCCAGAAGTATAAATATTGGCAATACTATCATTTTGATTATTCATGGGTACTTAAATTGGAAATATCTAATTTTTGTAATATAATTAAAATAATTATATTACAAAAGGCTTGCATATGAGTGTTTGGAACGGTGTTAAACGTCAGTTACGATCAGTTATAGAATGGAACAATCCGGGTGCGGATGAACTCTTTTATCGTTGGGGTGAAAACGGTGATGAGATTAAAAATGCCTCTAAACTTATCGTTGGACCAGGGCAGGGATGTATCTTTGTGTATGAGGGAAAGGTTGTTTCTGTTATTGAGCAAGAGGGTATGCGTTCTCTTCAAACACAGAATATCCCTTTTTGGACAACCGTGACTAAGTTTATGCAAGCCTTTGAGAGCGAACATAAGGTGGGTCTGTACTTTTTTAAACGCACACGTATCTTGAACCAAAAATGGGGAACACTCTCTCCTATAAAATATGATGACCCGAAGTATAAATTCCCTCTTTCGCTGATGGCATATGGTAACTACAGTTTTAAGATTGAAGACCCTAAACTTTTCTTTGTCAATGTCTTAGGCCCTCAAGAATACTATCGCGTCAGCGACTTTAGAGAGATGATGCTCTCTCGTGTTAACCAGCCTATTTCAGACTTTTTGGCTAGTGCCAAATTCTCTTATGCACAGATCGACTCCGAGCGTGAAGAGATATCCCAAGCCTTAGGTGTAAACTTAGAAAAAGATTTTCTTAAACTTGGTTTTTCTTTGACTGATTTTCGTATTGAAGGAACAGACTTTGATGAAGTCACGCTAGAACGTATTAATAAGATCGCAGATATCACAGCAGAAAAATATGGGGCAGTTACTGCAGGAGTGAGTTTTAGCGAACTTCAAAAACTTGAGGCAATGAAAGACGCAGCGAACAACCAAGTGGGTGCTGCTGGCTTAATGATGGGTATGGGAGTAGGCGGAGGACTGGCAGGTTCTGTACTTCAGCCAGAGAATACTCGAGTAAACCAATCTCCTAAGAACCTTAAAGAGAGGTTGTTAGAGCTGAAAGAGCTTTTTGATTCAGAATTGATCAGTGAAGATGAATACAGTGCTAAAAAAAGAAGTATTTTAGAAGAACTGTAATGGCAAAATGTAAACATTGTTCAGCGCCTCTGCCTTCTAAAAGTATTATATGTGAATATTGCGGGGTTAGAAATGATATAGAACTTCACAAAAACAGTATCGGTGTTAAATTACCTAAGAGCAAACGTATCTGTCCGGATTGTCTGACTTATCTCGATAGCATTGATATTGGTAAGAATAGTCGTTTTATTGTAGAAAAATGTGAAAGATGTTTTGGACTTTTTTTTGATCATCATGAGTTGGAGAAACTTCTGGAAGAAAGAGTTTCTGCATCTTATTGGATAGATTCGCATAAACTTCATTCTCTACTGCAGCATCCTTTGCACCAAGATCGCGTGTTGTATAGAAAATGTCCAGAGTGTTCAAATATTATGCAAAGAAAAAATTATCTTAATCGCTCCGGCGTGATTATGGATGTATGCGCAGATCACGGTATATGGCTTGATGCCGGGGAACTAAAGCAAATACAAGAATGGACAGCCTTGGGCGGAAAGCATAATGCACTCAAAGATGAACTGGATGAAAAACATAGACACAACAGAGCTAAGCAGAGAAAACGTCATAATGCACATAAAAAATCTCATTATCATGATATGATAATAGATTCAAATACTATAAACGATGCGATCGATATGGTCTCAAGTCTCTTTCGTTTCGGACGTTTTAAAATTTAATAAAGGAAAACCAGATGATAAAAATCATAATTGCATTTCTAATGCTAACAGCTGTTCTTAGCGCAGAAGGGCTTACTCTTACAAGTAAAGATCTTAAGGGACAACTCTCAATAACTGAGGTCTTTAACGGTTTTGGATGCACAGGTAAAAACATCTCTCCAGAACTCTCTTGGACAGGTTCACCTAAGGGGACAAAAAGCTTTGCTTTAACGGTATATGATCCGGATGCTCCAACAGGAAGCGGTTGGTGGCATTGGCTGGTTTTTAACCTTCCTTCAACTACACAAGGTCTTTCAAAGGGAGTTGATTTAAGCAAGACCACAGCCGTTGAAAGTATGACCAGCTTCGGTGCAACAGGATTTGGCGGAGCCTGCCCGCCAAAAGGAGACAAGGCCCATAGATATGTGTTTACTGTACATGCCCTTGATATTGATAAGATTGAGCTGAAATCAAATGCTAATCCTGCATTAGTAGGATATTACATCAATGCGCATACTATCTCAAAAGCCTCTTTGATCTCATATTACGGACGTTAGGAAAGAGGAGAAATATTATCTTAACTGATATTCATTTCCTTAATCTTTTGCTTGAGGCGAAGCCGCACTTTTAGAGTAGAGACCTCTTTTCAACAAAAGGTTTTTATATAGCTTTAAAAAACTCTGCTGCTTCTCTTTGGTCATCATCTAGTTCGTCTAGAACATAATCTTTATTATTAGATATCTTCTCTATAATAAGATCTTAACAGAAATCAAAGAATATTTTTCTTGTTCCTTCTATATCATCAAAGTATCCCATCCCACTAAATTGATAAGGCTCTTCATTCTCTATACATACAAGTGTTATATCTGCCTTGCTCTCAA
>CBFDAB010000077.1:0-10253 GCA_965602745.1 uncultured Campylobacterales bacterium
CTAAGTGTTAAGCCTGGAATTACATGTACATCAAAAGCAACATTGAGAGATGCCTTGACAAAGGAAGAAACACTTAAACTTGATTTGGATTATATAGATAATATGAGTTTATATATGGATTTAAATTTATTATATAAAACATTTAAAAGCGTGGTCTTTAGAAAAAATGTATATGCTTAAAAAGGATATGTGATATGTATATAGTAATTGAGGGGATAGATACTGCTGGTAAAAGTACACAATTGGATCTCTTAAGAAAAAATTATATGAATGCTGTTTTTACTAAAGAACCTGGTGGTACTGCAATTGGACAAGAAATAAGAAGTATGGTATTGGATGGAGATGTAACCTCGAATGTAGCAGAAATGTTTTTGTTTTTGGCAGATAGAGCGGAACACTTTAGGAAGGTTATTAAACCAAATATAGATAAGCTTATCATAAGTGATAGAAGTTTTGTCTCTGGTATGTCTTATGCAAAAGAATTCAATGTAGATAAATTGTATGAATTAAATATGATGGCATTAGAAAATGCAAAACCTGACTTAATAGTTGTACTTGAATTATCTAAGAGTGTGTTGGAATACAGATTGTCCCAAAAAAGTCATGATAAAATTGAGCAAAGAGGAATTGATTATTTATTGCAGATTCAGGACAACATGATAAATATTTTGCAGAAGCTAGAAATAAATCATATTCGTATTGATGCTTCTAAAAATATAAGTGAAATCAATAAATTTATTTGTGATAGTATCTCAAAAGAAGAATTTAAGAAAAGTGAGAGGGCTTGTTCGCGTGATTTAGCTGATTTAACGGATTAGAGCTAAAGATATAAACTAGTTTATAATATAAAAGTGAGGATAGTATATGAATCAGGATAGTGGGAAAGTAGAATACATAGAAGAAGATGAGATCGACCTAAGAGAGTTATGGAAGACGCTGATGAAGCGCAAAAAACTGATCGTCGTGGTCACGGCTGCTATAACGACACTGGCTATTGCTTATGCTCTGTTGGCAACACCGATCTATGAGGTCAAAGCTACACTAAAGGTGGGCGAATATAAGCTAAATGCTAATGCTAATGCTAATGTGATTATTGCTGATAGTTCTGAGTTGGTAAAAGAATTGGACATATTGTATATAGAAACGCTTAAAAATGAAAAAGATAGAGACGCATGGATCGAGAGAATAGGTTTAGTCAAAAAAGTAAACAACTATTTTGAAGTTTCAGCGCAGGGGATTTCAAATGAAGTCGCTATAGCGGAGCTAAACAAAGTGGTTGAATACACGCAGAAAAAACATCAAAACACGCTTGATGACGTAAAAGAGTTCCGAGAAGCACAGATCGAGCAGGCCGAAGGAAAACTTCTGCTGTTGAAAAATAAAACCTTGCCTGCACTGAAAGAAAAGATGCTCAGATATACGAATGATATCAAGCTGTATGAAGAAAATTTTATAAATGTTCAGGAAAATCTAAAAAAGATAAAGAGTTCTAATCCTACCTTGGCAACGATACAGATCAATGAACAAAGATATCTCGCAGATATGCTTATAAAACTTAAAGATGCATTAGAAAGGTTTGAGCGTGAAAAAAGTGAGTTTGAGGTACTTCATATCCCAAGATTAGAAGAAGAATTAAATACCTTGCGAACGTTGAGTAAACCGCATAACTATAAAAATACGGAAGTTATCGGTACGATACTTACAAATGACTACCCGGTGAAACCGAAGAAGAAACTGATCATTGTTGTGGCCTTTGTCACAGGTCTTATACTATCTGTATTTCTGGCATTCTTCTTGGAGTTTATCCAGGCGGGCAGAAAAGAAGAAGCTTTAGTATAGATGTGACTTCTTAGATGCATCGTTGATGCTTGAAATAGAGCAAAGAGATGTGGTCAGCGTGATTTAAGCGATAAAAGAAAGAGTAGACGATTCACTGAAGTGATGATATCTTGATTTTCTGTTAGTATGATTGAAAACAGACTTTTAAATCCGTATAATCGTCTCTAGTACCCCAGAGTGGCTTCTCTTCTGCTAAGTTCACCTTCTGCGTTATAATGCTTTTAAAGAGACCTTATGTCAAGCCAGTATTGACTTTGACAAGGTCTATAAGCATTTTAGAAAATAATGCCTTACTTGATGGAGTACATACAGAGATACTCCTCAGAGTGATAACTTAAATATCTACCTTAATTGTTTTAGACATATTTCTTCGCCTATTCGGCTTATATATAATGGGCACTTCTTCTTATTTAATAATTAATAATAATAAAACTTAATAATAAACTCTAGTTGTTTTGTGAGATTTTTATTTTACTGCTTTATTTATATACTGCTTGCGTAATAAAAATAAGGAGTAGTTATGGGAAAAAGGTTACTTGTTTTCTTGGTAGGGTTAATGGTGAGTATGCAGCTTTTTGCTGTTGATCTAAACACGGCGAGCGCTGAAGAGTTAAGTGCATTAAAGGGTATAGGCAGCAGTACGGCTGAGAAGATCATTAAGTATCGCAGTACGCACAAGTTTGAGAAGACTGCAGAACTTATGCAGATCAAGGGAATAGGTCAGAAGAAATATGATGCTATTAAAAAAGAGTTAAGTGTATAAGAGGGGCTTATGCCTCACTTATATTAAGCATAATCCCTTAAATCGGCTTAATTTGTTGACGAGAAAAAGAAAAGAGAAGTTGTCAGCATGATTAAACGGATTTAGCGGATTAGAGCAAGAGAAGAATGTGTTAGATTGGACATATGTTTTTATATAAGGTTGAAAATGAGAAGAGTTTTGTTGCTTTTGCTGGTCTCACTTTTTCTACATGCCGATTCTCCTAAACTTTTCCTACTGAAGACCTATAATGATGATATGAATGTTACCGGCTGGATGATGAGCGAGAAGCTTGATGGTGTTCGGGCTTTTTGGGATGGAAAGAGACTGATATCTCGCAGTGGAAGAGTCTTTAATCCTCCATGGACATTTACGCAAAGCTTCCCTGCTTTTGCTCTTGACGGTGAGTTATGGACTAAGAGGGGGGACTTTGAACACATTGTCTCGATTGTGAATAGTAAAGATGCTCAAGAGCGTTGGGAAGAGCTGACATTTAACATCTTTGAAGTGCCGAAACAAAAAGGTGATTTTCTGCAACGGCTGAATGTTCTGGAAGAGTATCTCTCTTCGCGCTCTTCCAACAGGCTTCGTCTTATCAAGCAGACAGAGATAAAGCAGATGCAAGAGTTAAAAGCGTATTTTGATGAGGTTATAGCGCTTGGAGGAGAGGGGATTGTGATTCGTGATCCAAGCCAGGCCTATTATACAGGGAGGACTTCAGATGCACTTAAGCATAAACCCTTTATGGATGCAGAGTGTACGGTCGTCTCTGTTATAGAAGGCAGGGGAAAGTTTAGCGGACAGATGGGCGCTTTGGAGTGTGATTTCGAGGGAAAGCATATAAAAATCGGCTCCGGTTTTATAGATGAGCAGAGGACTCATCCGCCAAATATAGGGAGTGTGATAAGTTTTAAGTATTATGGTCTTACGGGACTGGGAAACCCAAAATATCCCATTTTTTTAAGAATACGTCCTGATGTAAAAACAAGTTTAAAGCGATGACTGTTTTTAACTTATCAATCTTTAATATCTCCTATTACTGTTTTTATCCCACTTGCTTTTATTAGTCAGAGACTTTTTACTATAATCTAATTTTTTAATATTTATAAGTGTGTTTACATATTAGAATATTCTAAACAACAAAAATATTTCCAACAAGGAGTTTATAATGAACTTTGATAAATTGGCACCGTGGAACTGGTTCAAAAAAGAGGAAGAAGAGGGTGGGAAAGTCGTGCCCGTACGCCATGAGGCAGGAAAAATGGAACTTCCTGTTTCCATTCATGATCTGCATACGGAGGTTAACCGTCTTTTTGATTCACTAAAACACGGTTTTGGAACAGGATGGCCAAGCCATTCACTGTTTAAAACAGATTGGTTCAAACCCTCTTTGGACGTTGCTTCGGATGAAAAAGAGTACAGCGTGACAATTGAACTTCCCGGCATAGATGCAGCTAATATCAGCATTGAATACAGCAGTAATACCCTGAAGGTCAAAGGCGAAAAGCATCAGGAAAAAGAGGAGAAAGAGAAAGACTTTTACAGAGTCGAACGCAGCTACGGCTCTTTTCAGCGCATTCTTGATATTCCGGACGACGCAGACGCGGAGAATATAAACTCAAGCTATAAAGACGGTATCTTAAGTATCAAGATCCCAAGAAAGATGCTGCCAAAGAAAGATACGAAAAAAATAGAGATCAAGACTGAGTCATAGAAAAGATAGGGTGTTAACAAGAAGATCTCATATGATTATATGAGACGTGAATCTTTGAAAGAGGTATATTATGGCAATTATAGGAATAGATCTTGGGACTTCAAATTCTGCAGCAGCAGTGCTTCGCGGAGGCAAACCCGTTATTATCCCAAGCACGGAGGGAATCAGCCTCAGCGGAAAGGCATTTCCAAGTTATGTTGCCATTAGCGCAGACGGAAACAGACTTGTGGGTGAACCTGCCCGCAGGCAGGCTGCGGAAAATGTTGAAGGTACGGCAAGCGCTTTTAAAAGAAAGATGGGCAAGCGCGAGACGATCAGACTAAGAGACAAAGAGTTCACGCCTGAGCAGTTATCGGCTTTTTTGCTTCAAAAGATAAAAAACGATGCCGAAGCTTATCTGGGCGAGCCGGTTGAGAAAGCCGTTGTTACCGTACCTGCGTATTTTGATGATAACCAAAGAAGCGCGACTAAAGATGCTTGTAAGATCGCGGGTATAGAGGTCGTTCGCCTTGTTAATGAACCTACCGCGGCGGCACTCGCTTATGGTCTGAATAGAAGTGATGAAGATATTAAGATCGCCGTTATAGATTTTGGGGGCGGAACGCTAGATGTGACGATCATGGAGTTTGGAAAGGGTGTCTTTGAAGTAAAATCGACAAGCGGTGACACTCAGCTTGGCGGAACGGACATGAATGAGAGCATTTTTAAGAATCTTGCCGAAAAGTTCAAGATACAAACGGGCATAGATGTAACAACAGATAAAAAAGCATCCGCAAGATTGATCGAAGCCGCAGAGATGGCAAAAATCGAACTAACGACAAGTACTACAACGCATGTCAGCCTTCCTTATATCTCAGCTGATAAACATCTTGATATAGACCTGACGCGTACAGATCTGGAAAGGCTTGTCCGTCCTGTCGTAGAGCGTTGCAAGGGGCCTATAGAACAGGCTCTAAAAGATTCCGGTACAAGTGCCGTGGATAAGGTAATATTTGTAGGCGGTCCTACGAGGATGCCAGTTGTGCGTGAGTATTTTGAGAAACTTCTGGGGAAAAAAGCAGAAGTGGGTGTTGATCCCATGGAGTGTGTTGCCGGAGGGGCAGCCATACAAGCAGGCGTGCTTTCGGGTGAAGTCGGTGACATCGTTTTGGTGGATGTTACTCCTCTTAGTCTGGGTGTGGAGACTCTGGGCGGTGTGGTGGCTTCCTTGATCTCTCGAAACTCTCCTATCCCTGTTAAACATACGGAGACCTTTACCACAGCGGCTGATATGCAGACCAGTGTTACTGTGCATGTTGTTCAAGGAGAGAGGCCAATGGCTGCTGACAACACCTCTCTTGGGCAGTTTAATCTGGATGGAATAGTACCGGCTCCACGGGGTATGCCAAAAATTGATGTTACCTTTGACATAGATGCAAGCGGGATTCTTAATGCCACGGCCAAAGATGTCGCCACAGGAAAGAGTCAATCCATTAAAATCACGGCATCCACAAGACTCTCTAACGAAGATAAAGAGAAGATGGTCTCAGAGGCGGAAAAGTACGCTGATGAAGATAAACTAAGAAAAGATAAGGCAGACAAGCTAAACACGGCAGACGCTATCTGCTATGAGACTGAAAGGCTCTTGGCTGATCATGCAGACAAACTTGAATCAGATCTGCGCAATAAGATAGAAGCCAAACTAAAAGAGGCGAAAGAGGCTGTTCAAGGAAGTGATGTAGAAGCGGCGACTGCGCACTCTGAGGCACTTAAAGAACTAATAAAAGAGGCAGGAACTGCTATCTACTCAAAATCTCAAGCAGAGGCCAGTCCAAATCAGGAGGGGAGTCATCAGGATTCACAAAGACAAGGCGGTGATGAACCTTATGAACGTGTTGTTGATGCAGACTTTCATGAATCATGATAAGGGATAAGGCATAAAAACGGAAAATAAGCGAGACTATTATGAGGTTCTTGGCCTAAAGAAGGATGCTGATCACAAGGAGATCAAAGATACCTTTCGTAAACTGGCTCTAAAATATCATCCCGACCGAAACAAAGAGCCTGACGCCGAAGAGAAGTTCAAAGAGATAGCAGAGGCTTATGCAGTACTTTCTGATCCTAAAAAGCGTGAAGAGTATGACAACAGGGGTTTTGCCGGGGTCTCCGGATTTTCACAAGAAGATCTTTTCGGCGGTATCAATTTCGATGAGATATTTTCAGGAGGGGGAGGTTTCGATTTTGATCTTGGCGGCTTTGGGGGAGGCGTGTTTGACGGTTTTTTTAAGAGTCGTCATAGAGGCCCTGCACGAGGGGAAGACATACGAGTCCAGCTTGTCATACCCCTTCAAAAGATCATCACCGGAGGAGATGAAGAGGTTCGTATAAGCCATCTTCGGTCTTGTCCGTCTTGTCAGGGAAAAGGTTCTGCCGAAGGGACTGAACCCCGTATCTGCAAGAATTGTGGGGGCACAGGCAATCTTATTAATACAAGACAAGAGGGGAATGTCTCATATCAGGAGATCAGACCCTGCTTAGAGTGTGGGGGAAGAGGAAAGTTTATTGATACGCCTTGTTCAAGATGTGCAGGAACAGGAAGGGTAGATGAACCTGAAATATTAAAGGTAAAGATACCCATAGGCGCAGAAGAGGGTATGGTTTTGCGCATTGCGGCTCATGGCAGAGCAAGTCCGACTGAGGGTGTAGCAGGTGATCTTTTGGTGATAGTACGAACGGCAAATAATGAACGGTTTGAACGCGCAGGAGCTGATCTATGGTGCTCTAAAGATATTGAATTGACAGACGCGGTATTAGGTACGCAGATCGAGATATCGACACTTGAAGCACCTTTGAGCGTAACTGTTCCTCAAGGAACCCAGCCAAATGCAGTCTTGCGTCTAGGAGGGAAGGGATTGCCACATTTTGCTCAGACGAGCAGAGGCGATATCTACCTCCGATTGAAGGTGCATATACCAGAAAACCTTAGTGAAGAGGAGAGGGCGCTTTATAGCAGGCTTAAAGAGCTTAGCTCTAAAGGGTAATTCGACTTCTTCTATTCATCTTTTTTCTTTTTCTTATCCTCTTTTCTATGCTGAAACTTTTTTGCTATTTCAGAAAGCTCCTGAAGACGTGCAACCACTTTTGCATTGAGGCTGGAAGAGGGAAAATGACCCTTATCATCTGCCTCACCTGCTTCAATTCCTGTAAGGATGGATATTCCCTCATTTATCGTTTTAACGGCATAGATGGCAAACTTCTCTTTTTCAACGGCTTTAAGCAACTCTTTTTTGAGCATAAGGTGCTTGACATTGGATTCAGGGATGATAACTCCGTAGAAGGCTTTTGGATCTTTATTCATACAGATATCATAAAAGCCTTCTATCTTCTCATTTACACCGCCGATGGGTTGAATCTCGCCGAACTGATTGACCGAACCGGTGACGGAAATATTCTGCTTGATAGGCAGACCCGAAAGAGAGGATAAGAGGGCATAGAGTTCGGTAGATGAGGCACTGTCTCCTTCTACTATACCGTAAGACTGTTCAAAGACCAAAGACGCAGATAGACTCAGGGGAAGATCAGGGGCATAGGTAGAGACAAGATAGGAGCTTAGTATCATGACACCCTTGGAGTGGATCGGACCGCTTAGTTCTACTTTTCGCTGAATGTCAATGATCTCTCCCTTACCGATGTGAGTCCTTGCGGTAACACGAGATGGAAGGCCAAACTGATAACCGCCCATAGAGATAAAGCTTAATGCATTGATCTGACCAATAGCACTTCCGCTGAGGTTGATCATTATCGTGCCTTCGCTTATCTGCTCATACAGCTTTATCTGAATACGGTTAAGCCTCTGTTCTCGGGTATCAATGACCTTATTGATATCATCTTTATCTATGGCTGAGTGTTTACTTTTTTTAGACCAGTAGTCAGCCTCTTTTAAAAGATCAGAAAGTGAACGAAGGTGGGTAGAGAACTTTAAGGCATGAGAGACCTCACGAGAACTCTGCTCAATTACCCTTGCAACAGCCGCAGGAGTAAGAGGAAGCAGCTCATGGCGTTTTGCAAGCGTTCCTATCATCCGGGCATAAAGCTGATGGTTCTCATCATTTCGGGGCATCTCATCTTCAAAATCGGCATTGACTTTAAATAGCTCTTGGAAATCAGGGTCATACTGATACAGAAGATAATAAAATATACGTTCTCCGATGAGTACGACCTTTACATCAATAGGTATAGGTTCAGGCTCAAGTGTTGTCGTACTGATAAGTGAATACTGCTGAGCCAGAGATTCGATACGTATCTCTTTGGCACGAAGCACTCTTTTTAGCTCTTCATAGGCAAAGGGCTGCATAAGAAGTTTTCTGGCGTCAAGTACAAGATATCCTCCGTTCGCCTTATGCAAGGCTCCGGGTTTAATCATCGTGAAATCAGTAATCAGTGTTCCGACTTGGGAAATATGCTCTATTCTTCCTATGAGGTTTTGATGAATGGGATTATCCTCAAAGATCACGGGGGCCGTATTCTCTTTACCGTTTGAGATAAAGAGATTTACCGTATATCTCGAAAATGAAGGAGTATAATAGGCTTGCATAAAGGGTGGGACACCCGTCATATCATCTGCCTTTGTCAAAAAGTCTTGTACATATCGAACAACATCATCTTGCAGATCATTAAGATAAGAGATGATCTTCTTTGAACCAGTGTATTTGTTGAGGAGATCTTCTATGACTGATTCAACAGCCTCTTTGGTAATTCTTTTATCAAGGGCTTTAAACTCTTTTTGTTGGGCTTTGTTGAGTGAACTTATCTGTCTTAGGCCTTCTTTTACGATCAATTCAAACTCATTTACCTTACGGTTTATCTCTTCTTTTTGTTTTCCCCCTATAGCTCTGAACTCTTCAGCAGAGAGTATCTTCCCATCAACAATGGGCACAAAGGTGATCCTGCTTTTGGATGTCGTGTTCATGGAGACATCATGACGCTTTGCCTCTTCTTCAAGATGCCCAAAAATTTCTGCCTGCTTGTCAATATATCTATGGCTGATGTTTTCTTGATCATTATGGTACTCATTGCTATCAAAAACAGCAGGAAGAACCACCTTTAAGAGTTCAAGAAGTTCATACATATCATCTTTAAACTTGAGCGCATCTCCGGAGGGAAGCTCAATGGCAATAGGTTTTCTCGGGTCTTTAAAATTATTGACATAGCACCAGTCGCTGGGCATCTTCTCACTCTTGGCCTTCTTCTGCAAGAAAGACATGATCGAAGAGTGTTTACCGCCTCCCGAAGGTCCCATAGCATATAGGTTATAACCGCTTTGCTGGATATTTGCCGCAAAATCAACTGCGTCAAGAGCATTTTTCTGACCAATGGCTTGTTCAAGTATTTCTAACTCTTCAGTACTTGTAAATGAAAAAAGTCCGGCATCGCAGGCATGATAAAGTTGTGATAGATTTAAGGGCTTCAGCATTACATTCCTTTTAATCAATGAAATGAATTAACATCTGTCTATTCTGTCAAGACTTCATTGTGTGCAATATTTATATTATATCTTTTTTAAAAGTTATTGTGTGAATATATATTTATATTTAATACTTTTAGTGTTTATATAGATGGCCTTTGGAATAAATAATGTGGTGTGTGTAGCTAGTACTAGAATATTTTTAGGAGTTTGTTAAGTGGGTTTTGATTGGTTGCGGAAATAGGATTTGAACCGCCAAAGAGCGTTAAGAGAAGGTGAACTTCTTCACCTTTTTAGCTCGACGCGACAAAGCCTTGTGCTTTAGCACCGTTTTGGCTGATGACCTTCGGAATTAATAATGTGAAGTGTGTAAGTTGTATTGGATTTAGGAGTTTGTTAAGTGGGTTTTGATTGGTTGCGGAAATAGGATTTGAACCTATGACCTTCGGGTTATGAGCCCGACGAGCTACCGAACTGCTCTATTCCGCGACATTTGA